>NZ_JALHLX010000035.1 GCF_022844385.1 Hydrogenophaga sp. | reverse complement strand
TTGCCCGACACCCGGTCGGCCACGTACAGCACGCCGTTGCGGTCGGCGGTGATGCTCTCGATGATCACTGTCCGGTCGGTGCTGGCCGGGTCAAGATCCACCAGGATCGACAGGGTCGGTGCTTGGGCTGCGGGGATGGCACAGCCGGCAAGCGCCAGCGCAAGAACAGCAATCAAAGTGGTCTTCAAGGGGTCTCTCCTGGCCACTGTTGTGGTGGCGTGTTGTCATGAGGATCCGATGTGCGGTGTGCTGCCACATCGGTGAGAAATGGTAGGGGCTGGCCCCTGGCAGAGGCCATGGCCGTCGTGAATGCCCCCCGAGTGAGTCAGGCTTCAAGGACACACGCTCGCGCCCACGTTCGCTATCGCACCGACCAGAACGAACTTCTTGACCATTCTTGAATGTGTGTTGTGGTCGCCATGTCCCGCGTGGCGAGGCCCAGGCCAGGTCGTTTGGTCCACGGTTACGGGAGCAGCGATGTGAGTATGCAGACATGGGTGCGGTTCACCTTGGCAGCGGTGCTGTTGAACAGCGGCATGGCCATGGGAAACCAGCTGGTCGATGGTGATCGGAGGTTTCTGGACCGGGTCGCCGAACAGGGCTATGCAGAACAGCCGGCCAGCAGGGCGGCGCTCAACAAGGCGACCGACCGACGGGTGCGCGCCTTTGCACTTCGGCTGATGGATGACCAGGTCCGGCGCTCTGCCGAGCTGCAAACGCTGTCTGCGTCGAAGGACCACAGGACACCGGGCGAAGCGTCCCTGGTGCAAAAGGGCCAGGGGATCCTGATCGTCAACCTGAGCGAAGAACACTTCGATCTGCGCTACATGCATCAGATCGGCGTGGTGGGCCACGAGGCCAGCGTGCGGCTGTTCGAGGAGGCCTCGCGCAGCGCCCATGACCCCGAGGTCAAAGCCTTTGCCGCCAGGCATCTGCCCACGCTCCAGCAGCAACTGCAAACGGCCAGGCGGCTCAAGGCCGCGGTGGATCTGAAGATCGGTGCCCGCCCCAGGCCTTGACCACTGGGTAGGGTGAAGGACAGACCCGCAGAAGCAGACCCGTCCCGGGCACGGCATTCCTTCTCAAGACACCGACCCTGATGCCCAACAGATGCTGAACCCCGAGGAAGCCGTCGAAAAGCCCTCCCCCGAGCATTGACGCGGCCAGGCGGTGGACGTGGTTCAGATCGCCGTTGTGTCCGGCAGCAGGCGGTCGTATTCGCGCTTCACCACTTGATAACACTCGCAGGTTCTGCGCTCGAGTTTCGGACGGTCCAGGACCGAGATGTGGCCACGCGCATAGCGGATGAGGCCGGCAGCCTGGAGCTTGAGCGCGGCTTCGGTGACACCCTCGCGGCGCACGCCCAGCATGTTGGCGATCAGCTCCTGTGTCATCACCAGTTCGTTGCCGGGCAGGCGGTCCAGGCTGAGCAGCAGCCAGCGGCACAGTTGCTGGTCCAGCGAGTGGTAGCGGTTGCACACCGCCGTCTGGCTCATCTGGGTGATCAGGGCTTGCGTGTAACGCAGCATCAGGTGCAGGACCGCACTGGAGCGCTCGAACTCTTCCTTGATGACTGCAGCGCGAAGCCGGTAGCCCATGCCGGCGCTCTGCACCACCGAGCGGTTGGGTGTGGTGCCACCGCCCATGAAGATGGAGATGCCCACCACACCCTCCAGGCCCACCACCGCAATCTCGGCCGACGAACCGTTTTCCAGCACATACAGCAGCGAAACGATCGCGCTGGTGGGGAAATGCACGTACGTCAGCGGTGCCCCCGACTCGTACAACACCTTGCCCAACGGCAGATCCACCAACTCAAGCTGGGGCAACCAACGTTGCCATTCGGCATCGGGCAAGCAGGACAACAGGTGGTTCTGACGGGGGTGGTCTGGCTCGGTCAATTGGCACTCCTCCGGGGTGACGGCTGTCCCGGTGGACGGCTGACAGTTCGGGTGTACGCCTGCCGGGGCACTTTGCAAAGCACCGTCTGTCCAACCGGTCCCACATACCGACCCGCCCCCCGTCGCCGCTGCCGTCCGCCCTTGGCGAAGTCCATCACCTGCCAGGCCAGTGGCGGACATGAAAACGCCCCGCAACGGCGGGGCTTTTGCCGGGCGAAGCGATGTGAACGTCAAGCCGGTGTCAAACGCTCCAGCCCACCCATGTACGGCCGCAGCACCTCGGGCACAGTCACGCTGCCGTCGGCGTTCTGGAAGTTCTCCAGCACCGCCACCAGCGCGCGGCCCACAGCCAGGCCCGAACCGTTGAGCGTGTGCAAGAGTTCGTTCTTGCCTTGTGCGTTCTTGAATCGCGCCTGCAAGCGGCGCGCCTGGAAAGCTTCGCAGTTGGAGACCGAGCTGATCTCGCGGTAGGTTTCTTGCGCGGGCACCCACACTTCCAGGTCATGTGTGCGGGTGGCGCCAAAACCCATGTCGCCGGTGCACAGCGCCAGCACGCGGTAGGGCAGGCCCAGCTTCTGCAGCACGGCTTCGGCGTGGCCGGTCATGGCTTCCAGCGCTTCGTAACTCCTGTCGGGGTGCACGATCTGCACCATCTCGACCTTGTCGAACTGGTGCTGGCGGATCATGCCGCGCGTGTCGCGCCCGGCGCTGCCGGCCTCAGACCGGAAGCACGGCGTGTGTGCGGTGAGTTTGATGGGCAGTTCGGACTCGGCCACCACGGTGTCGCGCACGACGTTGGTGAGCGTGACTTCGCTGGTGGGAATGAGGTAGAGCGCCTGCAGGTCGGGCACTTCCTCGGCGTCCTGTCCGCCCTTCTTCACAGCAAACAGATCGGCTTCGAACTTGGGCAGCTGGCCTGTGCCGCGCAATGTTTCAGCGTTCACGATGTAGGGCGTGTAGCACTCGGTGTAACCATGCTCCTGGGTCTGCACATCCAGCATGAACTGCGCAAGTGCGCGATGCAGACGCGCGAGTGGGCCGCGCATGAAGGTGAAGCGCGAACCGGCGAGCTTGGTGCCGGTTTCAAAATCCAGCCCGAGCGGGGTGCCCACATCCACGTGGTCGCGCACAGCGAAGTCGAACACGCGCGGTGTGCCCCAGCGGCGCAGTTCCACGTTGCCATGTTCGTCGCTGCCCACGGGCACGCTCTCGTGCGGCAGGTTGGGCACGGCTTGCAGCAGGGTGTGCAGTTCGGCCTGGATCACCTCCAGCCGGGCGCCCGAAGCATCGAGCTCGGTCTTGAGCGCGCCCACCTGCGCCATCACGGCGTCTGCCTCGGCGTGCTGCCCTTTGCCCTTGAGCATGCCGATCTGTTTGCTCAGCGAATTGCGCTGGCTCTGCAGCTCTTCGGTGCGGGTCTGCAGCGTCTTGCGCTCGGTTTCCAGGGCCTGGTAGGCGGCCACGTCCAGAAACGGCTGTGGGCTCTTGCGCGTTTCAAGCCGCGCGACGACCCCGGGGAGGTCTTTTCTCAGTTGGACGATGTCTAGCATGCGGCGATTGTAGGTTTGGGCAGGCGGTGCCCCGGCGCTCAGCGCAGGTGCTGCAGCGGCGCGGCGTCTTCGCCGTCCATCTTCAGGCCCTTGGGCAGCGGGAACTTGATCGTTTCGGTCAGGCCGTCCATGGTGCGCACGGAGATGGCGCCCAACTCCTTGATGCGCTCGATCACCTGACGCACCAGGATCTCGGGCGCCGAAGCGCCAGCGGTCAGGCCCACGCGGCGCTTGCCTTCGAACCAGTCGGCCTGGAGCTCATCGGCGCTGTCGACCATGTAGCTCACGGTGCCGAGCTTGATGGCAACCTCGCGCAGGCGGTTGCTGTTGGAGCTGGTGGGGCTGCCCACCACGATCACGATATCGACCTGAGGGCTCAGCAGCTTGACCGCATCCTGCCGGTTCTGCGTGGCGTAACAAATGTCTTGCTGCTTGGGCTCTCGCACCTGCGGAAAGCGCGCCTTCACGGCGCCCAGGATCTCGGCTGCGTCATCCACCGACAGCGTGGTCTGCGTCACCACGGCGAGCTTGGTGGTCTGCGCGGGCGATACATGCGCCACGTCTTCCACGTCTTCCACCAGGTGGATGCCGCTCTCCAGTTGGCCCATGGTGCCTTCCACCTCGGGGTGACCCTTGTGGCCGATCATGATGAATTCGAAACCTTCGCGGTGCAGCTTGGCCACCTCCACGTGCACCTTGGTCACCAGCGGGCAGGTGGCGTCGAAGATGTTGAAGCCGCGCTGTTTCGCTTCGTCCTGAATCGCCTTGCTCACGCCGTGGGCCGAAAACACCAGCGTGGCGCCAGCCGGCACGTCGGACAGTTCTTCAATGAAGATCGCGCCTTTGGCCTTGAGGTCGTTGACCACATAGGTGTTGTGCACGATCTCGTGGCGCACATAAATGGGCCGGCCAAACTTGGTGAGCGCGCGCTCGACGATTTCGATGGCACGGTCCACACCCGCACAGAAACCACGCGGCTCGGCGAGAACAATTTCTTGCGACTTCGGCATCACAGCACCCCGATCAATTGCACTTCAAACCGCACCGGCTGGCCGGCGAGCGGGTGGTTGAAATCGAACAGCACGGCACCGTCTTCGCGCACCTGCACCGCCGCGCCCGCGTAGGTTCCCAGCCCGTCGGGCGTGGGGAACTGCACCACGTCGCCCGCCACATACCGTTCATGCGGATCGCCGAGCTCGCTGAGCAGCTTGCGCGCCACCCACTGCACCATCTCGGGCTGGCGTTCGCCAAAGGCCTCCCCCGCGGCCAGCTCGATGACGGTGTGGGCGCCCTCTTCCAGGCCCATCAGGCGCTGCTCGATTGCGGGCGAAAGTTCACCCACGCCCAGGCTCAGCGTGGCGGGCTTGCCGGCAAAGGTGTCGATGATCACCTGCCCCTGCGGACCGGACATGCGGTAGTGCAGGGTGAGGAAAGAGCCTTCTTGGACGTGGGGCATGGGCGGTGTAGACAGCATGAGGGGAGTGTGGGGCACGGGGCCCCGAACCGGAGCGCCGCGCATGGCGTTGTGCCCGTATTGTAAAAAGCGGGCTGAATCAGGGAGGAAAACTATATGGATGGCCTTGTCATGGTGGGACTCAAAAGCCTGCCGACCGATGCGCGACCGCGCGAAAAGCTGCTGGCCCGTGGGCCGGGGGCGCTCAGCGACGTGGAGCTGCTGGCGCTGCTGCTGCGCACCGGCATCCGCGGCAAACACGTGGTGCAGCTCGCGCAGGAGCTGCTGGAGCACTTCGGCGGCATGGCCGGACTGCTGCACACCAGCGCCGAGGCGCTCAAGCAGATCAAGGGTCTGGGCCCGGCCAAACGCGCCGAGGTGCTGGCCGTGCTCGAGCTCGCCCGGCGCGCCCTCACCCAGCGTCTGCAGGAAAAAACGCTCCTGGAGAACCCCCAGGCGGTGCGCGAGTACCTGCAGCTGCAGCTGGGTGGCCGCCAGCACGAGGTGTTCGCCGTGCTGTTTCTCGACACACAGAACCGGCTGGTGGCGCTCGAAGAGCTGTTTCGCGGCACCTTGACGCAGACCAGCGTGTACCCGCGCGAGGTCGTGTTGCGCGCCCTGCACCACCACGCCGCCGCCGTGGTGCTGGCGCACAACCACCCCAGCGGCACCGCCCTGCCCTCGCGCGCCGACGAAGCCCTGACCGCCACCCTCAAGTCGGCCCTGGCGCTGGTGGATGTGAAGGTGCTCGACCACTTCATCGTCACCCGCAACCAGGCCGCGTCCATGGCCGAAATGGGCCTGATCTGACCCTGCAGGGTTGATCGGGCCACCCGTCTGCCGCGGGCACCTGCTCCGTCACAATCGCGCCATGAAAGTCAACACGCTGGCCGACCTGAAGGCGCTCAAACGCGCCATGGCCGAGCGTGCCGCGGCCGAGGCCATCCAGCGCGAGGCGCAACGCCAGGCCGAGCTGCAGCGCGAACGCGAACGCCGCCTGTTTGCCCATGCCGTGGGACCGGTACAAGCCATCGCCAATCCGGGCCGCATCGCGCCGCGCCCGGTCCCGGTGGCGCCGCTGCCCGTGCAGCGCCAGCTCGACGAAGCCTCGGTCATGCGCGAAGCGCTGTCCGACGACTTCGACATCGAGACCCTGCTGCACACCGACGAGATGCTGAGCTACCGCTGCCCGGGCCTGGGGCCGGACGTGATGCGCAAGCTGCGCGAAGGCAGCTGGAGCATCCAGCGCCAGATCGACCTGCACGGCCTGCGCACCGACGAAGCCCGCGAAGCCCTGGGCCGCTTCATCCGCGAGGCCCACCAGCAGGGCCTGCGCTGCGTGCGTGTGGTGCACGGCAAGGGCCTGGGCTCACCTGGGCGCATGCCGGTGCTCAAGAACCGTGTGCTGCGCTGGCTGGTGCAAAAGAACGAGGTGATGGCCTTTGTGCAGGCGAGGCCGGCGGAGGGTGGGGCCGGGGCGCTGGTGGTGCTGCTCAGGTCGGGCGGCGCCTGACAGCTCACCGAGGCGTCAACCGCATCTCGCCCTGCAAGATCTGGATATCGAAGCGCGACAGAAAGCTCTGGCCCAGCAAGGCCTTGTCTTTGTCGAGCCCGACCAGACCCACCGCCACGGTGGTGCCGTTCAGACCCAGGTGTCCAGCCTGCACCGGTACCTGGCGCAAGACCCGGCCCTGCAGTGGGCCGTTGGCGGTCTGAAAGGTCACGCTCTGACCGCCTTCCAGGCTGGCGCGGCGTGCAAAGTCTTCGCTCACGGTCACGGTGCTGGCGCCCGTATCCACCAGGAAGGTGACGGCTTCTCCGTTGACCTGACCTTGCACACGAAAGTGGCCGTCGCGGCCGCGGGGAATCACCAGCTCGCCTTGTTCGTTGGAATAGGCCTGGTTGCCGGCTGCGCGGCCTTGCTCGAAGTGGTCAAACGCGAGGTAGAGCATCCCCATGAGCGCGAGCCAGAACACCACGATGCCCAGGGCACCGCGACGCGCGGTTTGTGCCACGTTGGGGGTGGGGTCGGTCATCCATGGGACCCGGGTTGGTTGCGCATCCAGTCCGCGGTCTGAAGAAAGCTCGTCTTCAAGCGCTCGCGCAGCACGGCGTCCACACCCGTTTCACCCATCGCCTGGTCCATGCAGGCCAGCCACTGGTCGCGTTCCTGCACGCCGATGGAGAACGGCATGTGGCGCATGCGCAGGCGGGGGTGGCCAAACTTTTCGGTGTAGTGCTGCGGGCCGCCGAGCCAGCCGCAGAGGAACCAGAACAGTTTTTGCCGGGCGTCTTCCAGCGTGTTGCCGTGGGCGGTGCGCAGCTCCTTGTAGCCGGGCTCGATGTCCATCAGGTCGTAGAAGCGGTCGACGAGTGCACGCACCCTGTCTTCACCACCGATCCATTCGAACGGGGTGGCAAACGGCTTTGATTCTTGCAGTTGATCGCTCATGCGGTGGCCTTGCGCAAGGTTTCCACCACCGGGGTGCGCAACACACTGCGCAAGCCCCACCAGCCGGCCACCAGGGCCAGCACAGCGCCGGCCAGCGCACCGCCCAGCGGCACCCAGGGCGAGGCGGTCCAGGAGAACTGGAACACATAGCGCGCGAGTGCCCAGCCCACGGCCACGGCCACGCTGGAAGCGAGGAAGCCAGCCAACAGGCCCACGCCCAGCAGCTCGATGCGCTGCACCTGGCGCAGCAGCCTGGAGCCCGCGCCCACAGCGCGCAGGATGGCGAATTCGCGCTCGCGCTCGCCACGGGTGGCGGTGATCGCGGCCAGCAGCACCACGAGGCCGGCGGCCAGCGTGAAGGCAAACAGGAACTCCACCGCGCTGATGACCTGGCCGAGCACACGCTGGACCTGCGCAATGGTCTGGCTCATGTCCACGTTGGTGATGTTGGGAAACTGGCGCACCAGCGAGTTGTCGAAGCTGGCACCAGCGGCGCTGGCGCCATCGGGTGCGCGGAAGGCGCTGATGAAGCTCACCGGCACGTTGGGCACCTCGGCCACGGGGAACACCACGAAGAAGTTCACCCGCATGGAGCCCCAGTCCACCTTGCGCAGGCTGGTGATGCGCCCTTCGGTAATCTGGCCGCCGATGTCGAAGCCCAGGCGGTCGCCGAGCTTCAAGCCCAGGGTTTCGGCCAGGCCTTCTTCCACGCTCAGGGCGTCGGCTTCGTTCTCGGTCCACGTGCCCTGCACCACCGGGTTGTTGTCGGGCAGCGTGGCGGTGTTGGAGAGGTTGAACTCGCGGTCCACCAGGCGGGCAGCGCGGTCGTCGGGGTAGTCCTCGGGCTTCACCGCCGCACCGTTCACGCTGACCAGCCGGCCGCGGATCATGGGGTACCAGTCGAAACGCTCCACACCGGCGGTGCGCAGCGCCTGCTGGAACTCGGTGCCCTGCTCGGGCTGCACGTTGATCACAAAGCGGTTGGGTGCGTCAGGCGGGGTGGCGTTGCGCCAGCTGGCAATGAGATCGGTGCGCAGCAGCACCAGCAGCACCAGCGCGAGCAGACCCACCGAGAGCGCGCTGATCTGCACCACCGCGTAGGCCGGGCGGGCCGAGAGCTGGCGCGTGGCCATGACGAGCGCACGCGGCGCGGTGGCTTCGTTCACGCTGGCGCGCAGCAGGCGCACGGCGGCGTAGCTGGCTGCGGCAAACAGCAGCACCGCAGCAGCGAAGCCACCCACCGCAATGCCGCCCAGCAGCAGGTCGCGGCTGGCGGCCAGCAGCAGCGCGGCAAATCCCGCCATGCCCAGCGCCAGCACGGCCAGCGTGGCGGGCTTGAGCTGGCCCACGTCGCGGCGGATCACGCGCAGCGGCGGCACCTTGGCCAGCTGCAGCACAGGGGGCAGGCCAAATGCCATCATCAGCGTGAGACCCATGCCCAGCCCAAGCAGCACTGGCGTGATGCCGGGCGGTGGCAGGCTGGCCTCGACCAGACCCGCGAGAAGCACCACGAACACATGGTGCACCGCGTAGCCGATGGCCACGCCCAGCGCGCTGGCGAACAGGCCCACGAGCGCAAATTCGAGCGTGTAGGCGCGCGCCATGGTGCCCTGGGAGAGGCCGAGCACGCGCAGCATGGCGCAGTCGTCCAGGTGCCTTTGTGCAAACCCTCGGGCGGCAATGGCCACGGCCACGGCGCACAAGAGCGCGGCCAGCAGCGCCACAAGGTTGAGGAATTTTTCGGCGCGCTCCAGCGTTTCCTGCATGGCGGGCTGCCCGCCTTCGAGCGACTCCAGCCGGATGCCGCGCACGCCCGGCTTGGCCACCTCGGCCTGCGCCCACTGATTGAAGCGGGCCACGCGGGCTTCGTCGCCCACCACGGCCAGGCGGTAGTTGAGGCGGCTGGCGGGCTGCACCAGGCCGGTGACGGGCAAGTCCGCGTTGTTGATCATCACGCGTGGCGCAAAGCTCATGAAGCCGGCGCCCCGGTCAGGTTCGACCACGATAACGCGGGCGATGGTCAGCGAAGCGTCGCCCAGCAGCAGCGGCTGGCCCATCTCCAGGTCGAGGCTGACGAGCAACGCTGCGTCAACCCAGGCGGTACCGGGCGCGGGAATGTCCCGCGTGGGCGCATCGGTGCCGGTGGGTGTCTCGGCCACGCGCAGGCTGCCGCGCAGCGGGTAGCCCTCGCCCACCGATTTCAAAGCGACCAAGCGGGCGGCACCGCCCTCTTCGTCGCGCGCCCGGCCCATGGTGGGAAAGCTCAGCGTCTGCACCACAGTAAGACCCAGTTCGCGGGCCTGCTCTTCGAAGGCAGGCGGCGGTGTGTTGTCGCTGCTGATGACGACATCGCCCCCGATGAGCGCACGCGCATCGCGCGTGAGCCCGCCCTGCAGCCGGTCGGCAAAGAACCCCACCGCCGACAAGGCGGCCACCGCGAGCGTCACGGCCAGCATGAGCAGCCGCAGTTCGCCGGCGCGCCAGTCACGGGTCAGGGAAGACCAGCCCAGGGTCCAGAAACGGATGGGCAGGGAGGTGATGGGTGTACTCATTCGCAGGACCTTATCGCATCAACAAAAGCCACACATCGGACCGGCGCGAAGTGCATTGGTTCAGAACGCCGCGGAACTGGCTTTGCCAGGCCGCAGGTGTTGCCCCTGAGGGGTGACGCGCCGCAGGCGGGGCGCGGGGGGAGCTCTACTTGGTGCCGAAGATGCGGTCGCCGGCGTCGCCGAGCCCCGGAACGATGTAGCCGTGTTCGTTCAGGCCGCGGTCCACGGCAGGCGTGTAGATCGGCACGTCAGGGTGCGCGTCATGGAAGGTCTTGATGCCCTCGGGGCAGGTGACCAGGCACACGAAACGGATCGAGCGCGGGCCGGTCTTTTTCAGGCGGTCGACCGCGGCCACTGCCGAGTTGCCGGTGGCCAGCATGGGATCGAGCACGATCACGTCGCGTTCGTGCATGTCCTGCGGCATCTTGAAGTAGTACTCCACCGCCTTGAGCGTGGCCGGGTCGCGGTAGAGGCCGATGTGCCCCACGCGCGCGCCGGGAATGACCTGCAACATGCCGTCGAGAAAGCCGTTGCCGGCGCGCAGGATGGAGGCAAGCACCACCTTCTTGCCGTCGATGACGCGCGAGGTCATCTTTTCCAGCGGGGTCTCGATCTCGATTTCCTGCATGGGCATGTCGCGGGTGATCTCGTAGGCCAGCAGGGCACTGAGCTCGTGCACGAGTTCGCGAAAGCTCTTGGTGCTGGTGTCCTTGCGGCGCATCAGCGTGAGCTTGTGCTGCACCAGGGGGTGGTCAATGACGTGGACGTCTCGGCTCATGGGAGTTCTCGGCTAAAAAAGTGAACCGAGTTTATGCCCGAACCCCCGGGCACACGCCGAGTGAGGACGGCCCGCGGCGCCCGCGGAATCAGGAAGTGCTGGCGGCGCGCTCCCGCGCAGCGGGGGCAGGCGGCGGCACGGCATCAAGCACCAGGCGCGCGGGGTGGGTGTAGCACAGGAAGTGCTTGTTGGTGGCCCGACCAATGGCACACAGGCCCACGCGCTGCGCCACATCCAGGCCCATCTGCGTGATGCCGCTGCGCGAAACCACCACGGCCACGCCCATCTGGGCCGACTTGATCACCATCTCGCTGGTGAGTCGGCCTGTTGTGTAAAAGACCTTGTGGCGCGAATCGGTGGACTGCTCCAGGGCCATCCAGCCGGCGATGGTGTCCACCGCGTTGTGGCGACCGACATCCTCCACGAACAGCTGCAATTCGTCGTCGTGGAACAGCGCACACGCATGCACCGACCCGGCCGACTTGTAAGTGCTTTCCTTGAGCCGGATCGCGTTGACGATGGCGTACAGCTGCGACTGGCGCAGGACCATGTTGGCCGGCAGCTGGATGCTGTCGATCTCGTCCATGAGGTTGCCGAAGACACTGCCCTGGCCACACCCGGTGGTGACCACGCGTTTGGAAGTGCGCTCTTCGATGTGGTCGATGCCGTGCCGCGTCTTGACCGAGGCCGCGCCCACCTCCCAGTCCACGGTGATGGACTCGATCTCGTCCACAGATGCGATGAGGCGCTGGTTGAGCAGATAGCCCAACACCAGCCACTCGGGGTGCGCGCCGAGCGTCATCAGCGTCACCAGCTCGCGCTTGTCCACATACACGGTGAGGTCGCGCTCCGCCGGAATGAAGATCGACTCGCGCTCGCCGTGCTGGTTCGTGACCTCGACTTCTCGGGTCAGTGGTGCACGGGCCTGGGTGAGGTGGGGCAAAGGCATGGCGGCAGACTACAGCAGATTCAATGGCAACAAAGTCAAAGGGCCGGCACCCGGAGGTGCGGCCCTTTCACTTTCAGAAGATCCGGAGATGGGCGGCGTTGCGGCCGGTCACTTGCCGGTGGGTACCGCAGCTGGCGCCTTGCCGCTCGGAGGGCTGGATGCCTGGGTGGAGGGCGAGTGTGCACCAGCTGCTTCAACCGGCTTGGCTACCGCAGTGGCGGCGGCCGCCACGTAAGTGAACGGGCCTGGATCGGCGCAGGCCGGCAGTGCTGCGGCAGGACCGACGGACTTGCCGCTGGCAGCTGCCGTCTTGAAGTAGTTGCCTGCGGCCCGGTCCATCGACAGGCAGAGCTTGTAGCTTTCCACCTTTGCGGCCCAGGCCGTGCGGGCCTTGGCCTCCTCGGCCTTGGCTTTGGCTTCTTCGGTCAGCACGGGTGCGGGCAGCTTGGCGAACACGGACGTGGCCAGCAGCATCGACAGGCACAAAAGGCTGCGTTTCATGGGATTTCCTTGTCTCAGAAGAAGGTGGGACGGTCAGGCAGCGCGCGGCGCATCGCTGGTCGCTGCGGCGGCTGCCGTGCGGTGCGCCGGGATCTTGCCGGCCTTGATGTCGTCGTACCAGAGCTCGTGGTGCTCCTTGGCCCAGGTCTCGTCCACATAGCCGGTCTTCATGGCCTTGTAGGCGCCTTCCATGCCGACGGTGCCCATGTAGATGTGGCCCAGGAACATGGCCATCATCAGAACGGTGGCGACACCGTGGATCATGTGGGCAACCTGCATGTTGGCACGGGTGTATTCCACCGCCGGCACGATCTTGTCGAGGAAGACGCCGGAGCCCACGACGATCAGGCCGAGGAAAAACACACCGCCCCAGAACACGACCTTCTCACCCGCGTTGAAGCGGTGCGAAGGCACTTCGGAACCACCAAACAGACCACCGGCCTTCATGATCCAGGCAAAGTCTTCCTTGCTGGGCCAGTTGTCCTTGAGGAAGGTGAAGAACACCACCACCAGCGACACCGCGAACAGCGGGCCGGCAAAGTTGTGCATGTTCTTGAGCGCGTAGCTCAACCAGCCGAACAAGGTGGCGCCCATCACGGGCAGCAGGAAAAACTTGCCGAACGCCATGACGATGCCGGAGACGGCCAGCACAACGAAGGTGATGGCATTGATCCAGTGCGCTGCGCGCTCCACGTAGGTGAAGCGCTCGATCACGCGGCCGGTCTCGCTGCCGTGCAGCCTGATCGTGCCCTTGCCGAAGTAGAACAACGCCAGCGCCACCAGCACGATCAGCATCAGTGATCCGCCGTAGGGAATGATCCAGTTGTTGCGCACCTGGCGCCACGCTTCACCCGCATTGGTGTAGCTGGAGCCAGGGTACTGCACAAAGCCCTGGATCATGTTGCCGGCTTCAGGATCGGGCAGGCTCGAATAGCCCGTGACGCCTTTGGCCACATCGCGCCACATCGGCGCGTTGTTGCCCGGCTGCACCTGGCCGCGCTCGGCGTTGGTCTGCTCGCTGTACTTGGGATCGGTCGACGCGTCGGGCGCGATCTCGAAAATGTTGGCGCTCCGGATGCCACCTTGCTGGGCCGCGGCGGGCGCGGTCACGGCGGGTGGAGCCGGGTCGTCCTGCGCAGGCCCGGATGTCGGCGCTTGTGCACTGACCATGCCCGCACTCAGGGCAAACAGGGCCGCCGCGAGGACAGCCGGCGATGCGAGCTGGCGCAAGCCAGCGGTCAAAAACCGTTGCATACAGCGTTCCTCGTCAATTGGACATGCGGGTGTAATCGTTCTGTCCGTACTGGGCACGCGTCTTCAGCTGCTGTTCCCAGCTCGCCTTGTCGCCTGCGCTCCAGCCGCCCTGCACGTACTGGCTCTTGCCCACGCCGGTGTAGGGCGCGCCGTCCTGCTTGACGCCGGCGCTGTTCATTTCCTGTGGCTGGTCGCCGCAGGCTGCGAGGCCCAAGGTCAAGGCCACAGCCGCGATGGAGAGGGTGAAACGCTGGCTCATGATTTGGTCCCTGCTGCGGTGCCGTAGGCGGTGCCCCAGCCCCAGACTTCGGCGCCCTTGCCACGCTGCAACACACGGTTGCGGAAGATGTCGGCCACCACGTCGCCGTCACCGGCGAGCAGGGCCTTGGTCGAGCACATCTCGGCGCAGGCCGGCAGCTTGCCTTCGGCCAGGCGGTTGCGACCGTACTTTTCGAACTCGTCCTGGCTGCCGTGGGCCTCGGGGCCGCCGGCGCAGAAGGTGCACTTGTCCATCTTGCCGCGCACACCGAAGGTGCCTTGCGAGGGGAACTGCGGCGCGCCGAACGGGCAGGCGTACGAGCAGTAGCCGCAGCCGATGCACACGTCCTTGTCGTGCAGCACCACACCTTCGTCGGTGCGGTAGAAGCAGTTCACCGGGCACACGGCCATGCAAGGCGCGTCGCTGCAGTGCATGCAGGCCACCGAGATGGATTTTTCGCCGGGCACGCCGTCGTTGAGGGTGACCACGCGGCGGCGGTTCACGCCCCACGGCACCTCGTGTTCGTTCTTGCAGGCGGTCACGCAACCGTTGCATTCGATGCAGCGCTCTGCATCACAGATGAATTTCATTCTTGCCATATTGTTCTCCTGTTGCAGCGGGGCCGGTGCTTACGCACGCTCCACATTGCAGATCGTGGTCTTGGTTTCCTGCATCATCGTGACGATGTCGTAGCCGTACGTGATGGCCGTGTTGACCGCCTCACCACGCACCACCGGCATCGCGCCGGCAGGGTAGTAGGGCTTCATGTCTTCGCCCTGCCAGTGGCCGGAGAAGTGGAACGGCAAGAACACGGTGTCCTCGCCCACCCGCGGTGTCACCAAAGCCTGCACGTTGATGCGCGCTCCGGTCGGGCTGCTCACCCAGACGCGTTCGCCGTTGCGGATGCCGCGTGAAGCTGCAGTCGCTGGATGGAGTTCGACGAACATCTCCTGCTGCAGTTCGGCCAGCCAGGGGTTGGAGCGGGTCTCCTCGCCACCACCCTCGTATTCGACCAGACGGCCCGAGGTCATGATCAGCGGGAACTTCTCGTGCATCTTTTCTTCGATGTTCTTGGTCTGCAGCGACTTGTAGAGCACCGGCATGCGCCAGCGGCTCTTCTGGTCGTCGTGGCTCGGATACTTGGCCACCATGTCGGGGCGGATGCCGTAGAGCGGCTCGCGGTGCTGCGGAATGCCATCGGGGAAGTTCCACACCACGGCGCGGGCCTTGGCGTTGCCGAACGGATGGCAACCGTGGGCCATGGTCACGCGGATGATGGCGCCGGTCGGGTCGGTCTTCCAGTTCTTGCCCTCGGCAGCCTTTTGCTCGGCCTCGCTCAGATCGGCCCACCAGCCCAGCTTCTTGAGCAGCACGTGGTCGAACTCGGGGTAGCCGGTGGTGATCTCGGAACCGACCGAGTGCGAGCCGTCCTCGGCCAGCAGGCTCTTGCCTTCGCGCTCCACGCCGAAGTTGGCGCGGAAGTTGCCGCCGCCTTCCATGACGTGCTTGGAGGTGTCGTACAGGTTCGGCGAGCCAGGGTGCTTGATCTCGGGCGTCCCGTAGCAAGGCCAAGGCAGACCGAAGTAGTCGCCGGTCATGTCGTAGCCGGTTTCCTTGTCGACAACCTTGCCCTTGGCCTTGAGCGTCTTCACGTCGAAGACGTTCATGTTGCGCATGTGGGCCTTCAGGCGTTCCGGGCTCTGGCCGGTGTAGCCAATGGTCCAGACCGACTTGTTGATCTCGCGCAGGATGTCCTCCGGCACGGGTTCGTCCATGCCCTTGACCTGCTGCATCTTGTAGTTCTTGCTGAGTTCGGTGGCGAAGCCGAGCTTTTCAGCGAACTGGTGCATGATCATGTGATCGCTGCGGCTCTCCCACAGCGGCTCGATGACCTTCTCGCGCCACTGCAGCGAACGGTTCGACGCGGTGCAAGAACCGCTGGTCTCGAACTGGGTGGCCGCTGGCAGCAAATACACCGCACGGTTGGGGTTCTGGTCTTCGGGCTTGCCGGGCATGGCCGCCATCGACGCGGTGGCCGACGGGTACGGATCCACCACCACCAGCAGGTCGAGCTTGTCCATGGCGCGCTTCATCTCCAGACCACGGGTCTGCGAGTTGGGCGCGTGGCCCCAGAAGAACACGCCGCGCAGGTTCGGACCCTGGTCGATCAGCTCGTTGTTCTCCAGCACGCCGTCGATCCAGCGCGACACGGTGATGCCGGGCTTCTCCATCATGCCGTCGGCGTACTTGGACTTGATCCAGTCGTAGTCCACGCCCCAGGTGGCAGCGAAGTGTTTCCACGAGCCGGCTGCCAGGCCGTAGTAGCCGGGCAGTGAATCGGGGTTCGGGCCCACGTCGGTGGCGCCCTGCACGTTGTCGTGCCCACGGAAGATGTTGGTGCCGCCGCCGCTCTTGCCCACGTTGCCCAGCGCCAGTTGCAGGATGCAGGTGGCGCGAACCATCGCGTTGCCGATGGTGTGCTGGGTCTGGCCCATGCACCACACGATGGTGGCCGGCTTGGCTTCGGCCAGCATCTTGGCGACCTTGAACATCTGGGCTTCGCCCACACCGCAGGCTTCTTCAACCGCAGCCGGGTTCCACTTGGCCATCACGTCGGCTTTCACAGCCTCCATGCCGTAGACACGGTCGTTGATGTATTTCTTGTCTTCCCAGCCGTTGGCGAAGACGTGGTACAGGATGCCGAACAGGAAAGGAATGTCGGTGCCGGAGCGGATGCGCACGAACTCGTCGGCCTTGGCCGCGGTGCGGGTGAAGCGCGGGTCGACCACGATCATCTTGCAGCCGTTTTCCTTGGCGTGCAGCATGTGCAGCATGGACACGGGGTGCGCTTCGGCGGCATTGGAGCCGATGTACAACGCGCACTTGCTGTTCTGCATGTCGTTGTACGAATTGGTCATGGCGCCGTAGCCCCAGGTGTTCGCAACACCGGCCACCGTGGTGGAGTGGCAGATGCGGGCCTGGTGGTCGCAGTTGTTGGTGCCCCAGAAGCTCACGAACTTGCGCAGCAGGTAGGCCTGCTCGTTGTTGTGCTTGGACGAACCCACAAAGTAGACCGAGTCGGGGCCGCTGGCCTCGCGCAACTCGTTCATCTTCGCGGTGATTTCGTTCAGTGCCACGTCCCAGCTGATGCGCTCGTACTTGCCGTTGACCAGCTTCATGGGATAGCGCAAGCGGTATTCGCCGTGGCCGTGCTCGCGCAGGGCCGCACCCTTGGCGCAGTGGGCGCCGAGGTTGATGGGGGAGTCGAACACCGGCTCCTGGCGCACCCAGACGCCGTTTTCCACGATCGCGTCGGTGGCGCAGCCCACCGAGCAGTGCGTGCAGATGGTGCGCTTGACTTCGATCTTGCCGGTGCCGTCGATGGACTTGCCTTCAGCGGCCTTGGCCTTCTTCACCAGCACGAGCTGGGAAGCGGCCAGACCGACGCCCACGCCCATGCCGGAGCGGCGCAGGAAGGCGCGGCGGTCCATGGTGGGCAGGGCCGAGGACAGGCCGCGCTGCAGGTTGTGGACGAAGGTGGAATGCACGCGTGAGGCGTGTCCACCGGCGGAGGATGATTTTTTGGTCAGCAGCATGGTTTTGCCTCCTGAGGAGTCGCTTGGCAAACCGCTGTGGAAGCGGCCTGTGCCCCTGACTGGGGCAGCGAACGGACGAGAACGTGGGGATTCAAGGAACAGCCGTCCGCTCAGATGCGGGTGGTCTGGTAGTACTGTTTGACGTGGTCGCTGAGGCTGTAGCCGCCGCCCTTGGTGGGTGCGGGCTTGGCCTCGATCGCAGCGGTTTCTTCGACCGGTGCGCGCGGAATCAAGGCAGCCGCGGCAGCGAGTGCGCCGACCGTGGACGCACCTGCGAACAGAGTGCGCCGGTTCAGGCCGGAGCGTTCACTACCTGCGGTCGGGCGGGAGGGCTTGGTCATGCAGATCTCCAGGTTGAAACGGGTCCGCCAACACAACGTGCGGACCTTTTGCATACGTGGAATCTAACCCCAGCCGGTATGGGTTGCAAGGTGGTTCATACGTAGCAGGAAGTGATTGACGCCTCGTGACCAGAGCACCTTTCATGCGGCATTGCAACATCACAGCTTGCTGCGCTTTTGATAGCCAGAAGCGTGCCATAGGCCAAAGGTATCGGTGCCGGGGAAAGCAAGCCTGGCGCAGGCAGATCGCCACACCTTGAGCACACTCACAATCGCGATGAAGGTCTCGTTGACCACCTCGGGATTACCCGCATGCCGGTGACGATGAGGCCCGGCGAGGTCGGACAAGCTGTCGCCCCTTGTCGCGACAATTTGTCGCATGCACCACGACCGCCCAGGCGTTTCAACACCCCGCACCATCGTGGGGTTTGCGCCAATACCCCACTGTTTTCGTAGGGCTCATCCGTAGAATCCCGGCGGGTGGACACCTCTCTTTTGCCCTCGGGGCCCGAACGAACCCTGGAAGGCTGGCCCGACTGGTCCATCCTGATCGTCGACGACGAGCAGGGCATGCTCAACTTCCTGGTCAAGACATTGGCACCGCGTTGCCATTTCGTGATGAGCGCCACCAGTGCCGAAGACGGCGCACAGTGGTTGCGCGGCCACCACGTGGACCTGGTCATCCTGGACATCTCCTTGCCCGGCAAAAGCGGCGTGGTCTGGCTCAAGGAACTGCGCGAACAGGGCTTCACCGGCGAGGTGATCCTGATCACTGCGTTCGCCGACCTGGACACCGCCATCGAAGCCCTGCGCGCGGGCGCGTCCGACTTCATCCTCAAACCGTTTCGGGTGCCGCAGATCCTGAACGCGGTGAAACACTGTTACGAACGTTCGCGCCTGCGCCGGGAAAACTTTGTGCTGCGCCGCGCTGTGTCACAGCCCCCGGGGCGCGGCACGGCGCTGGTGGGCCAGTCACCCGACCTGCAGAACCTGCGCGCCTCGATTGCGCGCGTGGCACCGGTCAACAGCACGGTGCTGCTGCAAGGCGAGTCGGGCACCGGCAAGGAGTTGGTGGCACGTGAACTGCACGCTCAAAGCAGCCGCGCCAGCGGGCCGTTCGTGCCGGTCAACTGCGCGGCGGTGTCGCCCGAGTTGATCGAAAGCGAACTCTTCGGCCACGCCAAAGGCGCGTTCAGCGGTGCGACACGCGCGCGCGACGGCCTGTTTCACTACGCACAGGGTGGCACGCTGTTCCTGGACGAAATTGCCGAGCTGCCGCTGGCCATCCAGGCCACGCTGCTGCGCGCCATTGAAGACTTGAAGATCCGCCCGGTGGGCAGCGAGCAGCTGGTGCCGCTGAACCTTCGCATCATCGCAGCGACCAACCGCCAGCTCAGTGCCGAGGTGGAAGCCGGGCGCTTCCGCAAGGACCTGTTCTTCCGCCTGCAGGTGGTCGACCTGAACCTCGCACCGCTGCGCGCGCACAAGCAGGACATCCCCGAGCTGGTCGCCCACTTCATGGCGCAACTCGCGCCCTCGCTGGGCGTGGAGCCACTGGCCATCAGCGAGCAGGAGATGGCCTTTCTCGCCCAGTACGACTGGCCGGGCAACGTGCGCGAACTGCGCAACCTGATCGAACGCTCGCTGATCCTGGGGGCGCTCAACGTGTCGGCGCTGTATCCCGGCGTGAACCAGAACCGCGACAACACCGCGCCGGCCATGCCGACCGACCTGCACGCCATGGAGAAGCTGCACATCCTCACCGTGCTCGATTCGGTGCAGGGCGACAAGACGCGCGCCGCGCAGTTGCTCGGCGTGTCGCGCCGCACACTGGAGCGCCGCGTGGCCGAGTGGGCCGGCATGTGACGCTCTGGCGCACGCCGCGCTGGCTGGCGGGCTCCGTCCGCAACAAGCTTCTGGCCATGGCGCTACTGCCGCTGCTGGTGGCGTTTCCGCTCATGGCGCTGGCCCTCGCACTGTGGGGCAACGCGGCCTACGACCGGCTGCTGATCACCAAGGTGCGCAGCGACCTCGCGGTGGCCAACGGCTACTTCGACCAGGTGCTCGGCGAAGTCGGATCGGGCACCCGCGGCGTGGCCGAATCGCAAGCCTTGTACGCGGCACTGCGCCCCAGCCGCCCCGTGGCGCAAGGCTTCGCCAGCGAACAGCTCGCCAGGGCCCGGGAACAGCTGGGGCTGGACTTTCTGGTGCTGTACGACCTGCAAGGCCGGCCCCTGGCGCGCGCCGCACCGGCGGGCTTGAGCACCAGCGATGCGGCAGAGCCGGTGCCCTCGATGCCGCCGGCCATCCGCGCTTCGTTGCAGGCGGCCGACCAACCGGCGCGCGCGCGCCTGATGCAACTGGAACCCGAGGCCCTGGCCGCGCTGGCGCCCCACCTCATGGCCCGCCTGCGCATTGCGCTCGTGCCCACCCGCAACGCCGCACCCGACACCCGCGAGGCCGAAAACCGCGCGCTGGTGGTGCTCGCCACCCGGGCTGTGCGCGACGCATCGGGGCAGACCATCGCCTGGCTCAGCGGCGGCCTGCTGCTCAACCAGAACCTCGATTTCATCGACCACATCAACCGCATCGTCTACCCCGAAGGTGCCCTGCCCTTCGGCAGCCAGGGCACGGCCACGCTGTTCATGGACGACGTGCGCATCACCACCAACGTGCGCCTGTTCCAGGACCAGCGCGCCATCGGCACCCGCGTGTCGCAAGCGGTGCGCGACGCGGTGCTGGGCAGCGGCAACACCTGGCTGGACCGCGCCTTTGTTGTGAACGACTGGTACGTGTCGGCCTACCAGCCGCTGCAGGACGCCAGTGGCGCGCGCATCGGCATGCTCTACGTGGGCTTCACCGAACAGCCTTTCCGACTGGTGCGCTACGCCATGATGGCCGCGCTCGGCCTGATCTTCCTGCTGGTCACGGTGCTGTCGGCGGCGCTCTCGATCCGCTGGGCGCGCAGCATCTTCCAGCCAGTGCAGCGCATGAACCGCACGATGCAGCTGGTGGAAGAAGGCCAAAGCACCGCGCGGGTGGGCGAGCTTGATGCGCGCGACGAACTCGGCGCACTGGCCGGCCATCTGGACGAACTGCTGGACGTGATCGACGACAAGACCGCCGCGCTGCAGCGCTGGGGCGAAGAGCTCGACCACAAGGTGGCCGAGCGCACGCAGGAACTGGAGGCGAGCAACGCCTCGCTGCAGATGGCGCAGCAGCAGCTGGTGAAGAGCGAAAAGCTCGCGGCCATCGGCCAGCTCACGGCCAGCATCGCGCACGAGATCAACAACCCCATCGCGGTGATGCAGGGCAACCTGGATTTGATGCGGGAGACCCTGGGCGCGCACGCGCAACCCGTTCGCGGCGAGCTGCAACTGCTGGACGAGCAAATCGAGCGCATGCGCCTGATCGTCACGCAGCTGCTGCAGTACGCGCGGCCCACCGAGTACGCCGGTTACGTGGAGTCGCTCGACCTCAACCGCACGGTCAACGACTGCCTGGTGCTGGTGGGGCATCTCATGGCGCAGACGCAGATCGAGGTGCAGCGCGAGCTGCGGTGCACGCGCCGCGTGGGCTGCAACCGGCAGGAGCTGCAGCAGGTGATTATCAACCTGTTAATCAACGCGATCCAGGCGATGCCGCAAGGTGGTGTGTTGCGGCTGGTGACTCAGGACTGGGTCCCCGAGGGCCCGCACGGGGTGCACGCGGGCGGTGCATTGCTGCGCGTGGAAGATGCCGGCCACGGCCTGAGCGCAGAGGCGCAGGAAAGTTTGTTTCGCCCCTTCTTCACGACCAAGAACGACGGCAACGGCCTCGGCCTCTGGATCAGCCAGGGCCTGGTGGAACGCTACGGGGGCAGCATCTCGGCGGCGAACCGGTCGGACGCCAGCGGCGCCGTGTTCAGCGTGCAGCTGCTGACCGAACCACTGGCCCCCACCGCCACGCCCACCAACGACGGGCGGCCCGGCGGGCTCTGACGAGCCGAACAAATACTGCAGGGGGGTTATGGGCAGCACAGGAGCCATGGGCTGCAATCACTGGGTCTTTCAGCCCACGGTGAAACCCCGACCATGACCCCCTTTCTGCATCTCTCGCGCGGTCTGCGCACCCTCCCGCTGCTGCCTCTCTTGTTCGCAGCTCTCACGCTCTCTGGCTGCGGTGGTGGCGATGGTGACAACACCGCCGTCAGCCCTTTCACGCCCACGCTGACCCTCACCGTCTCGGTGCAGGACATCAAGACCCTGCGGCTCAGCTGGACCGGCACCGACCTGGCCACCGGCTACCGCCTGTTCGTCGAAGCCGACAACGCCGCGGTACGCGTGGCGGTGGCCACGTTGCCTGCCAGCACCACCCAGCACGATCTGCAGGTGTTCCTGCCCGACCAGGTCAATGCGCGCTACACCCTGCAGGCCTGCAACGCTGCTGGCTGCGCCGACGCGGCCACCGTGAACGTGGATACCGCGCTGCTCAAAAGCGCTGTGGGCTACTTCAAGGCGGCACTTCCCGGCGGCCACGCGGGCAAAAGTGTGGCGCTGTCCGGTGACGGCAGCACACTGGCGGTGGGCGCGTACACCGACGACCACCAGGTCATCGACAGCGGATCGGTCTACATTTTCTCGCGCGGTCCCGCCGGTTGGGTGCAACAAGCGTTGGTGAAGGCGGCCACACCCGCTGCGAACGACTTGTTCGGCACATCGGTGGCGCTGTCGTCTGACGGCCAGCGCCTGTTGGTCGGTGCCAGTGGATACGCCTCCAACCGGGGTGCCATCTTCGTGTTCGAGCGCATCAGCGGGCAGTGGGTTCAAGACTGGTTCCAGGAGGATCCCTACCCCTGGACGGCCCAGGACAACTGGCGCAAATTCGGGTGGGCCCTGGCCCTGTCCGGCGACGGCAACACCCTGGTAGCGGGGCGCGATGACGATGATGTCACCGCGGTCGTCTTCACGCGCGACGCCGGTCTGTGGACCTCGCAAGCCGCCATCCCGACCATGGCCTTCTACAACGGCTCGGCCTTTGCACTGTCCGGCGATGGCAACACACTGGTGGTGGGACGGCGCAATGCCGCCATCGCCACCGGAACAGCGGGTGTGGTCGATGTCTACGAGCGAGTCAACTCCGCCTGGCAGCTCTCCACCCAGTTGACCGCTGCCAACGCGGGCAATGGTGACGGTTTCGGCTGGTCTGTCGCCTTGGCCAGCGACGGCCAGACCATCGCCGTCGGCGCCATCTTTGAAGACGGTGACGCCACCGGCATCAACGGTCTCGACGGGAACGGAAGTCTCAACAGCGGTGCCGTCTATGTCTTCGCGCGCAGCGCAGGCACCTGGAGCCAGCAGGCTTATGTCAAGGCATCCAACACCGGTGAATTTGACTGGTTTGGCTACGCGGTCTCGCTCTCCGCCGACGGCAACACCCTGGCCGTGACCGCGAATGACGAAGACAGCTCGGCCCAAGGCCTGAACGGCCCGCAGGACAACAACGCGGCCAGCGCCTCCGGCGCAGCCTATGTGTTCCGGCGCCGCGGCGGTGAATGGCATCAAAGTCGCTACATCAAAGCCACCAACACCGAGTCGACCGACCGGTTTGGCGACGGCATCGCCTTGTCGGGTGATGGCCAGTCTCTGGCGGTCGGGTCGACCAGCGAGGACAGCGCGGCCACCGGCATCGGTGGCGACCAGAACGACAACAGCGGCGGAGGCAGCGGGGCGGTCTACCTTTACTGACAACGGCAGCGAGGCGGCTGGCTCAGGCCAGCATGTCGAAGCCCTGCGCCTCCACACCCACGAACGCGCGGGTGAACGCGGCCAAGGTGGCGTAGAAGCGGGCCTTTGGGTGCGCCGCGATGTCGTCGCACATGCGCATCACCCAGGGCTGCAGGTGGGTGGTGAAAAACTTTTGCTGCTGCGTGAGGTTGGCCACCTCCACGTCGTCGCCCGCGATCAGGTAACGCATCACCTCGCACAGGTAGGCAACATGGTCTTCGGTTTCCGACATGGTGTCGTCGCGCCCCAGGCCGAGCGCGGCCAGGTCGGTGCGCAGCGCAGCGAGCGGTTTTTCGTTCAGGAAGCCGCTGAGGTAGTGCGAGCCGAACAGGTAGATCTCGGGCTTGCCCACACCACCGAAGAGCGCGTTGTATTCGGCGGTCACAGCAGCGTCATCGAGCTCGCGAGCAGCGGCCACCACCTCGCGCCAAGGCTCCTCCAGAAAACCGCCGGCGGCGGGAGCTTCGGTCACGGCCACGCGCAGCTGGGCCATGAGCTCGGGCGTTGGCGGTGCGTAGTACAGCGCGGCGAGCAGGCCATAGACCTCGGCGCGGGCAGTTTCTTCGTCCAGGGCGGACGTGATCGGAATGCTGTTGTTCATGGCATCAATGGCTTCACAGGTCGGTGATGCGGGTCTCGCCCGGATTGGAGTACAGGTCCACCACGCGGCAGTCGCCGCACATCTTCAGGCGCTCCAGCGCTTCGCCCTGGAACATGGCGTGGCCCGAGAGCTTGCCCAGCATCACTTCGATGCCCTTGAGCGTGCCGAAGGGTTTGGCGCAGCGGATGCAGTGGTAGGGCTGAGCCTCGTTGAGCACGCGCAACTGCTTGCGCTGCTCGCCGATCAGCAGGCGCGGCTGCAGGGTGATGGCGTCTTCCGGGCAGGTGCTGGCGCACAGGCCGCACTGCACGCAGTTCTTCTCGATGAAGCGAAGTTGCGGGCGCTCGGTGTTGTCCTGCAGGGCGCTGGCCGGGCATGCGCTCACGCAGCTCAGGCACAGCGTGCAGGTGTCCTTGTTGACGTTGATGGTGCCGAGCAAGGAGGCGCCTGGCAGCGCGATGGCTTCCATGGCGGGGCGCTGGGCGGCGCTGTCCTGCAGCAGGTGGTCGATGGCCAGCTCGACCGTGGCGCGTTTCTCGGCCTGGATGGCAAAGGTGGCGCGGCGTTTGACGGTCTGTGCAGGGGCTTCCACGAGCGCGGCGTCAAGCGCCTGCACATCGTTGGCTTCGATCAGACGGAAGTGGTGCCCGCTGTAGCCCAGGCCCAGCACCAGGGCTTGGGCCACGGCCATTTGCTCACGCACGGCCTCGCGGTACTGCGGGGCTTCTTCCCCGGTCATGAGCACCCAGACCTGCGAGGCGCCATAGGCAAAGGCCGAGAGACACACATCCAGACCGATCGACGCCGTGTGCCACAACGGCATCGGGATCACGCGGGCGGGCACACCGCGGTACGCCTTGTCCATCGACGCGACACGGCCCAGTTCGTTGACGAGCGCCGCGCCAGCTTCCTGGCCGTGCAACAGCAGCGCGGCGTTCTGGCCGCCGGCCTTGGCGTAGGTGGCCAGCAGGGTGCGCAGCTTGACGCCCTGCTCGCTGGCGCGCGGGTAGGCGTAAGACAGCGCACCGGTGGGGCACACGGTGGTGCAGGCGCCGCAGCCCACGCACAGGTTGGGGTTGACGACGATCTGGTTGCGCTTGATCTCGCTGCTGATGGCCAGCGCCGAGCAGACTTCGACGCAGGCGTTGCAACCCACGGTTTCGTTGCGACCGTGCGCGCAGAGCTTTTGCTTGTAGGTGAAGAACTTGGGCTTCTCGAACTCGCCCACCAGCTCGCGCAGCTTGAGCACGGTGGCCATGCCGGCGGCGTTGTCGATACCGGCGGCCAGATGGAAATAACCCTGGGGGTGCGCGTGCTGCGTGAAGGCCGGCACGGCCCGCAGGTCGAGCACCATGTCGAATTTTTCGCTGTGCTCCTGCGCATCGCGCTGGAAGTTGATGGCACCCACGGCTTCGCAGGCCTTGACGCAGGCGCGGTGGCTCTTGCACTTGTCCATGTCGATCTGGTAGTCCAGACCAATGGCGCCCTCGGGGCAGACGGCCACGCAGGCGTTGCAGCGCGTGCAGAGGTCCAGGTCGATCGGGTTGTTCGTGGTCCAGTCCACCGTGAACGCACCGAGCCAGCCACGCACCTCGCCGATATCGCCCGCCATCACGGGGTAGCGGCGGGTCTGCATGCCGCTGCCGCCAGTCGACATGAGGCTGACTTCCAGCGTGTCGGACACGAGATCGGCCACACGCTCGGCGTCTTGCAGCGCGCCGATGATCAGCAGGCGGCCCGCGCTTTTGTAGGTGACGGTGGGCACCGGCTCGGCGTCGGGCAGGCGCGCGGCGGCCAGCAGCGCGGCCATCTTGGGCGTGGCGTCTTTGGCCTCACGGCCCCAGCCGCCGGTTTCGCGGATGTTGACGAACTTGATCGGCCGCACGTCGAGCGACACCGCGCCCTCGGTCTGTTCGGAAAGTTCGGTGAAGAGGCGGCTTTCCTGGGTGCAGGCGACCACCAGGTCTTCGTTGCTGCGCGCTGCGCGCTGGAACGCGGGAGCGTCGCGGCGGCACAGGGTGGTGTGCAGGGTCAGGTCTTCATCCAGGGCCTCGCCCAGAACCTTCGGGTTCAGGGGCATGGTCTGGTTGCAATTGCAGATCAGCGTGGTCATCGTGGGTATCCGGTGTCTCGGGGACGGTGGTGTCGTTGTTGTCGTCTGGCGAGGCCTCGGTGGCCCCTGGTCCGGCCTGGGCCACCTCTTCGGGCGGCTCGGTCTGCGGCTCTGTGATCGGTTGCGGCGTTGCGGTGGCGGCTGGCTTGGGCTCGTTCGGGTCGTCCACCAGTTTCAGGAACTGCGCACCCACCATCTTGGCCATGTCTGCGGCCGAGAGCGGGCTGGGCTTGGAGTAGTCGTCGATGTAAATGTCCAGCCCGTCCATGATGTTGTAGTGCGGGTCGGTGAAAAGCTTCTTCACCGCCGCATTGCGCACATCGGGCGACACGCTGCGGGCCACGAAGGCCGAGTAGTCGGACTCGGGCGTGAGTCGGGCCACATCGTCCAGCGTGAGGGCTGGAGGCGCCTCGGGTGGTTCTTCAACCGCTGGCGCGGCGGGCGCGGGTGCCACCACGGCAGCGGGCACCACCACCGCTACCGGAGCTGGTGGCTCGGGGGGTAGCGGCTCGCCGGTGCGCACCTGCACCTTGCGGCGCGACCAGCGCGAGAAGAAGTTGTCGTCGTCGTTCGTGGCCATGCTCACTGTCCTGACGGTTGACCGCCACCGCGAAGCTTGTCGGTGGTGACCCGCACAGGCTGACCGAAACGGTCCTTCAAGGCCTGAAAGCTTTGGGGACGCTGGCGGCGCTTGGGCTCAGGCTGGTAAGTGGCATCAACGAAGCCGCGCAACCAGTCCACCACCTCGGGCGCTGCAGGCACCTGGTCCACGCGCTCCTGCGCGTCGAGCCAGCGGCCGGCGTCGTGGTAACTCAGCGTCACGATCTGCGGCACGGCCATGGGCTCCCCGTCGAGCAGGCGCTCTTCGTCGGCGCGCCAGAACACCCAGAAGCAGGGGTTCGGGCTGTTGAGGTTGAGAAAATAACCTTCGGCGTCGTCGCTGAACAGCATCACGCGAAAGCGCGGGAACAGCCAATGGGAAGTACCGCCCGCCTCAGCACCAGCAACCACATCGACCGGCTCCACCGCCAAAGGCTCGTGGTCGTACTCCGTACTGTCGGGTTCGGTCTCGTCGGGGCTGCCGCGCGGCATCACATCGGCCAGCACCCAACGAAATGGCTGCCAGCGGCTCATGTCGCCCACCACGGGCTCGCGCCGCATCACCACGTCGACCTCGATGGCGGGTCGACTGCGGGTGGGGGCAGGGGTATGGGGGTTGTTCATACGAAGGCAGGAATGTACGGCATCCCGCCTTCGCACGGGACGTGGGCACCCGCTTCACCACGCACGGGAGGCAGCTTTGGCAGACCAATCGCTGCCTCCATGCACCGCGGGGTAAGTCAATAGGTTTCGAGATGCAGTCGGCCTTCTTTTTTCAAGGCGGCACCGATCGTGTCCCAACTCAGGCCGGCTCCCTGCGCCACGTCGCGCAGCGACAGCACCACACCCTCTTCCATGCTCTTCAAGCCGCACACATAAAAGTACGTGTTCGGATCCTGCAGAAGTACCGCCAGATCGGCGGCGCGTTCGCGCATGGCGTCCTGCACATAACGTTTGGGCGCGCCCGGCGTGCGGCTGAAGGCGAAGTTGGTGTCGATGAAGTCCTTGGGCAGGTTCTGCAGCGGGCCGAAGTACGGCAGCTCCTCCTGCGAGCGTGCGCCGAAGAACAGCATGAGCTTGCCGCCTTCGAACTTGCCCGACGCGCGCAGGCGGCGTCGCCACTCGGTCATGGCACGCATGGGTGCACTGCCGGTGCCGGTGCAGATCATCACGATGTTGCTCTTCGGGTGGTTGGGCATGAGGAAGCTGGTGCCGAACGGCCCGATCACTTCGACCTTGTCGCCCACCTTGAGGTCGCACATGAAGTTGCTGGCCACGCCACGCACGGGCTGCCCCTGGTGGTCTTCGAGCACGCGCTTGATGGTGAGCGAAAGGTTGTTGTGCCCCACCCGCTCGCCGTTGCGCGGGCTGGCGATGCTGTACTGGCGCGCGTGGTGCGGCTTGCCGTTGGCGTCCACGCCGGGCGGGATCACGCCGATGCTCTGGCCTTCGAGCACCGGGAACGGCATCGCGCCGAAGTCGAGCACCACATGGTGGGTGTCGTAGTCGCTGCCGGCCGTCTTGCCGACTTCCGTCACGCGCAGGTTGCCCACCACGGTGGCGGTCACGGTCTTTTGCGTGGCCTTGGGTCCGTAGAGGTTGGTGTAGGCGTGTGCGGCGGACCAGGGCGGCAAGGTGGCGCCATAGCTGCTGGCCACAAAGGTCTGTTCCCCGGTGGTGTCTTTGGCAACGGCTTCGACAGGCTCAGCCAGAACGGAGCCGCCATCAACGGAGGTCAGGCCCTCCAGCTCTTCGGGTGGCAGCTCGGGCGGCAGCTCATCCCAGGTGAGCTGCTCTTCGGGTGTGTAGGCGCGCACCAGCGGCATGCTGCGCCAGTTGTCGATGGAGCCGGTGGGGCACGGCGAGATGCAGTCCATGCACAGGTTGCACTTGGACGCGTCGACCACGTAGTTGCGTGAATCGTGCGTGATCGCACCCACCGGGCAGATCGCTTCGCAGGTGTTGCAACGGATGCAGATCTCGGGATCGATCAGGTGCTGCTTGATGACAGCGAGTTCGGCTGGGGCGTTCATGGGGAGTCTCCTGGAGCCCTCCCCCGCTGGGGGAGGGTTGGGTGGGGGCGTCGCAGAGTCTCGCAGAAGCGGCGCTGCCCCCATCCGGGGTCTCCTCGTTTTCAGTGCAATAAGTGACGGTACGAAAAGCTAGCACTGGCGCGGAGGTGGTGTTGGTAGATCGTTGATTTCATTGACTTTCCTGTTCACTTTCAAATCTGCGA
>NZ_JALHLX010000034.1:10643-29410 GCF_022844385.1 Hydrogenophaga sp. | reverse complement strand
CGATGACGCCCTGCGCGTTGCGCACGGGCAGCAAGGCCACCTCCACATGGCGGGTGCCGCGCACGGGAAAGTCGGTCTTGCGGCTGTACGACACGGCCTCGCCTGCAAGTGCCCGGTCCAGTTGGGGCTGGATGATGGTTCGAAACGCGTCTTCGCCCACGTGTTCCGCCATGCTGCGTCCGATGACCTGTTCCCGGGTGCCTCCCCAGTAGGCCAGGAAGGTGTCGTTCACGTGTTGAATGAGGTAGGCGGGGTCGATGTAGACCTGCAGGTCCAGGCCGGCGATGGCCATGGCGGTCAGTTCCTGGTGCTGGAGATGCCAGGCTTCCTGGCTGCGCGTGGCTTCTTCAACACGCACCGACTCGTGTTCCAGCAGGTTGATGACCAGACTGGCGAGCCGTTGCAGGGCGTCGATCTGACCAGCGTCGAGCTTGCGGGCTCTGGTATCGAGCACACACACGGTGCCCAGCGCGAGACCGTCGTGGGTGACGATGGGGGCCCCGGCATAAAACCGGGCGTCCGGGGCGCCCGTCACCAAGGGGTTCCTGCTGAAACGCGGGTCCTGCAGCAGGTCTTCGATCACCATGACGTGGTCCTGGTCAAGGATCGCATGAGAGCAAAGGGCAACTTCCCGGGACGTTTCATGCACTTCGATGCCGATACGCGACTTGAACCACTGCCGGTCCTCGTCGATCAGGCTGATGAGTGCCATGGGCGTGCCGCAGATCATCTGCGCCAGCGCCGAGATATCTTCAAAGGCCTTTTCTGGCAGGGTGTCGAGGACGCCGAGGCCGCGCAGTCGGGCCAGCCTTTGTGGTTCGTTGACGGGGATCGGAGAGGTGACCATGGCTGAGCGTTCAGAACAACGCCGAGTTGTAACACAGCCCCTTGTTTTGCATACACTTTACCGAACGATATACCCCACGGCGTCCACTTCGACACGCCCGCACAGCGAACCACTGCGGGTCCGCCCTTCGCTCAAACCGACATGCCGCCCGACACCTCGATGACCGCACCGTTGATGTACCTCGCTTCGTCGCTCGCCAGGAACGCATAGACATTGGCGATTTCTTCGGGCTGACCCAACCGGCGCAGGGGCACGCGGTGTTCCATCTCGGCGATCACCTTGTCCGGAATTGTGGAGAGGATGGGTGTGGCAATGAAGCCGGGAGCCACGGCATTCACGCGGATGCCTTTGGGGCCGAGCTCGCGGCTCCAGGTTTTGGTGAAGCCGATCACGCCGAACTTGCTGGCGGCGTAGTTGGTCTGGCCGAAATTGCCGTAAATGCCCACCACCGACGAGGCGTTGAGGATGACGCCGCTGCCCTGCGCGGTCATGTGTTCGGCCACGGCCTGCGCGCAATGGAACACGCCGCGCAGGTTCACGTCGATCACGCGGTCGAACTGCTCCAGCGTCATTTTCTGCAGCCGGGCGTCCTGTGTGATGCCGGCGTTGTTCACCAGCACGTCGATGCGGCCGAAGCGCTCCATCACCCGCGCCACCACCGCGTCGACCATGTCGCGCTGGGTCACGTCCATCACGAAACCCACGGCCTGTGCGCCCAGCGCTTCGCATTGCTGCACCGCCACGTCCACCGCGGCCTGCTTCACGTCGCAGACGATGACCACCGCGCCCTCCTGCGCAAACTTGATGGCGGTGGCCAGGCCAATGCCTTGTGCCGCGCCGGTGATGAGACTGATCTTTCCTTCGAGACGCTTCATGTTCAGTAGACGGGTTGGTGGTGGCGGACGGCGCGTTTCACGTCTTCGCTGAGTGCGAAGCCGGGACCGAACTTCCCGGCGAGCTGGGCGCAGCGCGCCTCAAACGCGTCAATGCCCATGCCGTAGATGAATTGCAGCGCACCACCGGCCCAGGCCGGAAAGCCGATGCCGAAGATGGAACCGATGTTGCCGTCGTGCACGCTGGTGAGCACTCCCTCGGCCAGGCAGCGCGCAGTCTCCACTGCCTGGCGGTAGAGCAATCGGTCCTTCACTTCCTGCAGGTCCCAGGCGTGCGCGGGCTTCTCGAACAGCGTCTTGAGCTCGGGCCACAGGGCCTTCTTTTGCCCGGCCGGGTAGTCGTAGAAGCCACCGCCAGCGGCCCGACCGGCGCGTTTGAGTTCCTTCACCATGCGCTCCACCAGCAGTTCGCCCGGCGTGGCCTCATAGGTCTTGCCCTCGGCATGGAAGTCATCGCGGGTCTGGTCGAGCACATGCACCGAAAGTGACAGTGCGGTTTCGTCCAGCACGGCCAGCGGTCCTACCGGCATGCCGGCCTGCATGGAGGCGTTTTCGATCACCGGCGCGGGAATGCCTTCGCCCAGCATGGCCGCGCCTTCCATCACGAAGGTGCCGAACGTGCGGCTGGTGTAGAAGCCACGTGAGTCGTTGACCACGATGGGCAGCTTGCCCAGCGCCTGCACATAGTCGTAGGCGCGTGCCACCGTTTCGTCGTCTGTTTCCTTGCCGCGGATGATCTCCACCAGCTTCATCTTGTCCACCGGGCTGAAGAAGTGGATGCCGACGAACTTGGCCGGGTTGACGCTGGCCTGCGCCAGGCTTGAGATGGGCAGGGTGGAGGTGTTGCTGGCGAAGAAACCACCCTCGGCCAGCATGGGCTCGGCTTCGCGCGTCACGGCGGCCTTGAGCTCGCGGTTCTCGAACACCGCTTCGATGATCAGGTCACAACCTTGCAGATCGGCCGGGTGCGCGGTGGGTGTGATGCGCTCCAGCAGGGCTTGCTGGTCGTGCGGGCTCATGCGGCCCTTGTCCACGCGCGGCTGGGTGAGCTTCACGCTGTAGGCCTTGCCGCGCTGCGCGTTCTCCAGGCTCACGTCTTCCAGCACAGTCTCGATGCCGCGGCTGGCCTGGGCGTAGGCGATGCCCGCACCCATCATGCCGGCGCCGAGGATGCCGACCTTCTTCGACTTGTAGCGCGGCACATCCTTCGGACGCGATTGCCCGCTCTTGATCGCGTTCATGTTGAAGAAGAACGTGTTGATCATGTTGCGCGCCACCGGACTCACGATGAGCTTGGCGAGGTAGCGGCTTTCGATGCGCGTGGCTGTGTCGTAGTCCACCATCGCGCCTTCGGCCATGGCCGCCAGCGCAGCTTCGGGCGCCGGGTAGAGGCCGCGTGTTTTCTGCTTGAGCATGGCTGGCGCCACGGTCAGCATGCCGGCGATCTTGGGGTTGGCCGGTGTGCCGCCCGGAATCTTGTAATCCTTCGCGTCCCAGGGGTGTTGCGCCTTGGGGTTGGCCGCTATCCACAGCAGAGCGGCTGTGCGCAGCGAGGCCGACACATCGTCGCCGTTGGCGGGCACCAGTTCGTGCACCAGGCCAAGGTCGAGTGCTTCGCGCGGGTTGAACAGCTTGCTTTCCAGAATGAATGGCTGTGCGCCCATCAAGCCCAGCAGGCGTGTCATCTTGGTGATGCCGGTGGCGCCGGGAATCAGGCCCAGCGTGATCTCGGGCAGGCCGAGCTGGATCTTGGGGTTGTCCACCGCCACGCGGTGGTGGCCCACCAGCGCCACTTCCCAGCCGCCCCCCAGCGCCGCGCCGTTGATGCAGCTCACCACCGGCACACCCAGGGTTTCCAGGGTGCGAAAGTTCTTCTTGGTTTGCTCGATTTCGGCGAACACGCGCGGTGCATCGGCCGGTGTCAGGCGCATGGTGCTCTTGAGATCGGCGCCGGCGAAGAAGGTGCTCTTGGCAGAGGCCAGGATGATGCCCTTGATCAATGCCTTGTCGCTCACCACCAGGCCGGTGGCGGTGCTCAGGTCGCGCTGCCAGTCGGCGCACATGGTGTTCACCGGCGAGCCGGGCTCGTCGAAGGTGAGGGTGGCGATGCCGTCGTGCAGTTCGTAGCGGATGGTTTTCATGTTGTTTCGGCTTGCAGTTCAGACGCGCTCAACGATGGTTGCGATACCCATGCCGCCGCCCACACACAGCGTGGCGAGGCCGTAGCGCAATTGCCGACGGTGCAACTCGTCAACCAAGGTGCCCAGAATCATCGCCCCGGTGGCGCCCAGCGGATGCCCCATGGCGATCGCGCCACCGTTCACGTTCACCTTCTCGTGCGGCACGCCCAGCTCTTTCATGAACTTCATGGGCACGGCCGCAAAGGCCTCGTTCACTTCGAACAGGTCGATCTGGTCGATGGTCAGGCCCGCCTTGGCCAGCGCCTTGCGCGCCGCCGGCATCGGACCGGTGAGCATGATGGTGGGGTCGGCGCCCGAGAGCGCCACCGACACAATGCGCGCGCGCGGCGTGAGGCCGTGTGTCTTGCCCGCAGCCTCGCTGCCGATCAGCACCGCGGTGGCGCCGTCGACGATGCCTGAGGAATTGCCTGCGTGGTGCACATGGTGGATGCGTTCGACCTGCGGGTAGCGCTGCAGTGCCACGGCATCAAACCCCATGCCGCCGAGCTGCTCGAACGCTGGCCTGAGCGCGGCCAGCCCCTCCAGCGTGGTGTGCGGTTTGATGAACTCGTCCTCGTCCAGGATGGTCTGGCCGAGGAAGTCGGTGACCGGCACGATCGAGCCCTTGAAATAACCCGCGGCGCGCGCGGCTGCGGCGCGCTTTTGCGACTCGAGCGCGAAGGCGTCCACGTCGTCACGGCTGAAGCCTTCCATCGTGGCAATCAGATCCGCGCCGATGCCCTGGGGCACGAACAGCGTGTCGCTGTTGGTGGCCGGGTCTTGCGCCCAGGCGCCGCCGTCGGAGCCGATGGGCACGCGGCTCATGCTTTCCACGCCGCCGGCCACCACCAGGTCTTCCCAGCCGCTCTTCACCTTCATGGCCGCCATGTTCACGGCCTCAAGACCGGAGGCGCAGAAGCGGTTGAGCTGCACGCCCGAGCAGCGCCAGTCCCAGCCGGCTTTGAGCGCGGCCACCTTGGCAATCACCGACCCCTGTTCGCCAATGGGCGAGACCACGCCCATGACCACGTCGTCCACTGCCGCGGTGTCGAATCCGTTGCGCTGCTGCAGGTGGGTCAACACACCGGCCAGCAGGTCGATCGGCTTGACCTCGTGCAGGCTGCCGTCTTTCTTGCCCTTGCCGCGCGGTGTGCGCACGGCATCAAATAGGAATGCTTCGCTCATGGTGTCTCCTGTGGGAAGGCGGGTGCCGCGAATCAGTATAGACTTTTGCCAAGCATCTGCTTTGTCAAATTCCCTCTCTCCCAGTTCTCCCAGTCTGATAGGTGACACATGATCGAACGCACCCTGTTCAACGCCGACCACGAAGCCTTCCGCGACAGCTTTCGCAGGTTCGTCGAGAAGGAAATCGCGCCCCACCACGAGGCCTGGGAAGAGCAGGGCTACGTGGACCGTGCGGTGTGGAGCAAGGCCGGTGAGAACGGTTTTCTCTGCATGACGCTGCCCGAGGCCTTTGGTGGCTCCGAGGCCGACAAGCTGTATTCGGTGGTGCAGATGGAGGAGATCGCGCGCACCGGTTTCACCGGCATCGGCTTCGGCCTGCACAGCGAAATCGTGGCGCCGTACATCCTCCACTACGGCACCGAGGCGCAGAAGCAGAAGTACCTGCCCAAGCTGGCCACAGGCGAGATGGTGGGCGCCATCGCCATGAGCGAACCCGCTGCCGGCAGCGATCTGCAGGGTGTGAAGTCCACCGCCATCAAGCAGGCCGATGGCAGTTACCTGCTCAACGGCAGCAAGACCTTCATCACCAACGGCTGGCATGCCGATCTGGTGATCGTGGTGGCCAAGACCGACCCGAGCGCGGGTGCCAAGGGCACCAGCCTTTTGTTGGTAGAACGCGGCATGCCGGGCTTCGAGAAGGGCAAGCGCCTGAAGAAGCTGGGCATGAAGGCGCAGGACACGTCCGAACTGTTCTTTGACAACGTGAAGGTACCGGCCGGGAACCTGCTGGGAGGCGAGGGCAAGGGTTTCATCTGCCTGATGGAGCAACTGCCCTGGGAGCGGCTGCAGATCGCCATCGGCGCAGTGGCCGCCGCGCAAGCCGCGATCGACTGGACGGTCGAGTACACCAAAGACCGCAAGGTGTTTGGCCAGGCGGTGGCCGCGTTTCAAAACACCCGCTACAAACTCGCCGAGCTGCAGACCGAAGTGCAGGTGGCGCGGGTGTTTGTCGACAAGTGCTGCGAACTGGTCAACGTGGACAAACTCGACACCGCCACCGCCAGCATGGCCAAGTACTGGTGCTCCGATCTGCAGTGCAAGGTGATGGACGAATGTGTGCAGCTCTTCGGCGGCTACGGCTACATGTGGGAATACCCCATCACCCGGGCCTACGCCGATGCGCGTGTGCAGCGTATCTACGGCGGCACCAACGAGATCATGAAAGAGGTGATCTCGCGCGCCATGGGACTGGGCGGGCGCTGAGCACCCGCCCACCTGTGCGGAAGTCGACGGATGTCACCGCTCCCTGCACCGCCGAACGTATTTATTTGGCCGCGTGTCCCGCCTCGCGGTTGACTATAAGTAGTTAAAAAGTATGATCCGCCCGTGTTTCGCAATGGGAGGGTGGATTCATGAAAAACGTCGACATCAAGCAGCTGGCCTTGTTTTGCGAGCTCATCGAGAGCCAGAGCCTGACCGAGGCGGCGTCGCGCATGAACATCACGCCGTCGGCCGCCAGCCAGGCACTCACCCGCCTGCGCAATGTGCTCAACGACGACCTCTGCGTTCGTGAGAAAAACCGCTACCAGCTGACCCCTTACGCCGACGGCGCCTACGGTGTCTTTCAGCAGATGGTTGAACTCTGGAAGGACGTGAGCAACAACGCCTGGGTCTTCAATCCGCTGGACTGCGATTCACACATCATCATGTCGTGCTATGACGCGTTTGGCGAAACCGAACTCGCCGAGCTCTACCGCAGCATCACGCGCAAGGCGCCCAAGCTGGGGCTGGACATCCATGCGCCCGCCAACGGCCCGGCCGATGTGGAGGCGCTGCGCGCTGGCGCGGTGGACGTGGTGTGCAGCCACTACGAGCCGCCAGCCGATGCGCGCGATCTCTATCGGGAAACCGTCAAACATTTCCACATCACCCATTGCTGTGTGGCCGTGGACCATCCCCGCATCCGTGACACGCTCACACTGGCGCAATACCAGGCCGAGGAGCATTTGTTGATCACCTTCCTCAAGCGCCACGGCGGACGGCGAAGTCCCATCGACCTGGAGCTGGAAGCGCGTGGGTTCCCGCCCCGCAGAACGACCATCGTCAATTCGTGGCATCTGTGTTCGGAACTGCTGGCCCGCACCGACCGGCTGGTGACCACCAGCCGCCAGCAAGCCAGACAGCTCGAACGCAGCAATCCGCGCATCCGCAGCGTGCCATTGCCCAACGACTTCGAGTGGCCCACGATGCCTGTGAACATGATCTGGCACCAGCGGACCCACAACAGCAAGCCGCATCGGTGGCTTCGTCTTCAGTTGCGGGAGTTCCTGTCGGCGGTGGCGGAAGAGCCGGTGACCGTTGGAGACAGCCCGCAGGGTGCGGTGGGCCAGATCGCCCGCTGAGGCACAGGCCTGGCGCCTCAGGCGATCAGGTCATCCAGTTGCTGCAGCTGGCGCACGGCCACTTGCTCGCTGATCTTGCGGCACATCAGGTCAAAACATTCAAATCGCACCTCTCGAACGCTGTCCATCTGCGAGGCGAGCACGATCCGCAGGTAGACCCTCAGATCGCGGGCGGACATGTCGGACACGTGTGCGCCGAGCAGGTCACCGATCAACTTTTTCACCTGTTCCAGCCGCAGCTGTTCGCAGGCCAGCTTGGTGGCGTCGTCCGTGGCGGAAGTGATCTTGCGCAGCCATTCGCGAAAGCCGGTGTTGAAGGCGCTGTTGGGGGCCCTGGTCGAATGCGATGAGTGTGCAGCCGAGGGCAAAGCGTTGGTGCGCCAGGGGTTGCGAGCGGGTTGTTTGGGTGACATGGACTTCCTCCGTTGACCGTTTTTTCGATGGAGGAAATTTAAAAGCGCAACGGGCTGGCGTCCATGTCGCCTTTGGCGAAGGCCATGTCGCAAAACTGAATAGGGAAAATCAATCGGGCGTTGACAGAACCAGTTGTGTCCTCAACACAAGCCCCTCGGGCGGCGTGTGATCGGCCAGCACCCAGGCGCGGTCGTGGTGGCTCGACGCTTCTTCCAGCAGGCCTCGCAGAAAGCGGATGGAGGCCGTGTCGAGTGCGGCAAACGGTTCGTCGATCAACGTGAGGGGGGTACCAGCTGCGAAGGCAGCGCACAGCCAGACCTTGCGTTTGCTGCCGGCGGAGAGCATGTACATCGGTTTCTCGATGTGAGGCTCCAGCGCAAAGCCGTGGGCCAACCCATTGGCCAGGCGCACGTTGAAGTGGGGGTAGCGCGCTGGCAGGCTGGCCCACCAGCTTTTCGCACTGGTCGCATCGAGTGCGTCGCTGCGTGGCTCGGTGCGAAACACATGCGCGCTCAGCGACTGGGTCGCAAAGCCGCGCAGCACGATGGATCCGCTGTCGGCTGGCAGGTCGCCCGACAGCAGGCGCAACAGCGTGGTCTTGCCGCAGCTCTCTTCTCCGGACACCACCGACAAGCCTGCGGGCAGCATCAGGTTCAGGTCATTGAACAGCGGAATGTCTGGCCAGCTGAAGTGCAGCCCTTGGACCGTCAGCACGGCATCGGTGTCGGGCAGCTCCATGCCTCAGTAACCGATGCTGTAGCGAAGGCCCTGGTGGTTGAGCACCGCGCTGCGGGGACCGATGGTCTCCAGCCGCAGGCCGGGCGCGATGTCCTGGCCCTCCTGCACCACTTTGCCGTTGGCGATCAGCATGCGCAGCGCCGGGTTCTGCGAGTAGGTGGAGCCGCTCACGTTGACCGCAGGAAGCTGGGCCCGGGCTTCGGCAGAGAGCTGGCCAAACGAGGGGATCGCCGGGGCCGCTGCCTGCGCCGCAGGCGGTGCTGTGGCGGTGGCCCCGTTGCCGGCCGGCGCGGCTGTCGGGGCCTGGACCGGCGGGGCGCTGTCCGCTGCAGGCGCCTTGGGCGCGGCAGGCGCAGGGCGCGGCGGCGCCAGGATAGGCAGCACGGGCTCTGCTGGCGAGACGGCACGATCCTCTGGGGGAGCAGGCGCAGCGGCTGGATCTGGCAGGGTTTGCGCCACGGGTGGTGCTGCTGCGGTCACGGCGTTGGGTGGCGGTGCAGAAGCTGCGGGAGCCGCCAGGGGGGCAGCCGGCGCTGCGTCGGGCGCAGCTGTCCACCACCAGACTCCCAGGGCCAGCAGAACGAACGCCAATGCTCCCACCAAGTGCCAGGGCCTCAAGGCGGGGGCACTCGCGCGTTCACGGCTGGCCGGGGGCACGAGTTGGCTTTTGAGTCCGGGCACGCGGCCTCGCTCGCGCTCGGCTTCGGCCTTCTGGAGTGCGTCAAGGATGTAGGACATGCGGTTCAGGGCTTGAGGGCAAGGAGCCGGGGTTCTTCGACTCCGCTGGCGAGGTTGACCTGCATGAAAGTGATCGGCCCCGCAACGCCGGCCGCGTCCACACCTTGTGATCGTTGAAACGCCTTGACACGCGCGTCTAGGTCGCTGGCCGAAGGCGGGACGCGGCCCTCGGTCTGCAGACTGGCGATGCGTTCGCCCAACCATAGGGCGGCAGGGCCGTCGCGGCCATCCACCAGTCTGCCGGTCTGCCCGGGTGGCGTGCGCCAGAGCGTGGCGAACTCGCCGCGCCACAGGTCGGCCAGGGCGGTCAGGGGCAGACGCCAGCGTTGCTCGCCGGATTGCAGGACCACGCTGTCGAGCGTCATCTCCGTCACCAGGACGCGTCCGGCGCCTTGCCCGGCGCCCCGCAGCACGAGGATGCCGGGGCGGTTGAGCTGGCGCAGGCCGTTGATGGTCATGCGGTCGGTGCGGTAACACTGCAGCTGGTTCTGCTGGGCATTGGCGCAGGGATCACCACCGGCCAGGGCCTGACCCCAGAACGGACCGAGCTCGCGCCACGCGGCGGCCTCGTTGTCGATCAATGAACCGAAAGCGGGTGCGCCGTCGGTAATGGGGCGAGCCTCCTCAGAAGGAGGGTCGGACAGGGCGGGTGCACCGGCGGCCGGTGGTGCGTCTGCTTCGGGCTCGCGGGCGGACGTTGTGGCCGCAACCGGCGCGCCGGCCGCAACGGGTGGGGCGACGGTCGCTGCGCCTGAGTTCACCGGCTGGAGCACAGGTGCTTGCGCGGTGCTCCACCACCAGAAGAAGGCACCAGCCACCACCGCACCACCCAGCGCGCCGGCGCCCAGGGTAGCCAGCCAGGCTGGCAGGGCACGCAGGTTGGCCACAGAACCACTGGCCGGCGTGCCGACCACTTCACCCTCGAAGACCTCCCGGGCCGCCTTCTCGACCACCGCAGCCACCACCTGCGGGGCGCCGCTGGCGTACGCCCCCAACAGGGCACGGTCGCACAGCAAGTTGATGCGCCGGGGTACGCCGCGCGCCAGGTCGTGGATGCGGGCCACCGCTTGTTTGGAAAAAGGCAGTGGCCCGCGCAGACCCGCCACCTGCATGCGGTGCTGGATGTATTGCAGGGTCTCGGCCTTGTCGAGCGTTCCAAGGTGAAAACGCGCAATCACGCGTTGGGCGAGTTGTTCGAGTTCGGGCTTGGCCAGGATGGTGCGCAACTCGGGTTGACCGATCAGGATGATCTGCAGAAGCTTGCGCTCGCTGGTCTCCAGGTTGGTCAGCAGGCGCAATTGCTCCAGCACGTACGGCGTGAGGTTCTGTGCCTCGTCGATGATGAGGACGTTGCGCTCGCCGCGTGCGTGGCTGGCCAGCAGGTAGGCGTTGAGCGGATCGAGGTGGTCCTTGATGGTGGCCGGGCCGATGCCTTCGTGCTTCACCTCGATGTGAAACTCGCTGCAGATCGTCTTGAGCAGGTCGCTGACGGTGAGCTTGGGATTGAAGATGTAGGCGACCCGGCAGTTCTCGGGCAGCTGTTCCAGGAAGCAGCGACACACCGTGGTCTTGCCGGCGCCGATTTCCCCACTGAGCAGAACGAAGCCGCCCCCACCCTGGATGCCGTAGAGCAGATGCGCCAGGGCTTCCCGGTGGCGCTCGCTCATGAAGAGGTAGCGGGGGTCCGGTGCAATGGAAAACGGGCTCTGTTTGAGCCCGAAAAACTCGGCATACATGTCCACGAGCATACCGCTGCCACTGTGGACGGACAAAGGCGCAGGACTGGAGCAGCCCTGCGCCTGAGCGAGGCGTGAGATCAGGCCGCCAGGGCCATGGCGTGTTTGGCGCTGGTCTTGCTGCCGGCGTTGACCGAGCACTCGATGTCACCCGAGAGCTGGCCACCTTCTTCGATCACGACCTTGCCGTAGCGGATGCGACCGGTCACCTTGCCGGTGGAATAGATCACCAGCTTGTTGCGCACGGTCAGGTTGCCGTCGAACACGCCGCGAATCTCGGCAATGTCGATTTCGGCAGAGCCTTTGAACTCACCCTGCTGGGCGATCTGGATCACGCGCGAGTCCATGGTCGCTTCGACCATGCCTTCAACCACCAGCGTGTCGCAATCGGTGATCTCCACGCCCTTGAGCTTGATGTTGGGACCCACGGTGAGCTTGCTGCCGCCTTCGGGCGCGCCAACTGTGCCGCTGATGGGCGCATTGGGTGTCAGGTCCACATCGGGCGTCGTTTGCAACGGTGGCGTTGGCTGTGAGGGGGTTGCCGTGCCGCCGGTGCTTTGTCCGTAGCGCGGCGTTGCCATGCCTTGGTTGAGAGGTTTCGGTTGATCAACGTCGCGTTTGCCAAAGTGCAGTGCCATGCCAGCTCCTTCAAAAAGTGAAGCAGCCATGCTAAGTGCGGCGCCGCTTACATTCGGGGTGGTTCCGTAAGAGGGGTAACGAGATGAACCGTACAAGCTGTTTCACTTTTCCGGTGCGGCCCGCTTGCGCGATTCCATTTCACGGACAAGGGCACGTGCCTCGTCGCCTTCAGGAATCGGCTTGCCGCTGTCGCGCCACTGCACCGCATCCTTGAAGCCTGCTTCCTGTGCGTACCGGCGAAACCACACGCCTTCGGGGTTGTGGCGCGTGATGCCGTCGAACACCGTGGCCATCATCTGCGTCTGCTCAAGCCCCATGGTGAGCATGGCCTGGTTGACCACCATCTTTTGCATGGCCAGGTGCGAGCGCGGCACGCCGGCGATGCGTTCGGCCAGCGCCATCGTCACGGCTTCCAGCCGTTCCAGCGGCACGGACTCGTTGGCCAGGCCCCAGGCGGCGGCGGTGCGGCCATCGATCACGTTGCCGGTGAACATCATCTCTTTGGCACGCATGGCGCCCAGCCGGTAGGTCCACATGGCGGTGGTGGGACAGCCCCACACACGGGTGGGCATGTAGCCGATGCGCGCGTCTTCGGCCATCACCATCAGGTCGCAGCACAGCGCGATGTCGCTGCCCCCGGCCACCGCCGCACCGTGCACCTTGGCAATGGTGGGCTTGGGGCTGCGCCACAGTGCCATGAAGTCCTCGGTGTTGCGCTTCATGTACGCGTAATCGACCATCGGGTCCCAGGGCGCGCGCTCCTGCTGGCAGGGGTGGTCGATCTCGCCTTCGCCGAACAGCGAGAGGTCGTAGCCGCCGCAGAAGCCCTTGCCCGCGCCTTCCACCACGATCACGTGCACCTCGTCGTCGGCGTTGGCCCAGTCCACCGCAGCGCGGATCTCGCGCGGCATCTCGTCGTTGATGGCATTGAGCCGCTCGGGCCGGTTGAGCAGCAGGCGGGCCACGCGGGGCTGCTGGTCGTGCTTGTCGATGCGCAGGGTGGTGAAGGTGGGCATGTGTGTCTCCTGGGTTTTTTTTGGATGATAGCCAGAGGCAACTCAGGCTTGCCTGAAAAAGGTTGCGCATACAACCAAACGGTCATACAGTTGCGCACGCAACCAAAATGAAGAGACCGTCCATGACCCTGCCTGCCCATGTTCCCGTGTTGATCGCCGGCGGCGGCCCTGTTGGCCTCACCCTCTCGGCCTTGTTGTCGGCCCAGGGCATCGCCAACCTCGTGATCGAGGCCGATGAGAGCTATTGCACCGGAAGCCGCGCCATCTGCATGTCGCGCCGTTCGCAGGAGATCCTGGGTTGGGCGGGCGCAGACAAGGCACTGGTGGACAAGGGCCTCAGCTGGGTGGGCGGTCGCAGCTATTGGCGTCACAACGAGGTGCTTCATTTCCAGATGCCGAGTGAGCCGACGCAGCGGTACGCACCCATGGTCAACATCCAGCAGTTTTATGTGGAAGAGTTCGCCCACCGGGCCGCGCAAAGCGGGGCCAAACCGGCTCAGGTGCAATGGGCCAGCCGTGTGAGTGCGGTGAAACCGGAGGACGGTGGGGTTGAGGTCGAGGTGATCACACCCGAAGGCCTGCAGACCGTTCGCGCCGACTGGCTGGTGGCTTGCGACGGCGGGCGCAGCACGGTGCGTGAGCAGCTTGGCCTGCAGCTCGAAGGCACGCAGTACGACGGCAAATACGTGATCGTCGACGTGGTGCAGAAGACGCGCCGCGCGGTGGAGCGCCTGGCCTGGTTCGACCCGCCGTCCAACCCCGGCTCCACCATCCTCATGCACCGCCAGCCCGACGACGTCTGGCGCATCGACTACCAGATCCGCGACGACGAAGACCCGCTGGAGGCGGTGAAGCCCGAGAACGTGCTGCCGCGTGTGCAGAGCCACTTGGCCATGATCGGTGAAGACGAGCCCTGGGAGCCGTTGTGGATATCGATCTACAACGCCAAGTGCCTCACGCTGCCGAGCTACCGCCACGGGCGGGTGATGTTCGCGGGCGATGCGGCGCACCTCGTGCCCATCTTCGGCGTGCGTGGCCTCAACTCGGGGCTGGACGACGCAGGCAACCTGGCCTGGAAGCTGGCGCGCGTGGTGCGCGGGCAGTCGCCCCACTCCTTGCTGGATTCGTATTCCACCGAGCGCGTGCACGCCACGCGCGAAAACATCGCCTACGGCGCCAAGAGCACCGAGTTCATGGCGCCGCCCAACTTCGCCTACAAGCTGATGCGCGAGGCCACGCTGCGGCTGGCCGAGGGCGATGCGCAGGTGCGATCGCTCATCAACCCGCGCCAGTCCACGCCCATCACCTACGTGGGCTCGCCGTTGAACGCGGTTGCCACTGACGGCTGGAGTCACGACATGGCTGCCCCGGGATCACCGGCACCCGAAGCCTTGCTGCAGGACGGCCAGGGCGCCTTTCACCTCAGCAGCCGTTTCGGTCGGGACTTTCTGGTGCTCACGTTCGGTTCTGTTGACCAACCAGCGCCGTCCTTGCCAGGCCTGGAGTCGCTGGGCATCGACGCTGCGACGGACGTGCACGGGCAAGCCTGGCAGCGATACGGACTTTCAGGAGCACAGGACAAGGCCCTGGTGCTCGTGCGTCCCGACGGGTACGTGATGGGCCGCTGGCACGGCCACGATCCCGCGCCCCTGCTCAAAAGTCTGACCACCACCGGAGTGTTCGCATGACCGACGCCGACCTGGACCGCAGCTACAGCGCACTGTGCGAAGCCCTCACCCGAGTGGGTGAGGACAAGGCTCTGCTGTTCCTCTCCATGCTCAGCCTGTCGCTGATGGCCCGCCTGCAGCAGGCCGACGAGGTGCTGCCGCTGATGGCGCATGCCGAGCGCCAGTGCGCCGACGGAGCCGGTGATGGCCACTGACACGCCACCGCCCGCGCTGCAGGATTTCCTCACCTGGCGCCTGCATCGCCTGGCCAAACTAACCGACCGGCAGTCCATCGACGCTTACGCCAACGTCTTCGGGCTGGGTGTGGGCGAAGCGCGCTGCCTGGCCGCCATCGGTCAGTTCGCGCCGCTGTCGGTGAAAGACCTCGCTGCGCAAGCCAACCTCGACAAGGCCCAGGCCAGCCGGGCCGCGCAGATGCTGGTGGAGCGCGATCTGGTGCTGAAGTCGGCCAGTGAAACGGATGCGCGGGGCGTGGTGCTCAGGCTCACGCGCACCGGCCGGCCGCTGTGGAAGCGGGTGATGCAGCTGATCGAACGGCGCAACGCGGACATCTTTGGCTGTTTGTCAGAGGCCGAGCAGCGCCAGCTGGAAGCCATGCTCGACCGCCTCATCGCCCATGCCCACGCCCGGCCGGAGGGCAGTAGCCCTGCAACCCCCTGAAATCAGGGGCAGCCCGTAAAATCGAGGGTTTTCCACCCACCCGCGCTCCGGGTCTGTGTCACCCCATGAACGCCCCCATCGACGTCTCCTTTTTCGCTCGCGCTGCCAAGCCGATCACCAGCTACCGCCCTTACTGGGCCAAGCGCTTCGGTGTGGCGCCCATGCTGCCCATGAGCCGCGCCGAGATGGAGAAGCTGGGCTGGGACAGCTGCGACATCATTCTGGTGACGGGCGACGCGTATGTGGACCACCCCAGCTTCGGCATGGCGGTGGTGGGGCGTGTGCTGGAAGCGCAGGGCTTTCGCGTGGGCATCATCGCCCAGCCCGACTGGCAGAGCGCCGAGCCCTTCAAGGCCCTGGGCAAGCCCAACCTGTTCTGGGGCGTGACCGCCGGGAACATGGATTCCATGATCAACCGCTACACGGCGGACCGCAAGATCCGCAGCGACGACGCCTACACACCGGGCGACGTGGGCGGCAAACGGCCCGACCGCGCGGCCATCGTTTACAGCCAGCGCTGCCGCGAGGCCTTCAAGGACGTGCCCATCGTGCTCGGCGGCATTGAAGGCAGCTTGCGCCGCATCGCCCACTACGACTACTGGAGCGACAAGGTGCGCCGCAGCATCGTGGTGGACAGCAAGTGCGACCTGCTGCTCTACGGCAACGCCGAGCGCGCCTTGGTCGAGGTGGCGCACCGCATCGCCGCGCGTGAGCCGATCGAGCGCATCACCGACGTGCGCGGTACCGCGTTTGTGCGGCGCCCTGGTGACCCCACGGCGGAGGGCTGGATCGAGATCGACTCGACCGAGGTGGACATGCCGGGCCGCGTGGAAGATCACATCAACCCGTACCTGACGACCAGCGAGCAGGCGCAGGCGCAAGGGGAGACGTGCTCGAAGGACGATGGCAATGCCGAGCCCGCAATGGCCAACCCGGCCATCCAGCCGCTGAAGTTCGTGCCCAACCCCGCCCTGCAGAGCAGACGCAAGCCCCCCGCGCGCGATCGCAGCGTGATCCGCCTGCCCAGCTACGAGCAGGTCAAGAGCGACGCTGTGCTCTATGCCCACGCCAACCGCGTGCTGCACCTGGAAACCAACCCCGGCAACGCCCGCGCGCTGGTGCAGGCGCACGGCGAAGGCGCAACCGCACGCGACGTGTGGATCAACCCGCCGCCGATTCCGCTGACCACGGCCGAGATGGACTTTGTCTTCGATCTGCCGTACGCCCGCAGCCCGCACCCGGCCTACGCCGACGAGCACGGCAAGCACGACGGCGCGACCAAGATCCCGGCCTGGGAAATGATCCGCTTCAGCGTGAACATCATGCGTGGCTGCTTCGGCGGCTGCACCTTCTGCTCGATCACCGAGCACGAGGGCCGCATCATCCAGAGCCGCTCGGAAGAATCGATCATCAAGGAGGTGGAAGACATCCGCGACAAGGTGGAAGGCTTCACCGGCGTGGTGTCCGACCTCGGCGGCCCGACCGCCAACATGTACCGCCTGGGCTGCAAGACGCCGGAGATTGAGGCCGCCTGCCGCAAGCCCAGCTGCGTCTACCCCGGCATCTGCTCCAACCTCACCACCGACCACGGCCCGCTGATCAAGATCTACAAGAGGGCGCGCGAACTGCGCGGCATCAAGAAGGTGCTGATCGGCTCCGGTTTGCGCTACGACCTGGCCATCAAGAGCCCGGAGTACGTGAAGGAACTGGTGCAGCACCACGTCGGCGGTTACCTCAAGATCGCGCCCGAGCACACCGAGGGCGGGCCGCTGTCCAAGATGATGAAGCCCGGCATCGGCAGCTACGACAAGTTCAAGCAGCTGTTCGAGAAGTTCAGCGAAGAGGCAGGCAAGAAGCAGTACCTCATTCCGTACTTCATCGCCGCCCACCCCGGCACCAGCGACGAAGACATGATGAACCTCGCGGTCTGGCTGAAGAAGAACGGCTTTCGCGCCGACCAGGTGCAGACCTTCTACCCCAGCCCCATGGCCACCGCCACGGCGATGTACCACACCAACCTGAATCCGCTCAAGGGCATCAGCCGCGATGCGCAGCGTGCCGAGCGGGTGGACATCGTGCGCGGCGACAAGCGCCGCCGCCTGCACAAGGCGTTTCTGCGCTATCACGATTCGAACAACTGGCCGCTGCTGCGCGAAGCGCTGAAAACCATGGGCCGCGCGGATTTGATCGGCAACGGCAAGCACCACCTGATCCCCACCTTCCAGCCGATGACGGATGGCAGCTACCAGAGTGCGCGCCGCAAGAACAGCACGCCGGTGGGCAAAACGGTGCAACCCGCGGCTGGCCGCCTGCTCACGCAGCACACCGGTTTGCCGCCGCGGGTGACCGGTGCCGGGCGCCCGGGTTCGCCCGTTGGGGCGGGCAAGCGCAAGTCGCGCTGAGGTTCAGGTGGACGGCGGCGGAGGTGGCGAGTCGGTGAATGCGGGCGACACGATCCAGGCCAGCAGCGCCAACGTGTTCAACGCCACCGTGGTCCAGTAGTACAGCCGGAACTTCTGCTTGCTCGTCTTGTGGCGCAGGATCTGCTGCGCAAACCAGGCTCCCGGCCAACCACCGACGAGTGCCAGCGCGTGAAGCTGGTCTTCGGGTGTGCGTTGGGTCTCGTTGATGGCGGCGTCCTTGTCGCGCCAGTACATGTAGAACGTGCCCAGGTTGATCAGCACCACGGCGGTCAGGATCACCCAGGGAAAGCGGCCCAGGCCGATGCCCACCAGCCACAGCAGCAGCCAGAAGGCGATCAGCCCCAGGCCGATCCACAGCGGCAGCTCTTCACGGCGCTTCTCGCGTGGCAAGGGGGATCTTTTGGCGGGCGCGGTGCGCGGCAGCAGTTCGGCCTCGGGGGGCGTCAAGGGCTTGGGCACCTCGAACGGCGTCTTCACCTCGTTGCGCAATGGCTCCACCGACAGCGCGCGCGGTCCCTTGCCGCCCACATGGATCTCCTGGAACGTGACCGGCAGCCCTTCGCTGGGTGGCTGGTGGCCACTGAAGTCCCGCACATGAAAAAAGATGTCGGCGGCGGTTTGCTCGCTGCGGATGAAGCCGAACGCCTTGGCAGGATCCCAGCGGACCACGGTTCCCTGTTTTCGCATGGTGTTGAGTGATGGATCGAAGGAGGGGTGGTGGCTTGCCAGGTCATCCCGAATGGCGCAAAATGCGCCAAACAGGAGATGTTTCATGTCCACCGCCACCGGTTCTGCATTTTCCTCTGTCAAGCTGCCCGCCGGGCTGGTTCAGCAAGCGCGTGAGGCGGCGCAGCCACAGCGGCGCTCGGTCGCCGGGCAAATCGAGTACTGGGCCACGCTCGGGCGCATCGCCGAAGAGACCGGCCTCACCGTGCAGGAAGCGCGCGAGGCCATTGCCCGCTACGACGCCGCCGCGCGGCACGCGGTGCCGGCCGATCCGCTGGATGCCATCGAGGCGCGCTTCCTGGCTGCCGAATCCAGCGGCCGGCTGGCCCAGGCGGTTCGCCAGACTGTGCAGGACAACCGCAGCAAAGCCCCCGCCGCCCGCCGCGCTGCGTGACGCCACCGGTCTTTTACCTGCTCGCCGGGCCCAACGGCGCCGGCAAGTCCACGCTCTACCGCGCCGCCGTGGCCGAGGAGCTGATCCC
>NZ_JALHLX010000034.1:0-10543 GCF_022844385.1 Hydrogenophaga sp. | reverse complement strand
GGCTTGAACAGCGTGCGCATGTCGCTCACGGGCAGGCCCGCCGCCGTGCACAGGGCCGCCGCGAAATGCGGCTCCAGCGCGGCCACGGCCACACGCCCGTCCTTGCAGGGGTAGACGCGGTAGCCTGCGTGCGCGCCGCCCACCGCGCCGGTCGGCTGCGTGAGCCCCCAGCTGCGGGGCAGGGCGAGCCAGGCGGCGGCGTCCGACAAGGCGACCTCTTGAAACACGCCTTTGCCGGTGGATCGCTGCACCATCACCGCCCTGAGCGCCGCCTCGCTGGCCATGAGGGCGCCGCCCATGTCGGCAAACAGGGTGGCGGGCAGATCCAGCCCGGGCACCAGACCGGCGTCGGCGAGGTAGGTGAGGTCGTGGCCGGGCTCTTCGGCGCGCGCACCCGGCGCTCCCACGATGGCGACCACGCTGAGTGCCGGGTACTGTTTGTGCAGCACCTTCCAGCCCAGATGGAGTTTTGTGAGCGCCGAAGGACGGAACGAGGTGAGCAGCAGATCGGTGCGGGCCAGGGCTTTGTGCAGCGCGGCCTGGCCCTTGTCGGACTTGAGGTCGATGCTCACGGTCTTGATGCCATCGTGCAGCGTGGCGTAGGCCATGGGGTTGTACTGACCCATGGGGTCGCCACTGCTTGCGCTCTTGGGAGCGGGCGGCTCGGCCTTGAGGCATGTCGCACCCATGGCCTTGAGTCGCATGAGCGCGGCCGGTCCCGGCAGGTTGAGCGCGAGGCTGAGCACGCGCACGCCGCGCAGGGGTTTGAGGGCGGGGGCAGGGCGGTTGGTGGCGGTCATGGGCGCATCGGTTGGGTGGGGTCGCTGCACTGTACTGCTGCGTCGGCCGCCTGAAACGCAAACGGGCGACAGTGTCGCCCGTTCAAACCGCATCGCAAGCTGTCAGCGGCGCCCGAAGTCCAGTGGCAGGCCCACGTAGTTCTCGGCCAGCGAGCGCGACAGCGCTTCGGAATTCACCAGGTAGTCCAGCTCGGCCTCCTGCACCTTCTGGCCGAAGCCGGCGGTGTCGGGGAACTGGTGCATGAGCGAGGTGAGCCACCAGCTGAAACGCTCGGCTCGCCACACGCGGGCCAGGGCCTGCTGCGAGTAGTTGTCGATGCCGGCGTTGCTCTTCTCGATGTAGTGGTCGATGAAGGCGCTGGAGAGGTACTTCACGTCGCTCGCCGCCAGGTTCAGGCCCTTCGCGCCGGTGGGCGGCACGATGTGCGCCGCGTCGCCCGCCAGGAACATGCGCCCGAAACGCATGGGCTCGGCCACGAAGCTGCGCAGCGGCGCAATGCTCTTTTCGATGCTCGGTCCGGTGATCATGCGCTCGGCCATCTCGGGGTCCAGGCGGCGGCGCAGTTCGTCCCAGAAGCGGTCGTCGCTCCACGCTTCGACCTTGTCGTCGATGGGGCACTGCACGTAGTAGCGGCTGCGCGTGAGGCTGCGCATGGAACACAGGCCGAAGCCGCGCTCGCTGTTGGCGTAGACGATGGCGTGGGTGGACACGGGCGGAACATCGGCCAGCACACCGAGCCAGCCAAACGGGTACACCTTTTCATACTCGGTGATGGCGTCCCTGGGCACGCTGGCGCGGCACACGCCATGAAAGCCGTCGCAACCGGCAATGAAGTCGCACGTCACTTCGTGGGTCTGGCCGTCTTTCTCAAAGCGCACCACCGGATGGTCGGTGTCGAAGTCGGTCACCGTCACGTTGGCCGCGCTGTAGATGGTGGGCAGGCCGGCGGCGCTGCGCGCATCCATCAGGTCGCGCGTCACCTCGGTCTGGCCGTAGGCCGTGACCACCTTGCCGCCGGTGAGGCCGTGCACGTCGATGGCGTGGCGCTTGCCGGAAAACACGAGCTCGATGCTGTGGTGCACCGTGCCTTCGGACTTCACGCGTTCGCCCACGCCGGCCTCGGCCAGCAGGTCCACCGTGATCTGCTCCAGAATGCCGGCGCGGATGCGGCTCAGCACGTAGTCGCCGCTCTGGCGCTCGATGATGATGTTGTCGATGCCGGCCTTGTGCAGCAATTGACCGAGCAGCAGGCCCGACGGGCCGGCGCCGATGATGGCGACCTGGGTTCTCATGTCTTGTCTCCTGATGGGAACCGCCAAGCGTAGAAAGCGGAGGCCAGCAACACAATCGGGCATGACCGACCTTGCGCGATCATCGGACAGATTGTGCGATCACCGCGCAATAAGGCATGCCCGGCGCATAATCCGGCCATGAATGCACCCGATCACGCCATCGCCAAGGCCGATTTCATTGAAGGTATGGCCAAGGGCATGGCGGTGCTGGAGAGTTTTGACACCCAGCGCCAGCGGCTCAACGCCACCCAGGCCGCCGAGCGCGCCGGGCTCACGCGCGCGGCAGCGCGGCGCCACTTGCTCACGCTGGCGCACCTGGGCTACCTGGACACCGACGGAAGCCACTACTGGCTGTCGGCCAAGGTGCTGCGGTTCTCGGGGAGCTATCTGGCTTCCGCGCGCTTGCCCCGTTTGCTGCAGCCCACACTCAACCGGCTCGCCGCGCTCACGCGGGACTCGTTTTCAGCGGCCGTCCTCGATGGCGACGAGGTGGTGATCATTGCGCGCAATGTGTCCATCGGTGGGCAGCGGCTCATGGCGTACGGGCTTCACCTGGGCGCGAGGTTGCCCGCTCACGCCACGTCCACCGGGCGGGTTCTGCTGGCAGCCATGCCGCGCGGTGAATTCACCACCTGGCTCAAGGGACGCGAACTGCCCCGGCTGACGCCGCACACGGCGGTGGATCACAAAGCTTTCAAAGCCCTCATTGCCGAGGTACGCAACCAGGACGTGGCCATCGCTCGAGAGGAGCATGAGCTGGGCGTGTTTGCGCTGGCGGTGCCGCTGCGCAACCTGCAGGGCAAGGCGGTCGCCGCATTGAATGTGGTGTCGTCTGCCGAGCGAATGGATTCGCCAGAGTTCCAGCGCGACATGCTGCCGCTGCTGCAAGACGCAGCGCGCGAGCTGCGGCCGCTGCTCTGAGCTGGGCGGGTTGCTCCAGCCGGTCCCAGTCAAGTTTCCCGTCGGTGACAGCACAGCGCAGGCATCCTGCGCTGACTAAGGTGGGCACGCAGTGGCGCCGCGGTCCGCGGCTTCGCGCAGCAACCTCAATGAAAGGAACATGCCGTGGCCTTCTACACCGACCCTCAACGCAAAATTCAGGAGCAGTTCGAGAGCCGTCGCCTGGCCGATGCCGTGGAGAAAGCGATCGTGACCGACGAGCTGGACGACCGGCACATTGCGTTCATTGCGTCCCGCGACTTCTTTTTTCTCAGCACGGTCAATGCAGCGGGCGAGCCCACCGTGTCGTATAAGGGCGGCAACGTCGGGACAGTCAAGGTGATCGACAACAAAACGCTCGCGTTTCCCGCCTTTGATGGCAACGGCATGATGCTCTCCTGGGGCAACATCAGCGACACGGCAAAGATCGGGCTTCTGTTCATCGACTTCGAGACGCCCAACCGCATCCGCGCACAGGCCACCGCCACGCTGCACACCGACGACCCGCTGCTGGCTGCGTACCCTGGCGCGTTCATGGTGGTCCGCGCCCATATCGACAAGGTGTTCCTGAACTGCGCGCGCTACATCCACCCTCACCAGCGCCTGGGCACATCAAAGTACATACCCGCCGACGACGGCAGCCAGCCGTTCCCGGCGTGGAAACGCATCGAGGATCTGCAGGGTTCGCTCAAACCTGTGGACGAGGGCCAGGCCATGTACCACGGAGGCCTCATCACTGAAGCGCAGTACGGCGAGGCGCTGATGAAGGGCGAATCCTGAGGTGACGCGCTGTCACACGCCCAGGTACTGCTCCAGCAGTTCGGGCTTCGAGAGGAGCTCCTCGGAACTGCCCTCGAACACCACTTCACCCTTCACCAGGATCACGTTGCGGTCGGTGATCTGGGTGACGTGTTTCCAGTTCTTGTCCACGATGATGCTGCTGATGCCGCTCTCGCGGATCACGCCGCAGATGCGCCAGATCTCGCGCGCAATCAAGGGCGCGAGACCCTCGGTCGCTTCGTCCAGGATCAGCAGGTCGGGGTTGGTCATGAGCGCACGGCCAATGGTGAGCATCTGTTGCTCGCCGCCGCTGAGCTGCTGGCCTCCGTGGTTCAGGCGTTCGGACAGGCGCGGGAAGGTCTCCAGCACACGGTCGTACGTCCAGTCGCGCTGACCCTTCGTACCGGCACGGGCCGACATCACCAGGTTCTCGCGCACGCTCAGGTTGCCGAAGATGCCCCGGCCTTCGGGCACGTAGGCCAGGCCTTGCCGGGCAATCTCGAACGTGGGCGCGCCGGTCATGTCGCGGCCCTTCACATGCACCTGGCCGCCGCTGGGCTTGACGATGCCCATGATGGATTTGAGCAGCGTGGACTTGCCCATGCCGTTGCGCCCCATCAGGCCGATGGTCTGGCCCTGGCCCACGGTGAAGTCGATGCCGCGCAGGATGTGGCTGGCGCCGTAGTGGGTGTTGAGTCCCTTGGCCTCAATCAGCGCTGTGGTGCTCATGCGTGTTCCTCGCCCAGGTAGGCCGCCTGCACCGAAGCATCGGCCCGCACCTCGACCGGTGTGCCGCTGGCGATCACCTGGCCGTTCACCATCACGGTGAGCTGGTCGGCCAACGTGAAGACGGCGTCCATGTCGTGTTCCACCAGCATGATGGCGTGGTCCTTCTTCAAACGCAGCAGCAGCGCCACCATGCTCTCGGCCTCGGCCTGGCCCATGCCGGCCAGGGGCTCGTCGAGCAGCAGCACGGTGGGCTCAGTCGCCAGGGTCATGGCGATTTCCAGCTGGCGCTGCTCGCCGTGGCTGGTGGTGCCGGCGGCCACGCTGGCGCGCTCGGTCAGGCCGGCGAGTTCCAGCGCACGTTCGCAGCGTTCATTCACCGCGCCCATGGCGCTGGCCGAGGACACCCAGCGCAGCGGGTTCCACGGCGCGTGCCGTTCGCGCGATTGCGCAGCCAGGCGCACGTTGTCCCACACCGTGAAGGGCAGGAAGATGTTGGTCTTCTGGTAGCTGCGGCCCAGGCCCAGGCGCGAGATCTTCTCGGGGCTCTTGCCGGCGGTCTCGACCCCGTTGAGCGTGATGCGGCCCGAGGTGGGCGGCAGGTCGCCCGATAGCAGGTTGGTCAGCGTGGACTTGCCCGCGCCGTTGGGGCCGATCACCGCGTGGATGCGGTCGCGGTGCAGGTCGACCGACACGTCGTTGACGGCCGCCAGTCCGCCGAAGCGCTTGGTGAGGTTGCGGGCGGAGAGGAGCAGCTCGTTCATGGCGCATCCCGCTTCTTCGTCAGCTGGTTCACCAGGCCCAGCAAGCCACGCGGCGCAAACACCACCACCAGCACAATGAATGTGCCCATGAGCAGCTGCCAGTGTTTGGTGAGGTCCTTGAAGAAGTGCATCACGTACTCGAACGCGAAGGCGCCTACGATGGCGCCGGCGAAGTTGCCCATGCCGCCGAGGATGACCATCATGATCGCGTGTGCGCTCATGTGAAAACCCATCAGCTCGGGGTTCACATAACCGGTCTGCGCGGCCCAGAGAAAGCCCGCCACACCGGCCAGCGCACCGGCCAGCGTGAAGGCCGCGAGCTTGTAGCCGAAGGTGCCGTAGCCCACTGCGCGCATGCGGTGCTCGTTCACGCGAATGCCGGCGAGCACGCGGCCAAACGGTGAGAACAGCAGGCGGCGCAGAAACGCATAGACCAGCACCAGCAGCAGCAGCGTGAAGTAGTAGAAGGTGGTCTTGTTTTCGAGGTCGATGCCGGTCCAGCCGAACAGCGAGGCATCAGGCCGGAAGTTCACGTACACGCCGTCGGACCCGCCCAGCGCCTTGTTGTCGAAGAACAGGAAGAACACCATCTGCGCAAACGCCATGGTGACCATGATGAAGTAGATGCCGTGGGTGCGCACCACGAAGAAACCGATGATGAGCGCGGCCAGGCCCGCGCCCATCGCCGAGACGGGCAGGGCCCACCACAGGCTGATGGGTGTGTCGGCCGGTGTGAGAAAGGCCAGCGCGTAGCCCGCCAGACCGAAGTAGGCCGCGTGGCCGAGCGACACCAGACCGGTCACGCCCTGCAAGAGATCCAGGCTCATGGCGAAGATCGCCAGGATCATCATCTGCGAGAGCATCTGCAGGTAGAACTCGCCACCGGTCACCGGGATGAGCGGAAACGCAGCGAGCGCGATGGCGCCCAGCACCAGGATGGCCTGGATGCTGCGCGGCAGCTTCTCGAGTTGGGCTTTCGGAGAACTCATTGTTTGAACAGCCCTTCGGGCTTGTAGAGCAGCACGAGTGCCATCAACATGTAGACCGCCATGCCGGCGATCTGCGGCACCAGTACCTTGCCGAAGGTGTCCACCAGGCCGACCAGCAAGGCAGCCACGAGCGCACCGCGCACCGATCCGATGCCACCGATGACCACGACCACAAAACACATGATCAGCACCGAGCTGCCCATGCCGGGGTAGACGCTTGCGATGGGCGAAGCGATCATGCCGGCGATGGCGGCCAGCGCCACGCCCAGGGCGAACACCACGCCGTGGATCAGGCGGATGTTGATGCCCAGCGACTCGGTCATCTCTCGGTTGAACGCACCGGCGCGAATCTTCATGCCCAGACGGGTCTTGGAGATCAGCAGGTACAGACCCAATGCGAGTGCGATGCACACGCCCGACATCACCAGCCGGTATACCGGATACGACAGGTTTTCGGTCAGCGGAATCGACCAGTTCAGCACCTCGGGCACCTGCACCGCGTGCACGTCGTCACCCCAGAGGATGGAGCGCACCTCTTCAAAGATGTAGATCAGGCCGAAGGTCAGCAGCACCTGGTCGAGGTGGTCTCGGTGGTAGAAGTGCCGGAACAGCGACCACTCCAGCAGCCAGCCCAGCGCCACGGCGATCACCGTGCCCAGCACGATGGCCAGCACCAGGCTGTCGAGCTGGCCGACCAGGAACCACGCGAGGTAGGCACCCAGCATGTAGAAGCTGCCGTGCGCCAGGTTGACCACTCCCATGATTCCGAAGATCAGCGTGAGTCCGGCGGCCAGCATGAACAACAACAGGCCGTATTGCAGGCTGTTGAGCAGCTGGATCAGGAAATTGGCGAAATCCATGGGCTGTCAGTGAGGTGGACGGATCTGGAGAGCGTGCAAAAAAACAGGCCAGCGCCTGTGGGGCGCCGGCCCGCGGAAGAGGGCCTTTGTGTGCAGTCTTCCGTCGGTGAATCAAGCCATGCGGCAGCCGGTGGCCGGGTCGGCCACGGCCTTTTGCGCGATGCCGATCACCTTGTTTTCCTTGTTCTCGACCTTGCGCAAATACATGTCCTGGATCGGGTTGTGGGCCGCGCTCATCTTCCACTTGCCGCGCGGGCTGTCGATCTCGGCGCCGTTCATGGCGGCGTACAGCGCCGGCTTGTTGCTCATGTCGCCCTTGACCGCATTGGCACCCTTGATGAGCAGCAGACCCGTGTCGTAACCCTGCACCGCATACACGTCGGGCTGCATGCGGAAGGCCTTGGCGTACTCCAGACGGAATTTCTTGTTGCGCGGCGTGTCGAGCGAGTCGCTGTAATGCATGGTGGTGAGCACGCCGTCAGCGGCCGGGCCGGCAGCGTCGAGCACGCCTTCGGTCAGGAAGCCCGAGCCGTAGAGCTGGATGTTCTTGTTCAGGCCTGCGGCGGCAAAGTCGCGCAGGAATTTGGCCGCGCCACCACCGGCAAAGAAGCAGGCCACGGCATCGGGGTTGAGCGAGGCGATCTCGGTCAGCAGCGCCTGGAACTCCACGTTGGGGAAGGGCAGGCCGAGCTTCTTGATGATGGTGCCGCCGGCTTCGGTGTAGCTCTTCTCGAAACCTTCAAAAGCCTCGTCGCCGGCCGCATAGTTCCAGGTGATCCACACCGCCTTCTTGTGGCCGCGCTCCATCATGGCCTTGCCCAACGCCAGTGTGGGCTGCGAGTTGGTGAACGAGGTGCGGAAGACGTTGGGCGCGCATTGCGCACGGGTGGCCACATGCACGCCGGCGTTGGGGATCAGGCTGAGCACGCCCGTGTCGCGCGCCACCTTGTGGATACCCATCTGCACGCCCGAGTGCACCGTGCCCACGAGCACGTCGACCTTGTCGCGTTGCACCAGGCGGGTGGCGTTCTCGATGCCTTTGGCCGGGTTCGACTCGTCATCCACCTTGAAAAATTCCACCTCGCGGCCGCCGAGCTTGCCGCCCTGTTCGTTGAGCGCCATGCGGAAACCGTTTTCGATCGCCACACCCAGTTGGGCAAAGGTGCCGGTGTAGGGCAGCATGAAGCCCACGCGGACCTTGTCGGACTGCGCGCGCGCCAGTTCGGGCAGCAACAAGCCGGTGGACGCGGCCCCGATCACGGCAGCGCTGCGGGTCAGGACAAGTCGGCGAGTGGTCATGAAGGATCTCCAGGTGGGTTGGCGAAAAGCGGTGACGTTCGCAGGCACTGTAGACGGGCGGGTATCGGTTGGCGATACAGAATTACCCGTACTTGAGGCTTGAACTATTTATATATGAATCTGAAATGTCCACTCAGGCGCTCGCTGTGAGCGCCGTGGCCAGCCACTCGCGCGCCCAGGCGGTGCACACCACCTCGGGCTCAGTGCCGGCCGAAGCATCGTGGCGGAACACCTCGCCGATGCGCACTGCGCCGAGGTCGGCCAGGCGTTCATCAAAACGCAAACCGCCGTTGCAGAAGGTCTGGGGGTAAACGCTGTCGCCCAGGGCGATCACGCCGTAGCGCACGCCGCCCAGGAATTTGGGTTGGCTGGCCAGAGATTCGTAGAGATGGCGGGCGTTGTCGGGCACGTCGCCGGCGCCGTAGGTGGACGAACAGATGACGTAAAGTGCATCTTCGTCAAACGCCGAGATGTCGAGCCCGTCCATCATGCGGACCTCGATGGCCGGGACAAGATCAGCACAGTCCATCTCGATGGCCTGCGCCACGTACTCGGCGGTGTTGGTCATGGTGCCGACCAGAATGAGGAGTTTGGATGGGATGCTCATGGGAAGTACAGGCAATATACTTCATGTTTTTTATGTCACCACCCGGGAAAACCCCCGCACAGGTCGGGTTGGAGCGTACGCTCAATCGAACCGGGTGGGTGCGGGTTTCACCACCGGCTTGCCGGCCTCCACCCAGGCATCAAAGCCGCCAGCGATCGAGACCACATTGAGGTAACCCATGCTTTGCATGGTGATGGCCGCCAGGGCAGCGCGGCCGCTGGTCTTGCAGTACAGCACCACATTCAGGTCGCGAGGCTCCAGCGCCGGGTTGCCCGACAGCTTGAATTCGAGCAGGCCACGCGGCAGGTTGATGGCGCCGCTCAGGTGGCCGCTGGCGTATTCGTCGGCCTCGCGCACATCGATGATCGCATCGGCCGAGAGAAGGGCGGCCTGGGCGTCCTCGACGGACACTTCACGGCATTGGGTTTTGGCAGCAAGGACAAGGTCGTGGGCGGTTTTCATGGGTTTCCTGGGTGAGGTGCAGACAAAGGGTTCGGGTTGAAGCAGGTGGGCATGGACGGCTCCATCGTCATCAATGGGCCGCGGGCCCCAGCAGTGATTCGTCAACGATGCGGTAGAGGCGGCCGAGCGTGTCCACCGGCTTGACGGCGCCGGTTTTCACCAGCGCCGAAATCTCGCGACTCACGGTCTCGTGCTTCAAATCCATCATGGCACCCATGTCCTCGCGCGAGAACAGCGTGACGATGGCCGGGTCGGTCGTGTGGCGCATCTTCAGGATGAAGTGCGAGACGCGCTGGCGCGCGGTGCCGAAGTTGATCGACGCCAGCCAGTCGTCGGCCTCGCGCAGCGCTTTCTGCCATTTGTCGAGCAACCCGGCGTGCATGCGCGGAGAGTTCTGGTTCAGCCTGTGCACCACCTCGGTGGGGATGCGGCACAGGGTGATGTCGGTGAGTGCAGCTGCTTCACTGTCGTAGCGCCCCGTGGCCAGCGCTTCCAGGCCGACCACATCGCCCGGGCGCAACAGCCGCAGGATGCGCCGGCGCCCGTCTCCCGTGATGCGGGTCAGCTTCACCATGCCGGAGCGCAGGGTGAAGATGCCACCGGCTTCGTCGCCTTCGTTGAACAGCACCTGGTGCGCCCGGTAGGCCAGGTCGTCGATCGGCGCATGGATGAGGGCAAAGTCTTTTTCGGTGAACTGGGAAAACAGGGCCAGCTCGCGAACGGCACACGAGCGGCAGTCGGAGGTGCCGCGCCAGGCGGACTGGGTCTGGATCGCAATCATGGCGGTCTCAGCGCCGGCGCGCGACCATGCCGATCAGCGCCGAACGGCCGTGGTGACCACTGCCCTCGGCCAGGTCGGCCTCGTACTCGCGCAGGGTGACGATCTCCAGATCGGCAAACGCTTTGCGCAGCATGGCTTCGGTGTAGAGATGCGAAGCCACGGGTGGACCGCCTGTGCGGTGCTCGAGCTGCCGGGGGGTGTAGCCTTGCAGCACCAGCCAGCCACCGGGTTTGAGCGCGCTCA
>NZ_JALHLX010000033.1 GCF_022844385.1 Hydrogenophaga sp. | reverse complement strand
CCCACAGAGTGGGCCTTTTTCTTTTCTTGATGAATGGTCGGAGCGGCGGGATTCGAACTCGCGACCCTCTGCTCCCAAAGCAGATGCGCTACCAGGCTGCGCTACGCTCCGACTAAGCTGCGAATTGTACCTGCTGAAATGGTGGGTTCTGGAGCCGACGCCATCTTTCAGCGTTTTTCGTACTGGGACTTGCCAAACAGGATGTCGCGCGACTTGTCGTCGGTCAGCGGTTTGCGGGCATCGGCGAGCACCGCCACGCCGCGCTGCACCGCGGGGCGCGCGGCGATCATGTCAAACCAGACCTTGAGATGCGGGTAGTCGGCCCAGTCGATGCCCTGGTTCTGCCAGCTGCGCAGCCAGGGGAAGATGGCGATGTCGGCGACGCTGTATTGGTTGCCGGCGATGAACTTCTGGTTTTCCAGCTGTTTGTTCATCACGCCGTAAAGGCGCCTGGCCTCGTTGGTGTAGCGGTTGATGGCGTACTCGATCTTCTCGGGCGCGTAGATGCGGAAGTGGTGCGCCTGGCCCAGCATGGGGCCCACGCCGCCCATCTGGAACATCAGCCACTCCAGCACCTTGAACTTTGCCCGGTCTGACTTCGGCAGGAACTTGCCCGTCTTGGCCGCGAGGTACAGCAGGATCGCACCGGACTCGAACAGGCTGATGGGTTTGCCGTCGGGCCCGTTCGGATCGACCAGGGCGGGGATCTTGTTGTTCGGGCTGATTCTCAGAAACTCGGGCTGGAACTGGTCGCCCTGGCCGATGTTGACGGCGTGGACTTGCCAGTCACGACCCAGCCGCAACCCACACTCTTCGAGCATGACGTGAACCTTGTGGCCATTGGGTGTGGGCCAGGAGTGGACTTGGATCATGAATTTCACCTTTGCGTGGGTTGGGCTGCTCGAAGCTGCCGCACTCTAAGGTAAAACACGACACCATGTACGAACGCCTGAAAAATGCCTTGTCACCGAACACGTGGTTGCGCTCCCGGTCGGCGCCACTGGCCCAGTGGGCAGAAGAACACACGCTGAGCTTCGCGCCGATGGTGGGCGGTACTTACCTCTTGGCTGGCAAGTGGCAAGGCCGGGCGGTTCGCATCCAGTGCCTGGCGCCTTCCCGCCCGTTCATCCAGGGGATGGAGCTGATGGCGCGGGCCGACCTTGGCCTGCGGCCCGAGGGCAACGTGGTGGTGATGAACCGCGGTTTGAAAGAGGTGCTCGAAGCCCAGTCGCGCGCGCTGTATTCGCAGTACACCGACGAACTGCGGACCATGGCCGGGGTGGTGCCCGACGAGGTGCGGTGGTTGTCCATGTACCGCGATGCGGGCTGGGTGGGACCGGACCACCGTTTCTGGAGCCGCTACGCAGTGCTCACCGACGCACCCGAACTTGCCAGGCGCTGGATCGACAACGATGCCGTGCAACAGCTGATGAAGTGGCCCGATGAGGTGAGCATTGGGACACCCATGATGTTCATGTTGCAGCGGGGCAAAACCTACATGCGGCTGCAGGTTGACCACACCAGCGACACGACCACGGCCATCCACGCGCTGGAGCTGTTCAACCGCCTGAGCCAGCGCGCCATGGACATGGCGGCTGGCTGAATCCGAAACCCGGCGGCTTCAGGAGCCGCGCGTGATCGGCATCTCCACCTCGGTTTTCACGAGCATGTGTTTGGCCAGCTCGAGCTTGGCAATCGACATGCGGTGCACTTCATCCGGGCCGTCGGCCAGGCGCAGTGTGCGCTGGTTGGCGTAGCTGTAGGCCAGCGGGAAATCGTCGCTCACACCGCCACCACCATGGGCCTGTATGGCCATGTCGATGATGTCGCAGGCCATGTTGGGCGCGACCACCTTGATCATGGCGATCTCGGCCTTGGCGACCTTGTTGCCCACGGTGTCCATCATGTAGGCGGCTTTGAGCGTGAGCAGGCGGGCCATCTCGATGCGGCAGCGCGCATCGGCCAGGCGCTCGTGCCACACCGACTGGGCGGACACCGGCTTGCCGAACGCGATGCGGCTGTTCAGCCGCTTGCACATGAGTTCCATGGCGCGCTCGGCCGCGCCGATCGAGCGCATGCAGTGGTGGATGCGACCGGGGCCCAGGCGACCTTGCGCGATCTCGAAACCACGGCCTTCGCCCAGCAGCAGGTTGCCCACCGGTACTCGCACGTTCTTGAGCAGCACCTCCATGTGGCCGTGAGGTGCGTCGTCGTAGCCGAACACCGAGAGGGGCCGCACGATGGTGACGCCTTTGCTGTTGGCCGGCACGATGATCATGGACTGCTGCGAGTGGCGCGGTGCGTCCGGGTTGCTCTTGCCCATGACGATGTAGACCGCGCAGCGCGGGTCGCCTGCGCCCGACGACCACCACTTGCGGCCATTGATCACGTATTCGTTGCCGTCGCGCTCGATGCTGCACTCGATGTTGGTCGCGTCCGACGAGGCCACGTCGGGCTCGGTCATCAGGAAGGCCGAGCGGATCTCACCACGCAGCAGCGGCTCCAGCCACTGGTCCTTGAGTTCTTCACTGGCGTAACGCTCGAAGGTTTCCATGTTGCCGGTGTCGGGTGCCGAGCAGTTGAAGACCTCGGCCGCGAACGGCACGCGGCCCATGATCTCGCACATGGGTGCGTACTCAAGGTTCGACAGACCCTGCGGCGCGCGCGGGCTGCGCGGCAAAAACAGGTTCCACAGGCCGGCGGCCTGGGCCTTGGGCTTGAGCTCTTCAATGATGGTGGTCGGGATCCATGCGTTGCCCTTGGCCCGGTTGGCCGCGATCTCGCCGAAGAAGCGTGCTTCATTCGGGTAAATGTGCTCGTCCATGAACGCCAGCAAGCGCTCGCGCATGTCCTTGACCTTGTCGGTGTAGTCGAAATTCATCGTGTCTCCTGGTGGGTGATCGGGGGTTTTGAAACGGGTCAGGCGGCGCTGGCAAATCGCCAGGCCATTTCGGCCATGGGGCGGGCGCCGGCGGCAGACTTCACCGCCTGGTCGCTGGATGCCGTGCCGGCCTCGACCCGCTTGGCAATGCCTTGCAGGATGGCCGCCAGGCGGAACATGTTGTAGGCGAGGTAGAAGTTCCAGTCGGCCTTGAGCTGTGCGGGCTGGGCGATGCCGGTGCGTTCGCAGTACAGCGCGATGTACTCGTCTTCCGTGGGAATGCCCAGGGCTTTCACGTCGAGCCCGCCGATGCCGCGGAACAGGCCGGGCGGGATGTGCCACGACATGCAGTGGTAGCTGAAGTCGGCCAGTGGATGGCCCAGCGTGGAGAGCTCCCAGTCGAGCACCGCGAGCACACGTGGTTCGGCGGAATGGAACATCATGTTGTCGAGCCGGAAGTCGCCGTGCACCACCGACAGCATGGATTCGTCGCGGGCCATCGCCGGGATGTTGTTCGGCAGCCAGGCCATGAGCTGGTCCATCTCCGGGATGGGCTGGGTGATGGAGGCCACGTACTGCTTGCTCCAGCGGCCGATCTGGCGTTCGAAGTAATTGCCGGGTTTGCCGTAGCCGTCCAGGCCAATGGTCAGTGGCTTGACGGTGTGCAGCGCAGCGATGACGCGGTTCATCTCGTTGTATATCGCGCCGCGTTGTTCGTTCGTCATGCCCGGCAGCGACTGGTCCCACAGCACGCGGCCGTTGACGCACTCCATGATGTAGAAGGCCCGGCCGATCACCGACTCGTCTTCGCACAACACGTGCATCTGTGCCACCGGCACACCGGTGCCGTGCAGAGCGCTCATGACGCGGAACTCGCGCTCGATGGCGTGGGCCGAGGGCAGCAGTTTGGCCACCGGGCCGGGTTTGGCGCGCATCACGTAAGCGCGCTGCGGCGTGATGAGCTTGTAGGTCGGGTTGGACTGGCCGCCCTTGAACATTTCGACCGTCAATGGACCTTCAAAGCCCGGCAGGCGACTCTGAAGCCAGTTGGCCAGGGCCACCTCGTCGAACAGGTGTTGTCCAGCCACGGGGCGGGTACCGGTGAAATTCTGCGTGTCGCTCATGCGTGAAGGCCTTGGTGTGAATTGGGAGAGGAGGCCATCACGCAGTGCCTCAGGATTCGGCTTCTGCAATCCGCATCAGCATGTCGCGGTTGCGTACCACCAGCCCTCCTTGTTCGATGCGGATCGCATCGTCGCGCTCCATCGACTTGAGTTCCTGGTTGACCCGCTGGCGCGAAGCGCCGAGCAATTGCGCCAGCTCTTCCTGTGCCAGCTGCAGGCCGATGCGCATCTCGTTGCCGTCGGACAGACAAGGCACTCCATAGCTGCGCACCAGATGCAGCAACTGTTTGGCCAGGCGAGCGCGCAAGGGCAGGGTGTTGAGGTCTTCCACCAACCCGAACAGCGTGCGGATGCGACGTGCCTGCAGGCGCATCAGGGCTTCGTACAGCTCCACATGCGAGCTGAGGATCTTCTGAAAATCGGTGCGCGCCACGCACAAGAGCGTGGTGGGTCCATGGGCATACGCATCGTGTGTGCGCTGGTCGCCGTCGAACATCGCCACATCGCCAAACCACACGCCCGGCTCCACATAGGTCAGCGTGATCTGTTTGCCCGACAGCGAAGTTGAGCTCACGCGCACGGCTCCCTTGGCCACCGCCGTCCATTCGGAGGGCGGATCGCCTCGGGCGACGATCAGGTCGCCGTCCTTGAATCGCTTGACGTAAGCGCATCGGAGTATGTCGTGCCGCAGGGAGGGAGAAAGGCTGGAGAACCAGCGACCACTGTTGATCGCCTCGCGTTCTTCCATTGTCAGAATCGGTTCGTCCATGGGCTGTCTTTTGAGTGACTGAAAGGTCAATGATTGTCGCCACTGGGACGTGGCAACAGGCTCAGGGTATGCGCGCAGTGGGTTTGCGCGGTCGCGTTTCAGCGGTAGTTGGCGGGGCGCTTGTTGATGAAGGCGTCGATGCCTTCGCCCGCGTTGCCGTGGTGCAGGTTGCGCACGAAGTGGTCGCGCTCGGCGCCCAGTTGCGCGTGCAGCGGCGCAGTGGTCGCGTCGTTGGCCAGTTCCTTGATGCTGGCCAGTGCGTTGGGCGCGCGGGCATTGAGACGTTCGCACAGCGCGAGCGCATCGGTGAGTGCTTCGCCGGTAGCGCTCACGCTGTTGATCACGCCGAGTTGCTGCAACCGCTCGGCGCCAATGCGGTCGCCACACATGAGCAACTGCAAGGCGGTGGCCCGGGGCAGGGCTCGAATGAGGCTCCAGCTGGCACCGCCGTCGGGCGACAAACCCACGTTGCTGTAGGCCATGACGAACACGCTGCTGTGCGCGGCAACCACCATGTCGCAGGCCAGCGCCAGCGAAAAACCGGCACCGGCGCACGAGCCTTCAACCGCTGCCACCACTGGCTTGGGAAACGCGCGGATGGTCTCGATCCAGTTGTGCAGGCCTTCGATGCTCTGCGCCTGCACCTCGGGCGGCTGCTGGCGGTTGGCGAGCAAGCGTTGCAGGTTGCCGCCGGCACAGAAGTGGTTGCCTTCGCCGGTGATTACCACGCTGCGCACCTCCGGGCTGCTCTCGGCCACGTTGAGTGCTTCCACCCCCGCGGCGTACATGTCGGGACCGAGTGCGTTGCGGTGCTCGGGGTTGCTGATGGTGAGCACCATGGTCTGGCCATGGCTGTGGCTCTTGAGGCTGGCGGTCATTGAAAAACCTTCGCGCAGCGCGCTGCGTTGCGATCGACTTCGGGCGGCCGTGCGTCGTTCATGTTCAGGCTTCTTCGTGGGTGAGGCTCAGGCCGAGCGCGCCGCGGCGGCGCAACCAGGGTGAAGGTCGGTAACGCGGGTCTCCATAGACCGTCTGCAGGTTGAACAGGATTTCCAGCATGTTGGTCGGGCCGATGCGGTCGCCCATGGCCAGCGGGCCCATGGGATAACCCAGGCCCAGCGTGACCGCCACGTCCAGATCGGCCGGTGAGCAGACGCCTTGCTGGCACATGTCGGCGGCGATGTTGACGATGGTGGCCACCACGCGCTGCGTGACGAAGCCGCCGCTGTCGCGGATCACGCTGACCGCCTTGCCGTCGCGCGCAAAGAGCGCGTGGGCGGCCTGCGCCATGTCGGGGCGCGTGGCGGGGTTGGTGGCCAGCACCCGGCGTTTCACCGACGCGTCGTCCAGCATCATGTCGATGCCGACCGTGCGCGTGGCGTCCAGTCGTTCCACCGCGGCCAGGGTGGTCACATCCAGACCCAGCGGCGCCACCAGGATCATCGCGGCGGAAGAGGGCGCTGCCGCGGTTTCGATCTGCGCGCCCAGGTCCTTCAGCAACTGGTAAAGCTCGGCGCGCCGCGCTGCCTTGGGCGACACCCACACCGGTGGCAGCTCGGCCAGCACCGGCACGGCGGGCTCGCCCGGCACCTGGGCCACGCCCTTGTCGTAGGCATAAAAACCTTCTCCCACCTTCTTGCCCACCACGCCACCAGCCAGCCGCTGGGCGGTGATCACGCTGGGGCGGTAGCGGGGCTCTTCAAAGTACTGGTGGTAGATCGACTCCATCACCGGGTGCGACACATCCAGCGCGGTCAGGTCCATCAGCTCGAACGGACCGAGGCGAAATCCCATCTGGTCTTTCAGGATGCGGTCGATGGTGGCGAAATCGGCCACACGCTCGCCCACCACCCGCAGGGCTTCGGTGCCGTAGCCGCGCCCTGCGTGGTTCACGATGAAGCCGGGCGTGTCCTGCGCGGTCACGGGCGTGTGACCGAATTGGCGGGTGAAGTCGGTCAGCCGCTGGCAAACCGATGCGCTGGTCTTCAGACCGGCGATCACTTCCACCACGCGCATCAGTGGCACCGGGTTGAAGAAGTGGAAGCCGGCCAGTTGCGCGGGGCGCTTGAGCGGCGCGGCAATGGCCGTGACCGAGAGCGACGAGGTGTTGGTGGCCAGCACCGCGTCCGGTCCGACGATGCCTTCGAGGTCGGCAAAAAGGCGCTGCTTCACATCGAGCCGCTCGACGATGGCCTCTATCACCAGATCGCAGGGAGCGAGGTCGCTCAAGGCATCGGCAAGTTTGAGCCGGTCGACGCAGGCCTGCATCTGTTCGGCCGGCATCTTGTTCTTGTTCACCAGCGTTTGCCAGGTGGTGTGCAATGCGTCACGCGCGGCGAGTGCAGCGCCCGGTTGTACGTCGAACAGCCATACAAGGCTTCCCGCCTGTGCGGCCATTTGTGCAATGCCTCGGCCCATGGCGCCGGTGCCCACAATGCCGGTGTTCTTAAAGATGGGATGCATAAGTGTGTTGTATTTGGAATGAGAGCTTCTGGAGCTATGACAGAATCGCCCAACGAACGAAAGAAGGAAGTCTGGCGTGCGCAAGTACTGGACAGGTTGTATTTTGCTATCAACTGCCTTGAGCAGTTATGCCGCCACCTTGGGTCGGCACAGCGGTGCGGCCATGATCGGTCGCCCGCTGGACGTTCGCGTTCAGGTGTTGCTCGCTCCCGGTGAAGACCTGAGCAACCTGTGCATCCAGACCGATGTGTTTTACGGCGACACGCAGGTGTCACCCAATCTGGTTCGTACCTCGCCCCAACGTACTGCGCCCGACGTTGAGTCGTCGGTGCGGGTGCAGTCCAGCTTGCCGGTCAACGAACCCTTCGTCACCCTGTACGTCAAAGCCGGTTGCGGCACCCAGTTCACGCGCCGCTTCGTGTTGCTGGCCGATCTGGTCAATGAACCCCTTGCTGCTCCTGCGCCGCTCGCAGCGAACCCGGCGCCCCCAAGCGCGGCGTCAACGGAACCCACGGCTCTGCCTCGTGTGGCTGAGGCTCCTGGCGCTTCCAGTGCGCCCGTTTCGCCGGCATCTGCTGGCGGTGCAACCGCACCGGCCTCTGGTGCTTCACAGCCCAGGCTTTCAACGCCTGCACGCGCAGACGCATCTGCGTCCAGGCCGCCCTCGGTGGTGCGCCGCGCGCCGCCCAAGCCGCCTGCGGCTCCCGCTGTCCCCCGTCTGCAGCTGGACCCGATCGACCTGAGCACCGGCATCGAGCGTGACCCAACGCTCAAACTCTCACCGCTGCTGCTGAGCGAGCCAACGAGTTCCGAGGAGACGCGCGCCGCAGCGGCGCAGCTCTGGAAAAGCATCAATGCCAGCCCCGAAGACATCCTGCGCGATGCGCAGAAGCTCGCAGCGCTGGAGTCCGAGGTGGTCAAGCTGCGGGAGGAACAGACCCGTTCGCAGGCCGCCTTGGGCGATCTCAACACCCAGCTGGCGCAATCTCAGGCGCAGCGGTTCCAGAACTGGTTGGTGTACCTGTTGGGCGCCTGCCTGCTGCTGGCCTTGCTGGCCGTGATCCTCGTGTGGCGGCGGCGTCAAGATGTGGTGGTGCAGGGCTCCGAAGCCTCCCGGGCCTGGTGGGCGCCGGAGGACGAAGAAAAGACACTTCTGGTGCCACTTGGTTCCGCAGATCAGGCGCCCGGCCAAGCGTCAGACTTGACCCCCTTGACGCCGAGTGGCGAAGGCGTGGACGTTGATCTGGACTTTGATCTGGACCAGGACTCCTCGTTCGGCGAACTCAACGATCGCTCTGGCAAATCTTCGGTGACCCAGCCCATGCCGGCAACGCCCATGGCGGAGGGTGCGCTCTCCAACCGAGACCGGCGCGAGTTTTCCACCAGCGCCATCGGCGTGTCTCGCTCCGTGGCCACCGAGGAATTGTTCGACGTGCAGCAGCAGGCCGACTTTTTCGTGTCGCTGGGGGAGGACGAGCAGGCCATTCAGGTGCTCAAGGACCACCTCACGGAAAGCCACGAACCCAGCGCGCTGACCTACCTTGACCTGTTCCACATTTACCACCGCCTCGGGCGCCGCCAGGACTACGAGAGCCTGCGGGACGAGTTCAACCACGTGTTCAACGCCGGGGCGCCGCCGTTTGACAGCTACTCGCAGCGGGGCCAGGGGTTGGAGTCGTATGAGACGGCGTTCAGCCGCATCCAGGCGCTCTGGCCGCAGCCGCGGGTGCTCGACCTGATCGAACAATCGATCTTCCGCGACTCGACCGACAGCAACACCGAGGTGTTCGATCTGGAAGCGTACCGCGAGCTGCTCATGTTGCATGCAATCGCCAAGGACCTCATCCAGCGCGACAGCAGCCCACCGCGAGCCGCCGGGGATTTTCAGCACACGTCCATGCAGCCTTTGAAAGCCGCCGGCAAGGTCGCCCCGGTTGTGAGCAGGCCAACACCCGCCGCCTCGGATCACCAGCACACCCAGCCCATGGGCCTGGGCCACATACCGCCTGCGTCTTCCCGGCTCGGCCTGGACATCAACCTGGATGATCTCTCGGAAATGGCCCGCTTTGAAGCGTCGTTGCCCGAGGTGGGTGTGGCGGTGGAGGCGTCCGCCAAGCCCACGCAGCCCGCAGATTTCGACATTCGCCCTGGTGACGACAATCTCATCGACTTCGAGGTGATCGACTTCGATCCGCCGCCGGATCCGGTGGACGACGGAAAGCCCGACGGCCAGCGCTGACCCCGCAAGACCGAAACCCGAATCAAAAGAAACGCCGCTGATGCGGCGTTTCTTTTGCGAAGCTGTCGGCCTCTACCGGCGGACTTGAAGCGCGCCGGGGTTCACGATGTTGGTCGGTGTTCCCTTGATGAAATTGACCACGTTGTCGAACGCCGAGGCGAAATACTGCTCGTAGCTGTCCTGCTCCACATAGCCGATGTGAGGTGTGCAAATGCAGTTCTCCAGCCGCAGCAGCGCATGCCCTTGAAGTATCGGTTCGGACTCAAAAACATCGACCGCGGCCATGCCGGGACGACCGCGGTTCAGCGCGGCGAGCAAGGCCTCGGGCTCGATGAGTTCAGCGCGCGAGGTGTTCACCAGCAACGACGTGGGCTTCATGCGGCCGAGGTCTTCCAGGGTGACGCAGGAGGCGCTTGTTTCGCTCAGCCGCAAGTGCAGCGACAGCACATCGGCAGAAGCGAAGAAAGTTTCGCGGCTTTGCGCTGCCTCAAAGCCATCGGCCACCGCCTGGGTGCGCGAAGCTTCGCTGCCCCAAACCACCACATGCATGCCAAAAGCACGGCCGTAGCCCGCGACGAGTTGCCCGATGCGGCCGTAGCCCCACAGGCCCAGGGTCTTGCCACGCAGCACCATGCCCACACCAAAATTGATCGGCATGGCCGACGACTTGAGGCCGGCCTGTTGCCAGGCACCGTGTTTGAGGTTTGAAACGTACTGCGGAATTCGCCGCATCGACGCCATGATCAAGGCCCAGGTCAATTCGGCCGTGGATACTGGCGAGCCAACACCCTCAGCCACCGCAATGCCGCGCTCGGTGCAGGCCGCGACATCCAGGTGACTGCCTGCGCGTCCGGTCTGGGCGATCAGCTTCAAGCGGGGCAGCTTTTCGATGAGCTGGCGCGAAATCTGGGTGCGTTCGCGGATCAACACCAGCACATCGGCATCTCTGAGGCGCACCGACAATTGACCCACACCCTTGACCGTGTTCGTGAACACCTTGGCGGGATACGGCTCAAGTTTCTCTGCGCACTTCAGCTTGCGAACCGCGTCCTGATAGTCGTCAAGAATCACAATATTCATGCGCCTATTGTGCCCTCGCGGCAGGGGGGCGGCCGCGCACCCTGGCACCTTCAGGCTGCGCGTGCCACGGACGCCTGCTCCAGCGCTGCGAGGCGATCGAGTTCCGCGCACACGTCGCCAATCGGGCCGGAGATGACCAGGCGGATGTCGCGGCTCTGGGCCCGATGGGTATCAGCCTGACGCAGTACGCGCACGCGGCAGGCAGGTGGTGGCCCTGGATGGTCTGCTGCCTGTTGACGCAACGGCAGTGCGGGGCCGTTGGCCGCTTCCCGGTTGAGCCAACCAGCTCGTGCAAATCGCTGCATGGCTTTGGCTGCCAAGAACGAAGCAGCCGGACGCGCATGGCGTTCGGACGGCAAGGGCAGCCAGCAGTCGATCAACTGCAGAGGGGCGCGCCACGTGTTGGTATTGAAGATTTTTCCCATGCGAAACTCCAGACGAGGGGTTGAACACAGGCAGGATTGCAAGGAAGTCGCCAACGCAGGGATGTGTCCAAAGACGCGCTGGATGCCCGTCGGACCAAACGCCCGCCACCTGCTGAGGCAACGCGACCCGAGGGGTCAGAGTTGGAAACTGTTGCGGATGAGGCCCACCGCGAGGCCTTCGATTTCGAACGGTTCGCCAGGCTCGACCACGATGGTTTTGTAGTCCGGGTTCTCGGCGTGCAGCTCGATCACGTTTTGGCGGCGCATGAATCGCTTCACCGTGACGTCATCACCCAGGCGGGCCACCACGATCTGGCCGTTCTTGGCTTCCTTGGCCGACTTCACGGCGAGCAGATCGCCGTCGATGATGCCGACGTCGCGCATGGACATGCCGCGCACCTTGAGCAGGTAGTCGGGCTCGCGCTGGAACAGACTGCGCTCGACGTGGTACGTCTGGTCCACATGCTCTTGCGCCAGGATGGGTGAACCGGCGGCCACACGGCCAATCAGGGGCAGCATGAGCTGGGCCAGACTGGGGAGCGGGAGTGTAAGCTGGCGCCCGCGCGAATCGTTGATGGAGCGGAGGTCTTCGCTGCGCAGGCGGATGCCGCGCGATGTGCCGCTGACCAGTTCGATGACGCCTTTGCGTGCCAGCGCCTGCAAATGTTCTTCGGCCGCGTTGGCGGACTTGAACCCGAGTTCGCTGGCAATTTCGGCCCGCGTGGGCGGGGAACCGGTGCGGGCAATGGCGGTCTGGATGAGTTCCAGGATCTGCTGTTGCCGGGCGGTGAGCTTCGGCGTGGTGGCGGGCATGTCTAGCATGTGAACCTCATCGGGGTGGATGCCTCACCGGGCGGGGTATCCGATCGGTGCGTCACTGTTTTCTTATCCAGTGGCTGTATTTTTAACCAGTTCAAAGGACTTGGCAAGTGGTGAATGCAAACCAGGCACGCCGCCTCGTGGTTTTGGGCACGGGCGGCACGATTGCCGGACGTGCCACTCAGGTGAGCGACAACGTGGGCTACGTGGCCGGACAGGTGGCGGTGAGTGAGCTGGTGGCCATGGTCCCGGCTCTGGCGGCTTGTCCGCTGGACGTGGAGCAGGTGGCGCAGATCAACAGCAAGGACATGGTGCTGGGCGTGTGGCAGACGCTGGCCGGGCGGGTGGCCGTGCACCTGGAGCGCTCCGACGTGGCCGGCATCGTGATCACCCACGGCACCGACACGATCGAGGAAACCGCCTTCTTGCTGCAGACATTGCTCAAACCTTCCAAGCCGGTGGTGCTGACCTGTGCAATGCGTCCAGCCACAGCACTGGTGCCCGACGGGCCGCAGAACCTGAGCGATGCGGTCGCCGTGGCCCTGCATCCGCAGGCCCGTGGCGTGGTGGTGGTGTGCGCCGGGCGCATCCATGGTGCGATCGATGTGGCCAAAGTGCACCCCTACAGAACAGACCCGTTTGACTCGGGTGATGCCGGCGCGCTGGGCTGTGTGGAGGAGGCGCAACTGCGCATGTTCAGGCCCTGGCCTCAGGCAGTGCCCGAAGGCACACACGACACTGCATCGCTGCAACGGCTGCTGGGCGCTGCCGTGATGCCGCGCGTGGAGTTGATCTTCAGCCATGCCCTTGCCGATGGTGAGGTGGTGCGCGCCTTGCTCGGCCACACCAATGGCGCGGGTCGGCTGCGCGGCATCGTGGTGGCTGGCACTGGCAACGGCACCGTGCACGACGATCTGCTGGCGGCCTTGAAACATGCGCAGTCCAGCGGCGTGGAGGTGGTGGTGGCCAGCCGCTGTGCGCAGGGCCGGGTCGTGCCACATGCCGGTCAACCCTTGCCCGACTCAGCCGGCCTCTCGCCCGTGAAGGCGCGTCTGGCCCTGGCTTTGCGATTGCTGGAGGTCTGACGTGCTGGTGGCTTTGGGCGCCCACCCTTGGGCCTATCCCATGCTGGAGGTGGTTCACGTGATCGGTGTGGCCTTGATCCTGGGCAACCTGGTCTTGCTGGAGTTGCGCGTGTTCGGCTGGGCTTCGGCCCTGCCAATCGAACCGCTGGCCCGGCTGAGCCTGGGATTGGTGGGGTTGGGGTTTGGGCTGGCCGTGGTGACGGGTTTGTTGATGTTCGGCACCCAACCCGGGGAACTGCTGGCCAACCGCGTGTTCACAGTCAAGATGGCGCTGATCATGCTGGCGGGCTGCAATGCCGGCTGGTTTCATGCGCGCCGTTCGCTGCAGCTCCATGACACCACCGCCCGTGTGAGCATGCTCTTGTCCACAATGATCTGGATTCTCGTGATCACCTGTGGGCGCTGGATTGCCTATGTTTGAAGGAGAACCGCATGCAAAGACGTGAATTTGTTCAGGTGGCCGCCGCGCTTGGTTGGGGTGGCGTCGCCACGGGTGCGATGGCTCACCACGGCTGGAGCAGTTTTGACCAGGGCCGGCCGATCTATCTGGAGGGCAAGGCGGCCAATGTGAGGTGGCGCAATCCGCACGTTGAGCTCGTGCTGGAGCTGCCCGAGAACATGCGTGTGCCCGCTGATCTGGCCCAACGCACGCTGCCAGCCCAGACCGCTGGTGTGGACGGACCTGCGTTGCTCGCCAAAGCGGTGGTGCCCACCCGCCGCGATCGGCGTTGGGAGGTTGAGTTGGCGCCCTTGTTCCGCCTGGGGCAGTGGCAGATGCCCGAGATCAAGAACGGGGAGGCGCTTTCGCTGGTGGGGTTCACGTTCAAGGACGAAGCGGGGGAGCCCATCGTGCGCGCCGAGTATGTCTTTTTCGGTGGCAAGGTTTATGGCTTGCGCTCCAGCCCGGCTTGATGCGCTGTGGCCAACAAAAAACCGGCTCAGAGCCGGTTTTTTTATTGGGCGCTGTCAGCTCACTTCGACAGCGCTTCGAAGGCCCGCGCGGTGATGTCTTCGACCGAGCCCATGCCGCTGATGGCCCGGTACTGGGGCGCAGCCGCAGCGTCGGTGCGGGCCCAGCTGCTGTAGTAGTCCACCAGCGGGCGGGTCTGCGCGCTGTAGACCTCCAGCCGCTTCTTCACGGTTTCTTCCTTGTCGTCGTCGCGCTGGATCAGCGGCTCGCCGGTCACGTCGTCCTTGCCCTCCACCTTCGGCGGATTGAACTTCACGTGGTACGTGCGGCCTGAAGCGGGGTGCGAACGGCGACCGCTCATGCGCTCGATGATGGCGTCGAAAGGCACATCGATCTCCAGCACGTAGTCGAGCTTGACGCCGGCTGATTTCATCGCGTCGGCCTGAGGAATGGTGCGCGGGAAGCCGTCGAACAGGAAGCCGCCGCTGCAGTCGGCTTGCGCAATGCGTTCCTTCACCAGGTTGATGATCAGGTCGTCGCTGACGAGCGCACCGGACTCCATCACCGCCTTGGCCTGCAGGCCCAGCGGCGTTCCGGCCTTGACGGCGGCACGCAGCATGTCGCCGGTGGAAATCTGGGGGATGCCGTATTTCTGGCAAATGAACGTTGCCTGCGTTCCTTTGCCGGCTCCCGGCGCGCCCAACAAAATCAGTCTCATCGCTTTCCTTCTTTGATGTTTCAATGGCCTGGCCGCCTGTCTCGTGCGGCTGCCCCTGGGCGTGGGGCCGGGGCGACCGATCGAGGATAGCATGCACATCCTCGCGCTCCGCTTACAAAGCACAGCCCCAACAGGCCTGCCCGGCAGGGTATGGATTCAGCCCTGAGACAGCACCCGGCGGACCCGCTCAAGGTCCTGCGGCGTGTCGACACCGGCACCGGGTGCGACCGCGCTCAGGTGCACGGCAATGCACTCGCCATGCCACAGCACCCTCAGCTGTTCCAGCGATTCCGTGGCTTCCAGTGGTGCCGGTTCGAGATCGGGGAAGCGCCGCAAAAAACCGGCGCGGTAGCCGTACACGCCCACATGGCGCAGGGGGCTGGGCGACGGCAGCGCGGACAGCGCACCGCTGGCCATGCCGTCTCGCCACCAGGGGATGGGCGCTCGGCTGAAGTACAAGGCGGTGCGCCGCCGGTCCAGCACCACCTTGACCACGTTGGGGTTGAGAAAGTCGGCCAGCTCGTCGATGGCATGCGCCGCCGTGCTCATGACGCAGTCGGGCCGCGCGTGGAGCTCTTGCGCCACGGAGTTGATGAGCCCGGGGTCGATCAGAGGCTCGTCGCCCTGCACATTGACCACCACCTCGTCGTCGGCGAGACCAAGCAGCGTGCAGGCTTCGGCCAGGCGGTCGCTGCCGCTGAGGTGATCGGTGCGGGTCAGGATGGCGTTCACGCCGTGGGCCTCACAGGCCTGCACGATGCGCACATCGTCGGCCGCCACCACGCAGCGGTGGGCAGCGCTGCGCAGCGCCTGCTGCGCCACACGCACCACCATGGGCACGCCAGCGATGTCGGCCAAGGGTTTGTCGGGCAGTCGGGTGGACGCGAGGCGTGCGGGAATCAGGACCGTGAAGCGCCCAGGGGCCTCGTGCAGGCTCATGGTTGCGGGGTGGGCGCGTTGGGCCGCGTGGCTTCTTCATCGGTCAACGGGCGGGCTTCGTGCTCCAGCAGGATCGGGATGCCGTCGCGCACCGGATACGCCAGGCGTGCACTGCGCGACAGCAGTTCCTGGCTGTCGCGGTTGAAGATCAGGGGCCCTTTGGTGACGGGGCAGACCAGCAGTTCGAGCAGTTTGGTGTCCATGCGGGAATGATAGTCGCGCGGCCTGCCGCTATGCAGGTTCAGGTGCGGCGTTTCAAGGGTTTCAGGCGCTCGTCCAGCGTGGTGAAGAAGGCGGGATCCGGCGTCATTTCGAGCGGTATGGCCCAGACCTGAGGATGCCGCCCCACCGGGCTGTCGATGAGTGTGGGAAACAGCTTGACCGCGTCCTTTTCGGTGCAGAGCAGGGTGGTTGAGCTGTCTTGCATCAGGGCGGCATAGTCGGACAAGGCCGCGTGGTCGGGCAAGCCCACCTCCACAGTGGGCTCGATCCCGCGGGCACGCAGCATGTCGAAGAAGACGCCGGGCCTGGCGGTACCGGCCACTGCCGTCAGGCGTTGCCCGCGCAGTTGATCCAGGGGCAGTTGCTCACCTGTGGGACCCACCGCGTGATCGGCCAGGCGCCTCACCGCACCGAACACCTGCGTGCCGGGCGAACGAGCCAGAGCAGAGCCGGGCGCGTCCTCCCTGCGCTGGTGCAGCACCAGGTCTGTCGAACGCGTGCGGGCGTTGGGCGGCCACGGTTCACGAAGCAGCCCGGCTGGCAGCAGCCAGCCGTTGCCCGTGCCCCGGTCATCGAACACGATGATCTGCAGGTCTCTGTGCAGGGCCAGGTGCTGCAGGCCGTCATCGCAAACGATGATGTCCACCTCGGGGTGTGCGGCCAACAGCGCGCGCGCTGCGGCCAAGCGGTTGGCCGACACGCAGACGGGAACCTGGGTGCGAAGGTGAATCAGGGCCGGCTCATCACCGCTGTCCGAGCGTTCGGTGTCCGGCCCCACGTGCACCACCTGCCGGCTTTTCCGGCCATGGCCGCGGGACACCACGCCGGGCCTCCAGCCACGGGCACGCAGGTGGTTCACCACACTGAGCACCGTGGGCGTCTTGCCCGCTCCACCGACCACCACATTGCCGATCACGACCACCGGCACGCTGACGTGTCGGCTCTGCTTCAGTCCCAGTTGGTACAGAACGCGGCGCACCGCGATGAGTGCGCCGTAGATCAGCGAGACAGGCCACAGCAGCCTGGCCAACCAGCCGCGCCGCTGCGAATGGAGCAGCCACAGGGCCTGCCAGCGGGCCTGAGTCATTGGGGGTTGATGTGCAGCCCTTCAGGGCTTGCCACGGGCCGCGGCGCCACCGGTCTGCTGTGTTGCGAATGTGATTTGCACGAGACCGGCTCGTCGCGCGGCGTCCATCACGTTGATGACCGACTGGTGCGTGGCGGTGGCGTCGGCGCTGATGATGATCACTGTCTCGGCGTTGCCCTCGGAGGCGCCGGACAGCGCGCCGGTAAGCAGCTCGACGCTCGTGCCCTCCAGCACCTGTTTGTTCACCGAGTAGCGTCCGTCGCTGCCGACCGCCACCACCACTTCACGCTTGTTGGTCTTGGGCGCTTGGGCGTCGGCCACCGGCAGGTTGACGTTGAGCTCGGTGAACTTGCTGTAGGTGGTCGTGAGCATCAGGAAGATGAGCACCACCAGCAGGATGTCGATGAACGGGATCAGGTTGATCTCGGGCTCGTCGCGCGTGCCGGGACGGAAGTTCATGGCTTCAGTGCTTGCGCAGGTTCAGCAGGTGACGGGCAAAACGTTCGGCGGCGAGTTCCAGGGCCAGCAGGTAGTCGTCCACCCGTCCACGGAAGTAGCGCCAGAAGATCAACGCGGGAATGGCCACGATCAAGCCGAAGGCGGTGTTGTAGAGGGCAATCGAGATGCCACGGGCCAGCTGCGCCGGGTCGCCCATGCCGGGTACGCCGCCTGCGCCGGTGGCGCCCTGCGAGCCAAAGATCTCGATCATCCCGATGACGGTGCCCAGCAGGCCCAGCAGCGGTGCGGCCGATGCGATGGTGGCCAGCGCACCGAGGTAGCGCTGCAACTGTGCTGCTGCCTGGCGTCCGGCGCCTTCCAGGCTGGCGCGCAGGTCGTCTTCGCTGGCGCGCGGGTTGCTGTTGAAGGTGCGAAAGCCGCTGGCCAGCACGGCCCCGAGCACGGAGTTCTGTTCGAGCTGCGTCACCACGTCCGGGCCCGGTACGCCGTTGCGCGACACCATGATGGCCTCATCCAACAATTTCGGCGGAATGATCTTGGCGGTTTTGAGGCTGACGAACCGTTCGATGACCAGGGCCAATCCGAGAACGGAGCAGATGATCAGGGGCCAGATCGGCCATCCGGCGGCTTGTATGATGGAAAGCAAGTCTGAACTCCAGGCGTGAGCCGTCGGGTTGTGCGGCGCTAGTCGGTGGACCGATTATGTCTCAGGGGTGTTGCGCACCTGGTGCTGCGTTCCCAACCCCCCACCCCATCCCCCGCACGACATCCCGACGTCATGCACAGATTCTGTGGATAACTTTGTGAAGAACCCGACGAGCACGTGGTGCGGGCCCGCGCCGGGCCTGGTTTTTGTCAGAACGATCAGCAAACAGGCAGTGCAAAACGCTTTCGAATCAATGCGCTATTCGCCCGGGCTTGCCCGGACAGGCCAAATGCGTCAGACCACCAGCATCCACGCGGTCTGTGGACACTTTTGTGCGGGAGAGGCCCGTGGTTGACGCCTTTTCCACAGCGCAGGCCCCGGCGGCGGGGCGTGTGTGGGCGGTTGGGCCGCTGATGCGAGCAGTGGCGGACACCCTCGCTGCACGGTTCAATCCGGTGGCGGTGCGGGGCGAGATTTCGGGCTTTTCGCGCGCGGCCAGTGGCCATTGTTACTTCGCGCTGAAAGACGAAACCGGCCAGGTGCGCTGCGCGTTGTTTCGTCGCTCGGCGGACCAACTCACCTTCAGCCCGCGCGATGGACAACTCGTGGAAGCCCGCGGCAAGCTGGACGTGTACGGCGCTCGCGGCGAGCTGCAACTCATCGTGGACGCGTTGCAACCTGCCGGGCAGGGCGCGCTGTTCGAGCAGTTCCTGCGCCTCAAGGCCCAACTGGAAGCCGAGGGCTTGTTTGAAGTGGCGCGCAAACGGACCCTGCCACCCCAGCCCCGCAGCATCGGCGTGGTCACCTCGCTGGGTGCAGCAGCCCTGCGCGACGTGGTCACCGCTTTGCGGCGGCGCGTGCCGCACTTGCCGGTGGTGATTTATCCCGCCTCGGTCCAAGGCGCGCAAGCACCCGCCGAGCTCTGTGCCGCCTTGCAGAGCGCCTTCCGGCGACACATCGAGACTGGTGAAAGCGAGGTCTTGCTGCTGGTTCGCGGCGGGGGCTCGCTGGAAGACCTGTGGTCGTTCAACGACCCCGAACTGGTTCGCCTGATCGCGCGCGCTCCGATGCCCGTGATCTGCGGTGTGGGCCATGAAACCGACTTCACCCTGGCCGACTTTGTGGCCGACCTGCGGGCGCCCACGCCCACCGCCGCGGCCGAGCTGTGTGCGCCTGCGCGTGAGCAGCGGGTCGGAGAGCTGGATTACTTGCAAGAGCGGCTGGAGACGGGCGCCTGGTCCAACATTGACCAGCGAGGTCAGCGGCTCGACCGGCTGGCCCAGCGCATGGGACGTCCCTCGGCGCGCCTGCACGACAGCCTGCAGCAACTCGGGCGCCTGCAGCACCGCTTGCAGAGTGGCTGGATGCTCACCACCCAGCAGCGGCGCAACCGTTTGAACGTGCTGAAGACGCAGCTGCCGCTGGCCTTGCGCCGTGCCGTAGACGCGGAGCAACGGCGGCTGCAGCGCTGCGAACTGTCGCTGGGCTTGCTCGACCCCCAGTTGGTGCTGGAGCGCGGTTACGCGTTTCTCACCGACGCCCAGGGCGTCGCGGTGACGCGTGCGGCTCAGGCGCAGGCCGGGCAGGCGCTCACGGCCACGCTGGCCGATGGGCACCTGGACATTCGGGTGGAGCCCGGCATCCATAGACCCTGACACCGTCGCTGCAAAGACCCGTGCCTACAATGGCCGCCTGTCCGCGGGTGAGACCACCCAGCCGGCAAGACTTTCGACAACACTCACGAGGAACCCCATGGAACACACCCTTCCCGCATTGCCCTACGCCCTGGACGCCTTGGCCCCCCACTACAGCCGTGAAACGCTGGAGTTTCACCACGGCAAGCACCACAACGCGTACGTGGTCAACCTCAACAACCTGCAAAAAGGCACGGAATTCGAAGGCATGGACCTTGAGTCCATCGTCAAGAAGTCCAGCGGCGGCGTCTACAACAACTCCGCGCAGATCTGGAATCACACCTTTTTCTGGAACTGCATGAAGCCCAATGGCGGCGGCGAGCCATCCGGCCCGCTGGCTGCAGCCATCACCGCCAAGTGGGGCAGCTACGCCGCCTTCAAGGAAGCCTTTGTGAAGTCGGCCGTGGGCAACTTCGGCTCGGGCTGGACCTGGCTGGTGAAGAAGGCCGACGGCTCGGTCGACATCGTGAACATGGGCGCTGCAGGCACCCCGCTGACCACCGGTGACAAGGCCCTGCTGACCGTGGACGTGTGGGAGCACGCCTACTACATCGACTACCGCAACGCCCGCCCCAAGTTCGTGGAAACCTTCCTCGACAAGCTGGTGAACTGGTCGTTCGCAGAATCCAACTTCGCCTGAGCGAAGACGATCCGGTGACAGGGCTCGAAGCGCAGGCTTCGAGCCCTTTTTGTTGTCGGCGACCTGGAAAAGAAATCAGATATTTCGTCGCACTTTTTGCATGATGAGATAGAGGTTCAAAAAATGGTGTTTGATTCAGGCTCTGGAAAGCAAAATCACCTACGGTTCGATCCAGCCGGCCGGAGACACTGTGCCGCAAGCTTTGAAGACCTCAGCCCAACAATTTTGGAGATACGCGATGAGCAGCCAGCAACCCACCATCATTTACACCCTGACGGACGAAGCCCCACTGCTGGCGACCAGTGCGTTCCTGCCCATCATCCGCACGTTCGCAGCGCCGGCCGGCATCAACGTGGCCACCAGCGACATTTCGGTGGCTGCCCGCGTGCTGGCGGCCTTTCCCGAGTGCCTGACCGAAGAGCAGCGCGTTGCCGACCACCTGGCCGAACTCGGCAAGCTCACGCTCAAGCCCGAAGCCAACATCATCAAACTGCCCAACATCAGCGCGTCGGTCTCGCAGTTGGTGGCCTGCATCAAGGAGTTGCAGGCCAAAGGGTATGCCATCCCGGACTACCCGGAAAACCCGAAGACCGATGAAGAGAAGGCCCTGCGCGCGCGCTATTCCAAGTGCACCGGCAGCGCGGTCAATCCGGTCCTGCGCGAAGGCAACTCGGACCGCCGTGCACCCCGGGCGGTGAAGGAATACGCCCGCAAGAACCCGCACAGCATGGGCGAGTGGAGCCAGGCCTCGCGTTCGCACGTCTCGCACATGCACGCGGGCGACTTCTACCATGGCGAGAAGTCCATGACGCTGGACAAGGCGCGCGACGTGAAGATGGAGCTGATCACCACGAGCGGAAAAACCATTGTTCTCAAGGACAAGGTGCCGCTGCTGGACCGCGAAATCATCGACTCCATGTTCATGAGCAAGAAGGCCTTGCTGGAGTTTTACGAGAAAGAAATCGAAGACGCCCACAAGACGGGCGTGATGTTCTCGCTGCACGTGAAGGCCACCATGATGAAGGTGTCGCACCCCATCGTGTTCGGCCACTGCGTGAAGATCTTCTACAAGGAAGCGTTCGAGAAACACGGCAAGCTGTTTGACGAGCTGGGTGTGAACGTCAACAACGGCATGGTCGACCTGTACAACAAGATCGCCACGCTGCCCCAGAGCAAGCAGGACGAAATCAAGCGCGACCTGCACGCCTGCCACGAAGGCCGGCCCGAACTCGCGATGGTGGATTCGGCCAAGGGCATCACCAACTTCCACTCACCCAACGACGTGATCGTGGACGCCTCCATGCCGGCCATGATCCGAAACAGCGGCAAGATGTGGGGTGCCGATGGCCGCCTGAAGGACGTGAAGGCCGTGATGCCCGAGTCGACCTTCGCCCGCATCTACCAGGAGATCATCAACTTCTGCAAATGGCACGGCGCCTTCGATCCCAAGACCATGGGCACCGTGCCCAACGTGGGCCTGATGGCGCAGCAGGCCGAGGAGTACGGCTCGCACGACAAGACCTTCGAGATCACCGAAGACGGCACCGCCAACATCACCGACATCGCCACCGGCGAAGTGCTGCTGAGCCAGAACGTGGAGCAGGGCGACATCTGGCGCATGTGCCAGGTCAAGGACGCCGCCATCCGCGACTGGGTCAAGCTGGCCGTGCGCCGCGCGCGCAACTCGGGCATGCCGGTGGTGTTCTGGCTCGACCAGTACCGTCCGCACGAAGCGCAGATGATCACCAAGGTCAAGATGTACCTGCACGAGCACAACACGGCGGGTCTGGACATCCAGATCATGAGCCAGGTGCGCGCCATGCGCTACACCCTGGAGCGCGTGGCCCGCGGTCTGGACACCATCAGCGCCACCGGCAACATCCTGCGCGACTACCTCACCGATCTGTTCCCCATCATGGAGCTGGGCACCAGCGCCAAGATGTTGTCCATCGTGCCGCTGATGGCCGGTGGCGGCATGTACGAAACGGGAGCCGGCGGCTCGGCACCCAAGCACGTGCAGCAATTGGTCGAAGAAAACCACCTGCGCTGGGATTCACTGGGTGAATTCCTGGCTCTGGCCGTGTCCATGGAAGACCTGGGTCTGAAAACCGGCAACCTGCAGGCCAAGGTGCTGGCCAAAACGCTCGATGCGGCCACGGGCAAGCTGCTGGACAACAACAAGAACCCTTCGCCCAAGACCGGTCAGCTCGACAACCGCGGCAGCCAGTTCTATCTGGCGCTGTACTGGGCGCAGGAACTCGCCGCACAAAGTGAAGAGCCGGCGCTGGCCGCGAAGTTCGCCCCGCTGGCGAAGCAGCTTTCCGACAACGAGAAAACCATCGTCGCCGAATTGGCTGCCGTGCAAGGCAAGCCGGTGGACATTGGTGGCTACTACAAGCCCGACTTCGACAAACTCGAAGCCATCATGCGGCCGAGCAAGACCTTCAACGCTGCGCTGGCTTCGGTCCAGGCCTGAAGCGCGGGCGGTTTGAGACCGGGAGGCGGCCTACCGTGTGAACGGTGGGCCGCTCAGCTTTGAGCCGGCCTTCAGACCGCGCTTGTCGAACCAACCCTTGTTCATCTCCAGCACAAAGCGCACCGGCCGGGTGGAGCAGTGCGACTCCAGGCTCTGAGGTTGCATGTCGGCGAGGTTGACGATGGAGCCGTCATCGGCCACGAAGGCCGCCGTCAGCGGGAGCAGTGTGTTCTTCATCCAGAAGCACTGCTCCGAGGCCTGTTCAAAGGCAAACAGCATGCCTTCGTTGACCGGCATCTCCTTGCGGAACATGAGACCAATGGCGCGCTCCTGCGGTGTGGACGCCACCTGGGCGTTGATCAGGTGCATGCCGGCTGACAAGGTGACTCTGGGCAGCTGGAGCTGGGGCGATTCCTGAGCCCAAACTGTGCTGGTCGCAAAGACCCACATACAGAGCAGGCTGATGGACAATTTTTTCATGCGGGTGACCGGGTGGTTCAAATCGTGCCGCCATTCTCTGCCATCTACCGGTACAGGGTGGGCCGTGCGAGAATTTCGTCCATGTACCAACACATCCAGGTGCCCGCAGAGGGCCAGAAAATCACCGTAAACGCTGACACGTCGCTCAACGTGCCGGACCAACCCATCGTGCCTTACATCGAGGGCGACGGCACCGGGCTGGACATCACGCCTGTGATGCTCAAGGTGGTCGATGCGGCCGTGGCCAAGGCCTACGGCGGCCAGCGAAAGATCCATTGGATGGAGGTCTACGCGGGTGAAAAGTCGACCCGCATCTACGGTCCCGACGTCTGGCTGCCCGAAGAAACCCTGGCGGCGCTGCGCGAATACGTGGTGTCCATCAAGGGGCCACTGACAACCCCCGTGGGCGGGGGTATCCGTTCGCTCAACGTGGCGCTGCGCCAGGAGCTCGACCTTTACGTCTGCCTGCGCCCGGTGCAGTATTTCAAGGGCGTGCCTTCCCCGCTCAAAGAGCCCGAGAAGACCAACATGGTGATCTTCCGCGAGAACTCGGAAGACATCTACGCCGGCATCGAGTACGAAGCCGAGTCCGTGAAGGCGAAAAAGCTCATCAAGTTCCTGATGGAAGAGATGGGCGTGACCAAGATCCGCTTCCCGAACACCTCGGGCATCGGCATCAAGCCGGTGTCTATCGAAGGCACCGAGCGCCTGGTGCGCAAGGCGATCCAGTACGCGATCGACAACGACAAGCCCAACGTGACCATCGTGCACAAGGGCAACATCATGAAGTACACCGAAGGGGGCTTCCGCGACTGGGCGTACGCCCTGGCCCGCAAAGAGTTCGGCGCCGAGCTGATCGACGACGGCCCGTGGTGCAAGTTCAAGAACCCGAAGTCCGGGCGGGACATCATCGTCAAGGACAGCATCGCCGATGCTTTCCTGCAGCAGATCCTGCTGCGCCCGGCCGAGTACTCGGTGGTCGCCACGCTCAACCTGAATGGCGACTACATCTCCGACGCGCTGGCGGCGCAGGTCGGCGGCATCGGCATTGCGCCCGGTGCCAATCTGTCAGACACCGTGGCCTGTTTCGAGGCCACACACGGCACTGCGCCCAAGTACGCGGGCAAGGACTATGTGAACCCCGGCTCCGAAATCCTATCCGCTGAAATGATGCTGCGCCACATGGGCTGGAAGGAGGCCGCTGACCTGATCATCAGCTCGCTCGAAAAATCCATCTTGAGCAAGAAGGTCACCTACGACTTCGCGCGCCTCATGGAAGGGGCCACCCAGGTCAGCTGTTCGGGGTTCGGGCAGGTCATGATCGACAACATGTGAAGCCAGGGCGCCGGTTGCGTTCTCCCCGAATCCATCCGTCGCCTGATATTGCGAACTACACCCCCAAAATCCGCTTGCTTTGCGGTTTTGTTTTCGGCTTTCCCCTCACAATGAGGCATGGAAAAAACCATGCCCCACATGTCGACCCCGTCAGGGGGCGAGGGTTTGGTTTTAACCCCGTGTCCGTTGCTAATCCCGCATGGTGATGTGGGCGGATACGCGCCGCTAGAATGGTTTTCATGGCCACCCAGAATCCCAAAAAACCCGAAAACCCGACGGCGCCTCCCGGCGTCAGCAACGACGAGTCGGTGGTGCTCGAACGGCGTGCCCAGCGCACCCAGCCACCCCAGATGTTCCAGGTGGTCCTGCTCAACGACGATTTCACGCCCATGGAGTTCGTGGTGCACGTCATCCAGGAGTTCTTCAGCAAGGACCGCGAAACAGCCACCCAGATCATGCTCAAGATCCACCTGGAGGGAAAAGGCATTTGTGGCGTTTACTCACGCGACGTGGCCAGCACCAAGGTCGACCAGGTGCTCCAGGCGGCGCGTGCCGCAGGCCATCCTTTGCAATGCATGAGCGAGCCAGTTGAATAAGGCCTGAACCGCCTCATCTGACTCAACGAATCGGTTTTGTTCATTTTTCAGACGTTTGCTACCCAGATACCCCAAGCCCAAAGGAAGTGCCCCATGATTGCCCAGGAACTTGAAGTCAGCTTGCACATGGCCTTTGTCGAGGCCCGGCAGCAGCGGCACGAATTCATCACGGTCGAGCACCTGTTGCTCGCGCTGCTGGACAACCCCAGCGCCGCCGAGGTGTTGCGCGCCTGCTCGGCCAACATCGACGACCTCCGCAAGTCCTTGACCAACTTCATCAAGGACAACACGCCGCAAGTTGCCGGCACCGACGAGGTGGACACGCAGCCCACGCTGGGCTTCCAGCGTGTGATCCAGCGCGCCATCATGCATGTGCAGTCCACCGGCAACGGCAAGAAGGAAGTCACCGGCGCCAACGTGCTGGTTGCCATCTTCGGCGAAAAGGACTCGCACGCCGTGTACTACCTCCACCAGCAAGGTGTGACCCGTCTGGACGTGGTGAACTTCATCGCCCACGGCATCCGCAAGAGCGACCCGCCCGAAGCCGCCAAACCGGGTGAGAGCGCGGCCGAGAACGAAGAGGCCGGTGAAGCCAAGAGCAACGAAAAGGCATCGCCGCTGGAGCAGTTCACCCAGAACCTCAACCAGATGGCCAAGGACGGCAAGATCGATCCGCTCATCGGGCGCGAGTACGAGGTCGAGCGCGTGATCCAGATCCTGTGCCGCCGCCGCAAGAACAACCCGCTGCTGGTGGGCGAAGCCGGTGTGGGCAAGACCGCGATCGCCGAAGGCCTGGCGTGGCGCATCACGCAGGGCGAAGTGCCCGAGATCCTGGCCGATTCGAGCGTGTTTTCGCTCGACATGGGCGCCCTCCTGGCCGGCACCAAGTACCGCGGTGATTTCGAGCAGCGCCTGAAAGGCGTTCTCAAATCGCTCAAGGACCGCCCCAACGCCATCCTGTTCATTGACGAGATTCATACCCTCATCGGTGCGGGCGCAGCGTCGGGTGGCACGCTGGACGCGTCCAACCTGCTCAAGCCGGCGCTCTCCAGCGGCCAGCTCAAGTGCATCGGCGCGACCACCTTCACCGAATACCGTGGCATCTTCGAGAAAGACGCAGCGCTGTCACGCCGCTTCCAGAAAGTGGACGTGGTCGAGCCGACCGTGCAGGAAACGGTGGACATCCTCAAAGGCCTGAAGTCGCGCTTCGAAGAGCACCACGGCGTGAAGTACGCCATGGCCGCCCTGCAGGCCGCGGCCGAGCTCAGCGCCAAGTACATCAACGACCGCCACCTGCCCGACAAGGCGATCGACGTGATCGACGAGGCGGGAGCCGCCCAGCGCATCCTGCCGGTGTCCAAGCGCAAGAAAACCATCAGCAAAACCGAGGTCGAGGAAATTGTGGCGAAGATCGCGCGCATCCCCCCGGCCAACGTGTCCAACGACGACCGCAGCAAGCTGCAGACGCTGGAGCGCGACCTCAAGAGTGTGGTGTTCGGCCAGGACAAGGCGCTGGAAATCCTCGCGTCATCCGTCAAGATGGCGCGCTCCGGTCTGGGCAAGAGCGACAAGCCGATCGGTGCCTTCCTGTTCAGCGGTCCCACCGGCGTGGGCAAGACCGAAGCCGCCAAGCAGCTGGCGTACATCATGGGCATCGACCTGATCCGCTTCGACATGTCGGAGTACATGGAGCGCCACGCCGTGAGCCGCCTGATCGGTGCGCCTCCGGGCTACGTGGGCTTTGACCAGGGTGGCCTGCTCACCGAAGCCGTGACCAAGAAGCCGCATTGCGTGCTGCTGCTCGACGAGATCGAGAAGGCGCACCCGGACATCTTCAACGTCCTGCTGCAGGTGATGGACCACGGCACGCTGACCGACAACAACGGGCGCAAGGCCGACTTCCGCAACGTCATCATCATCATGACGACGAACGCGGGCGCAGAGACCATGAACAAGGCGACCATCGGCTTCACCAACCCGCGCGAGGCGGGCGACGAGATGGCCGATATCAAACGCCTGTTCACGCCCGAGTTCCGCAACCGCCTGGACGCCACCGTGAGCTTCAAGGCGCTGGACGAAAACGTCATCATGCGGGTGGTGGACAAGTTCCTGCTGCAGCTGGAGACGCAGCTCGGCGAGAAAAAGGTCGAAGTCACGTTCACCGACGCGCTGCGCAAGCACCTGGCGAAGAAGGGCTTCGACCCGTTGATGGGTGCGCGCCCGATGCAGCGCTTGATTCAGGACACGATCCGCCGAGCCCTGGCCGACGAGTTGCTGTTTGGTCGCCTGACCGAAGGCGGTCGCCTCACGGTCGACATCGTCACCAAGACCGACGACGCCGGCAAGGAAGTGCAGGAAGTCGATCTGGACATCCAGCCGCTGCCCAAGAAGGAAGGCAAAGCCAAGCCCGAGGAAGCCACAGCGGGCTGAGCTTCGGCTCTTGCATGCAAAAGGCCCGGTCGTACCGGGCCTTTTGCATTGGACGCTGCGTTTCTCTCAGGGCGCAGCGAGATAGGCCGCCCGAATCTTCTCGATGCGCTGGCGGTTCACGCCAAAGTCTTCGCGCCCCAGCCGGCTGGCGCTGCGCAGCTCGATCACGCCGCTTGCCGGGTTGGCCCAGAACTCCACGTCGTCCACAAACTTGAGCCAGCGCGTTTGTGCTTGGGCGTACAGGTAGTCGGCACGCTGCTCGACGATGGTCACCCCCGTCATGGCGCCCAGCACCGTCTCCAGCGCCTTGAGCGAGGCCCCCGCATCGCCCGCCTTGAAGGGCAGCGGATCAATGGACGCATAGGCGCGCTGCGGGTGGTCTGGCAGCTGAGCGGCCTGGCTGCTCACGCTGTTGCGGGTCACCGAGGGCGGCTTGAGGCGGCCGTCTTTCACGCCGAGGTCACTTGGCCGCTGGCCACTGAGCAAGCCGAACTGCGCGGCCACCAAGGCCAGCACGATGGCGGCCAGGACGATATAGAAGGCAATTTTCATGGTGTGTACGTTCAGCGCTTGCCACCCAACAGGCCGCCGAGCACGCCGCGCAGGATCTGTCTGCCCACGCCACTGGCCACCGTGCGCGCTGCGGTCTTCGCCATGGTCTGAACCAGGCCGTCGTATTGGCCGCCGCGCGGGCCGGTGCGGCCAAACAGGGCTTCGTTGACCATGCCTCCGAACCCACCGCCGCCAGCTTCGGCTTCCTGTTTTGCAGCGCCGGGAATGCGGGGTGTCTTCGGCGTGCCCTTGGGGGCCTCGGGTTCGGCCTCCACGCCACGTTTGCCCGCGTGTTTGGCGAACATCTCGTAGGCGCTTTCCCGGTCGAGCACCTTCTCATAGACACCCGCCACCAGAGAACCTTGGCGCAGTTGCTGGCGCTGGGCATCGGTGATGGGTCCCAGCTGGCTGCCCGGTGGCACCACGAACACCCGCTCGGTCTCACAGGGCCGGCCCTTGGCGTCGAGCAGACTCACCAGGGCTTCGCCCACCGCCAGTTCGGTGATGGCGGCCTCGATATCCAGCCCGGCCTTGGGACGCATGGTCTGCGCGGTGGCTTTCACCGCTTTCTGGTCGCGCGGCGTGAAGGCGCGCAGCGCGTGCTGCACGCGGTTGCCCAACTGGCCCAGCACGCTGTCAGGAATGTCCAGCGGGTTCTGCGTCACGAAATACACCCCAACGCCCTTGGATCGCACCAGGCGCACCACGAGTTCGATGCGCTCGATCAGCACCTTGGGGGCTTCGTTGAACAGCAGGTGTGCCTCGTCGAAGAAGAACACCAGCTTGGGCTTCTCGGGGTCGCCGATTTCGGGCAGGGTCTCGAACAGCTCGGAGAGCATCCACAGCAAAAAGGTGGCGTACAGGCGCGGCGCGTTCATCAGTTTGTCGGCCGCCAGGATGTTGATCACGCCCTTGCCGTCCACCGTCTGCATGAAATCAGCAATGTCGAGCATGGGCTCGCCAAAGAACTGGTCACCGCCTTGCTGCTCCACCTGCATCAGCCCGCGCTGGATCGCGCCGATGCTGGCGGCGCTGATGTTGCCGTACTCGGTGGTGAACTGCTTGGCGTTGTCGCCGATGTGCTGCAGCATGGCCCGCAGGTCTTTCATGTCCAGCAGCAGCAGGCCGTTGTCATCGGCGATCTTGAACACCAGGTTGAGCACGCCGGCCTGGGTGTCGTTGAGGTTGAGCATGCGCGCAAGCAACAGCGGGCCCATGTCGCTGACCGTGGCGCGCACCGGGTGGCCGAGTTCACCAAACACGTCCCACAGCGTGGTGGGGCAGGCCTGCGAGGGGGGAAGGGTGATGCCGCGCTCCTGCAGCACCTTGCTGATCTTTTCGCCGAAACTGCCTTTTTGGCTGATGCCGGAGAGGTC
>NZ_JALHLX010000032.1:26699-30967 GCF_022844385.1 Hydrogenophaga sp. | reverse complement strand
GTTGCCGATCCTGTGGGGCTTGCCCCCTTCCTGCCGATTGGAAATCCCATGACCCACACCCTTTCCGTGACGGACCGTGACGACCTGCTGGCCCGCTTCACCCAGGGCCTCAGCACGCGCACCCTGCGCCACGTGGCCGAAGAGGCGCGGGTCGATGGCGAGAGCTTGAAGCAGGGGGTGGATCGCTACGAGATCGACTACGCCTGGCAGGTGCTCGGGTCGCAGCGGCTGCACGACGCATGTCTTGCCGCCCTTGCGGTCCACTTCGGCCATGAGGTCAGCGAGGCGCAGCAGGCTTGTCTCGTGGATGTGTTGCAGTCCGCTGCAGCCGCGCAGCCGACCGACGCGCTGATGAGCTTTGACAACGATGTGCCCGCGCACCTGGCCATGCTGCTGTGCGCGTGGTTCGACCGGCAGTCGGTGCGGGTGACCGAAGCGGCCTGAGGGCACACACGCGCCGCACCGCTCGCGCCAGAATGCGCGCTTGGGCATGTCATGCCCGCCACCTCAGGAGCGGACCGTGGATCTTTGCAAGGCTTGTCGAATTGGGCTGCTGATGCTGGTGTTGCCCGCGCTCACCGCCTGCGGTGTGGAGACTGTGGGCACCGCGGCCACGGCGGGTGCGGTCAAGCAGCAGGAGATCGAGCAGGGCCGTGCGGTGCAACAGCAGGTCCAGCAGCAACTCCAGCAGTCCATGGACCAGACGCAGCAACAGCGCGCCGAGCAGCTGGACCAGGCCACGCGTTGAGCGCGGCGGCCGCCATCAGCGCCAGCCCGGCGCCTTCTTCAACACAAAGTTCATCAGCGGCTCGTTCGTCGCGCGTCCCTCGGCGGGCCGGCGGATGCCGCGCAGTTCCTGGCCGCAACCGCTGGCGGTCACGTTGCCTTCCCACACCGCGTCCATCGTCACGCCGTCGGCCGATTCGTCGAGGTTGAATTCACCGCTGGTCACGTCGCCTGACACCAGCGCCTGGCGATCGTTGCCCGGCGTGCTGCGTTTGAGGCTGCCGCGCACGCTGCCCGGGTATTCGGGGTGGCGCTCGAACAGCAGGGCACCGGTGGACGCAGGCGTGGCTTCGCTGCCCCCCTCTTGCGGCCACAGCACGAGTTGCCACAGGCCGTAGAGCTGGGCGGGGACCATGTCGGCGGGCGGTGTGCAGACCACGGCGGGTGTTTGGGCCGAGGCGGGCAGTGCGAAGGCGAGGGCAAGAGCAGCCGTCGCGATCCAGTGGTGTTGCTGTCTCTTCATGGTGCGATGTCGGCCGCCTTTTGTGCGGCCTGGTCGGTGGCGCGCTGGGCGAACTCGGCGCGCAAGGCACGGAGTTTTTCGCGCGGGTCTTCTTTCGTGGTGGCCTGGTCCAACCCCATCTCCTGGATGAAGCGGCTGGCCTGACCGGGGATGCTCTCGCGGCCTTTCTTGCGCCGCTTGAGCCAGCTCACGGCCAGGGTGCGCTGCGCGCGCGTGATGCCCACGTACATGAGACGGCGCTCTTCCTGCAGGCGTTGCGCCATGTTCTCCACGGCGGCGTCGCTCTGGCCGGGCTCTTCGTCCATCTTGAACGGCAGCAGACCTTCGTTCACGCCCACCAGCATCACGTGCGGCCACTCCAGGCCTTTGGAGGCGTGCAGGGTGGAGAGCGTCACCACGTTCTGGTCCTTCTCGCGTTCGGAGAGTGTGGAGAGCAGGGCGATGGTCTGCACCACTTCCATCAGGCTCTTGCGTTCGCTCTCCACCTGCACACCGGCGTCATCCTCGATCTGGCCACCGCAGCGCCCCGCGACCCAGTCGCAGAAGTCCATCACGTTGGTCCAGCGCGCAGCGGCCACTTTTTCGTTGTCTTCGCTGTCGTACAGGTGTTTTTCGTACGCAATGTCCTTGAGCCATTCGGTGAGGAAAGTGCGTGCGGCCTCGTGCCCCACCGTGTGTTTGGCGCGGTATTCCAGCTCGTTCACCGCGCGGCCGAACTCGTGCAGTGTGGCCACGGCGCGCGCGGGCAGGGCGGTGCCCAGCGAGTTGGCGAACAGCGCTTCAAACAGGCTCAGCTTGTACTGCGTGGCGAAGCCGCCCAGCGCCTGCAGCGTGGTGTGGCCGATGCCGCGTTTGGGTGTGGTGGCCGAGCGCAGGAAGGCCGGGTCGTCGTCGTTGTTCACCAGCAGGCGCAGCCAGGCGCAGAGGTCGCGGATCTCGGCCTTGTCAAAAAAGCTCTGGCCTCCCGAGACCTTGTAGGGAATCTGCGCGCGGCGCAGCGACTGCTCGAACGAGCGCGCCATGTGGTTGGCTCTGTACAGGATGGCGAAGTCGCGAAACTCCTTGTGCTGCGAGTTCGAGCGCAGGCTCTGGATGCGTGCCACGGCGCGCTCGGCCTCGTGCTCTTCGTTGTCGGCATCGACCACGCGCACCGGCTCACCTTCGCCGAGGTCGCTCCACAGCGTCTTGGGAAACAGCTTGGGGTTGGGCCCGATCACGTTGTTGGCCGCGCGCAGGATGGCGCTGGTGGAGCGGTAGTTCTGCTCCAGCTTGATGACCTTGAGCTCGGGGTAGTCCTGCGGCAGGCGCTTGAGGTTGTCCAGCGTGGCGCCGCGCCAGCCGTAGATGGACTGGTCGTCGTCACCCACCGCGGTGAAGCGCGCGCGCGCGCCCACCAGCAGTTTCAGCAGCTCGTACTGCGTGGCGTTGGTGTCCTGGTACTCGTCCACCAGCACGTGGCCCATCTTCTTTTGCCAGCGCTCCCGCACATCGAGGTGCTCGGTCAGCAGCTTGAGCGGGAGGGAAATCAGGTCGTCGAAGTCCACGCTCTGGTAGGCCGTCAAGCGTTCCTCGTAGCGGCCCATGATGGTCGCGGTCACGCGCTCGTTTTCGTCTTTCGCCTGCGCCAGCGCCTGTGCGGAGTTCAAACCCGCGCTCTTCAAGGCGCTGATCGCCCACTGCCAGCCGCGCGCCGTGGCCGCGTCGGTGGTGCCACCGCAGTCCTTCAGCAGGCTGGTGATGTCGTCGGTGTCCAGAATGGAGAACTGCTTCTTCAGGCCGAGCGCCGCACCGTCTTCGCGCAGCAGGCGCACGCCCAGCGAGTGGAAGGTGCAGATCAGCACCTTCTTCGCGTCGCGCCCTACCAGTTGTTTGGCGCGCTCGCGCATTTCGGCGGCGGCCTTGTTGGTGAAGGTGATGGCGGCGATGCGGTCCGCCGCCAGACCCGCCTGGATGAGGCGGCCGATCTTGTGCGTGATCACGCGCGTCTTGCCCGAACCGGCGCCCGCCAGCACCAGACAGGGCCCGCCCAGGTGGTTCACGGCTTCGAGTTGGGCAAGGTTCAGGCCGGAGCCTGTGTGGGCGGACATGGGTGGGGTGGGCACCTGGATGGGCCGGAGCGGCTGCCAGGCGCGGTGCGATGGGTGAATGCTGGATCATACCGACCGTCTTTCGGCGGCCACCGAGGGGGCGTTCGTCTCACGTCTCGCGCGTGAAACCTGTAACCGGGCGTGAGCATTGGGTACTTTCGATGGATAAATCGCCGCTTCCCCAGGGGGCCGACTGATTTTTCTCAAGTGAGAAATGGACTGTGATTCCCATCCTCGGGACATGAGCGGCACCCCTGTGTCGCATGCAAGGACTTTTCATGCAGAGAAAACAATTCCTGCGACTCGCGGGCATGGCGCTCGGTGGCGTGGCGCTGGCCCCGGTGCTGACGGCCTGTGGTGGGGGCGACGAGGTGGCCACCGGCGCTGCGGCCCCTGCGCTGGACGGCGCCACGGCGCGGGCCGCGTCGGCAGAAGATCTCTCGGCGGACGAAATCGCCGGTCTGCTGTTCATGCGCGAAGAGGAAAAACTCGCTCACGATGTGTATGTGGCGCTCTACGCCCGCTGGGGCGCGCAGGTGTTCAACAACATCGTGCCCAGCGAAGCGCAGCACACCGAAGCCGTGCGCCTGCTCATCGTGGCGCACGGCCTGCCCGATCCCGCGGCCACAACGCCCCCCGGCGTGTTCGTGAACACCGATCTGCAACAGCTGTACGACGCCCTCGTGGCGCAGGGCCAGCCCAGCCTGATCGACGCGCTCAAGGTGGGTTGCCTCATCGAGGAGAAAGACATCGTCGACATCGAGGAGAAAAAGGAACAGGTGCTGGACGAGCCCGACATCGTGAAGGTGTACGACAACCTGCTGTGCGGTTCACGCAACCACCTGCGTGCGTTCAACCTGGCGCTGGAGGCCGTCGGCGGTGTCTACGATCAGCCGCAGTTCCTGACCATGGCCGAATGGACGGCGATCGCC
>NZ_JALHLX010000032.1:0-26599 GCF_022844385.1 Hydrogenophaga sp. | reverse complement strand
ACAACCTGCTGTGCGGTTCACGCAACCACCTGCGTGCGTTCAACCTGGCGCTGGAGGCCGTCGGCGGTGTCTACGATCAGCCGCAGTTCCTGACCATGGCCGAATGGACGGCGATCGCCAGCTCTCCCCAGGAGCGCTGCGGCGGTTGATCCGGCCCACGGCCGGCATGTGCCGTGGCGACCCGGGCGCTGGCCAAGCCACAACTGAGACAATGGCGCCCGTGCTCAACATCCTGCTCGTCACATTTCCGTTCTTTGCCCTCGTGCTGGCCGGATTTGTGGCTGCGCGGCGCGGCATGTTGCCGCTGGACGCGATCCCGGGGCTCAACGGCTTCGTGCTGTACTTTGCGCTGCCTTGCCTGCTCTACCGCTTCGGCTCCACCACACCGATCGCCGAACTGCTGGATGCGTCGGTGGTGGGTGTGTACCTGCTGTGTGGCTTGGTGATGGTGGCTTTTGCGGTGGTCATGACCCTGAACGCACGCATCCGCTGGAACGACGCATCGATCGGCGCCCTGGTGGCTGCTTTCCCCAACACCGGGTTCATGGGCGTGCCTTTGCTGGCCGCGCTGCTGGGTCCGCAGGTGGCGGGCACGGTGATCCTCACGATCCTGGTCGACTTGGTGATCACCAGTTCGCTGTGCATTGCGCTTTCGCGCCTGGACGATGCCCAGGGCCACGGCGGGCAGGCCATGCTGGACGCGGGCAAGAAGGCGCTGCGCGGCGTGGTGGCCAACCCCATGCCCTGGTCCATCATCCTGGGTGCAGCGGCTTCGGCCTATGCCTTCACCTTGCCCAAGCCGGTCGAGCAGACCGTGTGGCTGCTGGCCGACGCAGCCTCGCCGGTGGCGCTGTTCACCATCGGCGCTGTGCTGGCGCGCGCGCAGATGCGGTCGAACCATCCCATGCCGCTGTCGGACTATGTGCCTGTGGTGCTGATGAAGCTGCTGTTGCATCCGCTGCTGGTGCTGGCAGTGGGCACCGGGGCGATGCAGCTCGGCGTGCCGCTCTCGCCCGCGGCGCTCACGGTGATGGTGCTGGTGGCGGCCTTGCCCAGCGCGAGCAATGTGTCGCTGCTGGCCGAGCGGTTCGGCGCGGACAACGGGCGCATCGCCCGCATCATCCTGGTGACCACTGTGGCTGCCTTCTTCACGTTCTCGGCGGCCGTGTCCCTGGTGAGCTGAGGCGTCTGCCTTCAGTTTTTCGCCGCAAGGGCCGATACACATGGCAACACACCGACTGTTGCCCGGTTGAAATCCCAGCCGGCCACGCGCACGGAGAACACCATGATCCTGGCCCCGATGCCCCACAACGAGATGCAACGCCTGCAGGCGCTGCGAGAGCTGCTGATCCTGGACACGGCACCCGAGGAGCGCTTTGATCGCATCTCCGCATTCGCCGCCAAGGAGTTCGATGTGCCGATCGCGCTGGTCTCGCTGGTGGACCGGGACCGGCAGTGGTTCAAGTCAAGCTTCGGCATGGATTTGTGCGAGACGCCGCGTGACATTTCCTTCTGTGGTCATGCGGTGAACATGTCCGAGACGCTGGTGGTTCACGACGCCTTGAAGGACCAGCGCTTTGCAGACAACCCCATGGTGATCGGCCAACCGTACGTGCGGTTTTATGCCGGGGCCCTGTTGCGCCTGCCCTATGGCCAGATCGTCGGTACTTTCTGCATCATGGACCGGCGTCCCCGGGTATTCGACAAGCTGGATGTGGCGATCCTGGGCGGACTGCGAGACCTCGTGGTTGAGGAGATGTTCCGCCGCGAAGAGGCCCTGACGTGACCGCAGCGATCGGTGCTCTCTCGGTCAATGTCCTGCTCATCGAGCCCGATGGGCTCGTGCGCAGCACGGTGGCCAGTGTGTGTCGTGAACTGCAGATCGTGCGCATGCACCAGGCGACCAGCCTGGCCATGGGCAAACAGTGGTTGCAGACCTGGAAGGCCGACGGACTGATGCTGTCCCTGGCCGATCCCGATGCGGCGCTGGACCTGTTGAGCCGACTGCGTGCGCGGGAATTTCAGTGCGAAGCCGGCATCCCGGTGGCGGTGATGGCAACCGCCTGCGACGCCGCCATGCTCAAGCGGCTGAAGGAGCTGGAAGTCCGTCGGTTCCTGTTGCAGCCATTCAAGTTGCGCGACGTGATCCAGACGGTCGAGCAACTGTGGCCAGCCGAGGAAAAGATCGTCGCCTGAGGGGCTGGCGCTTCAGATCACCAGCGGATCCACGTCCACCGCAAAGCGCACCAGCCCGCGCGCCTCAGGCAGGCTGCGGGTTTGCAGCAGCACCGGTTGCCACGCAGTCAAAAAACGCTGCAGCGCGCCGCGCGAGGCGGCTTCCACCAGCAGCTGGGCGCGCTCCACATTGGCCACACGCTGGATGGTCAGCGGCACCGCCGGGTAGAGCGTCACGTCTTCAAAGTGCGGCAGGCCCACGGCGGCCTGCGCTGCGGCATTCAGGTAAGCCTGGGCCGCCTGCTGGGTGCGGGCGTCGGCGCGCAGCAGGGCCTGGTGGCCATAGGGCGGCATGCCGGCGCTCAGCCGCTCGGTCAGCTGGGTGGTGGCGAACGCGGGGAAGTCGTGCTGTTTGAGCGAGGCAAACAAGGGGTGCTGCGGGTACCAGGTCTGCACCCACATTTCACTCGTCGCGCTCTGGGCTGCATCGCGCCCGGCGCGGCCTGCCGCCTGCATGAGCAGCGCAAACAGGCGCTCGGGCGCCCGGTAGTCGCTGGCGAACAGGCCCGAGTCGGCGTTGATGCTGGCCACCAGCGTGATGCGGCGGAAGTCGTGACCCTTGGCGATCATCTGCGTGCCCACCAGCACATCCACCTCGCCGCTGTGCATGGTGGCCAGTTGCACCTCCAGGCTGCCCTTGAGGCGGGTGGAGTCGGCGTCCATGCGCGCCACGCGCGCGGGTCCACCGTCGGGGCGTTTCACATCGGCCAGCAAGCCAGCGAGTTGTTCTTCCACCTGCTCGGTGCCGCGGCCCACGGGGGCAACGTCGAGGTTGCCGCAGTCGGGGCAGGCGCGTGGCACGCGTTCGGTGAAGCCGCAGTGGTGGCAGCGCAGCGTGCGGTCGAGCTTGTGGAACACGCGGTAGGCGCTGCAGTGCGGGCAGGCGCTCTTCCAGCCGCAGTCGTGGCAGGCCAGCACCGGGGCATAGCCGCGCCGGTTCAGCAGCACCAGGCACTGTTCGCCGCGTTCGATGCGCTCGGCCATGGCGGCGATCAGTGGGGGCGCGAGCACCGCGCCCTTGGGCTGGTGGTTCATGTCGACCAGCCGAAGGCGCGGCAGCGCGCCACCACCGATGCGCGCCGGCATGGCCAGCCGCAGGTAGCGGCCCTGGTCGGCCGCGTGCCAGCTCTCCAGCGAAGGCGTGGCCGAGCCCAGCACCACCTGGCAGCGCGCGTTCGCCTCCAATGCCTCCGACTCCACCTTGCCCCGGTACACCGCCAGGTCCCGCGCCGAATAACGCGCGCCTTCCTGGCTCTTGTAGCTCGGGTCGTGCTCCTCATCCACGACGATCAGGCGCAGCCCCGGCAGGCTGGCCAGCACGGCCATGCGCGTGCCCAGCACGATGCGCGCCTGCCCGGTGTGCGCTGCGAGCCAGCTGGACAGGCGCTGCGCCGGCGTCATGCCGCTGTGCAGGCAGACCACCGCACCGGCGCCGCACAAGGGTTCGAAGCGTTCGCGAAAGCGCGCCTCCAGCTGCGGCGTGAGGTTGATCTCCGGCACCATCACCAGCACCTGCGCCTCTGCCTGAGAGAACAGCGCGCGCTGCGTGGCCTGCAAATAGACCTCGGTTTTGCCGCTGCCGGTGGCGCCGAACAACAGCACCGGCGCCTTCGCGTCGGCCAGTGCGTCCAGCGCCTGGCGTTGTTCGTCGCTGAGGTCGTGGCCAGCGGCCACATCGCCGGCTGGACCCGGCCCGTCTGCGCTGGCCTGGGCGCGGCGCTTGAGCCGGCGCGCCAGCTGCACGTTGCTCAGGTCGCGCAGTTGCGGTGGCAAGGCGGCCAGGGCCACCTCGCCCAGGCTGCGCTGGTAATACTGGGCAGCAAACCTGACGAGCTGGCGCCAGCGGTCGTTGAGCGGCGGCAGGCCTTCGAGCACGCCGGCCACCGCCTTGGTTTTCGCTTCGGTGAGGCCCTCGGGCGGGGTGGTCGCGCAATCCCACACCACACCGAGCACCTCGCGCGCGCCCAGCGGCACCCGCACCAGCGTGCCGGGCCGGAGCAACAGCTCACTTCGGTAGGTCAGGCTCGCGCCCACCCCGCTGTGGGCCGGGGTGGCCACCACGACGCTGGGCCAGAAAGCCATGCTTAGCGGTTCTTCCTCAGTTGAACTGTCGGAGTCCGGTGTAAGTCGTTGATTTGGCTCAGCATCGGGACATATCCAGATTTTCTGTGGATAACTTTGTTGATAGCTTCATTTTCCGGTGCCACAGCCCTTGAGAATCAAGGGTTTGCTTAAACTGCCTTCAAAAAAAGCAGATTGCAAAAACGATATGAATCAACAACTTACGGAGTAAATGCCAGGAGCATTTTGCTGTTGATGGGCTTCACGCCCTATGGCGCACCGCAGCACAAAATTTGTGCATAAGTGGAGCTTGTCAAGCGCATTTTTCGGCAATTTTTGTGTTAATGGCCCGTTGCAACCCAGGATATGACGGACTCATGACGCCTTTCGGACTACCTGAAAACCCCTGGGTCCTTCGCCGTATCCCGCGGCCGAATCGCGGTTGAAGCTTCCAAAAGGGGAGCAACGCGCGGGCGGAGGTGGCGTGTGTTTCAGGCTGTGCGCAAGCGTCTGGAATGCGAATGCACCGCGTCCACCAGCGCCGTCACATGTTCCGGCGGCGTGTACTGGCTGATGCCGTGACCCAGGTTGAAGATGTGGGTGGCGCCGGTGCCGGGACCCTGGTGGGGTGCGCCAAAACTCTCGAGCACACGCGCCACTTCGGCGTCGATCTGCCCGGGCTGGGCAAACAGCACGTTGGGGTCGATGTTGCCCTGCAGCGCCTTGCCTTGCGGGCCTTCGCCGACCTGCGCGCGCGCTTTGGCCAGATTCACGGTCCAGTCCAGGCCGAGGGCGTGGCAGTCCAGGGTCTTCATGTCGTCGAGCCACAGACCGCCGCCCTTGGTGAACACGATGCGCGGAATCACCACGCCCTCGTGCTCGCGCTTGAGCTGGGCCAGCACACGCTTGGTGTAGGTCAGGCTGAAGTCCTGGAAGTTGCCGTCGGCCAGCACGCCACCCCAGCTGTCGAACACCATCACGGCCTGTGCGCCGGCGTCGATTTGTGCGTTGAGGTAGGCCGCCACCGCGTCGGCGTTGATGGCCAGGATGCGGTGCATCAGGTCGGGGCGGCTGTACATGAGGGTCTTGACCGCGCGGTAGTCGTCCGAGCCACCGCCTTCCACCATGTAGCAGGCCAGTGTCCAGGGGCTGCCCGAGAAGCCGATCAGCGGCACGCGGCCGTTCAAGGCCTTGCGGATCGAGGTGACCGCGTCGAACACGTAACGCAGCTTCTCCATGTCGGGCACGGCCAGCGTGTCCACGTCGGCTTCGGTGCGCACGGTCTTCGCAAACTTCGGGCCTTCGCCGAGCGCGAACGACAGGCCCAAGCCCATGGCGTCGGGCACGGTGAGGATGTCGCTGAACAGAATGGCCGCATCCAGCGCATAGCGCTCCAGCGGCTGCAGCGTGACTTCGGTGGCGTAGTCCACGTTGGTCGCCAGCCCCATGAAGCTGCCGGCCTTCGCGCGCGTGGCGCAGTACTCGGGCAAATAACGACCCGCCTGGCGCATGAGCCACACGGGGGTGTGGTCGGTGGACTGGCGCAGGCAGGCGCGAATGAAGGTGTCGTTCTGCAGGGGGGCAAAGGGCATGGGGCGTCCGGCGGGGTTGGCTGCGATGCCGGCCATTATCCGGGCTGCACCGCCGTGCGCTGAACGTGGGTGACAAGGCCCCTGTGCAGCGAGCCAGCCGCCGGGCCGCCCCAAGGCAGGCTCAGCCCCCTTGGGGGGCAGCGGACCACGCGCAGCGGGGGAGCGTGGGGGCCTGGGGACCAGCGTTCAGGCTGACTGGTACTTGATGCTGCAGCCGTAGGCGCGGCTGTTCGCCACGCTCAACGGCTTGCCGGCCTTGATTTCCGCCATGGCCTGGCGCACGTAGTTGGTGGCCTTGGGGATGTCGTCCACCCGGGCCGAGGCGATGCTGTCGATGCCGCCGGCGTACACCAGCACGCCCTGCGCGTTGACGATGTACATGTGCGGCGTGACGCGGGCCGCATAGGCCTGGCCGATCTTGCCGTCTTCGTCCATCAGCGTGGCTGTGGGGCTGGCTTTCTGCTCGGTCATCCAGCGGCCGAGCTGGGCGGGTGTCATGTAGTCGCCGCTGTCGTCGCGCGTGGAGTTGATGGCCAGCCACACGCCGCCCTGGTCCGCGACTTCCTTTTGCAGGGCCTGCATGTTGCCCTGGTAGTGCTTCTTCACGAACGGGCAGCCCGGGTTGTTCCACTCCAGCACCACCGGCTTGCCTTTGAACTGGGACAGCTTCACAGGTTTGCCCGCGGTGTCCATCAAGGTGAAATCGGGCGCAGCCTGGCCCACGGTGGCGGCCTGGGCGGTGGCGGGCAGCAGCAGGCTGGCAAACGGTGACAGGGCGGCGAGGGCGATGACGGGGCGGCGTTGCATGGGGATGACTCCTGATGACGGGACGATGAAGGCGAATGCACAGGCTCAGAGCCTGGACAGCGCCGCGCGAACCTCCTCCACACTCAACACTTCGGACAGCACCTGGGGTGCCTGTCCATTCTTGTAAATCGCATACACCGGCACGCCGTTGCGGCCCAGCGTGGCCAGCGCGGCGGTTACGTCCGGGTCGCGGCGCGTCCAGTCGGCGCGCAGCAGGGCCACGTTTTTGCCGGCCATGTCGCCGAGCACGGCGGCGTCGGCCAGCGTGGTGCGCTTGTTGTACTGACAGGTCACGCACCAGGCGGCGGTGAAATCAACAAACACCGGACGGCCTTCGGCCACCAGCGCGGCCTGAGTTTCAGGGCTCCAGGGCTGCCAGCTCACGCCGGCCTGCGAGGTCGCAACGGCCTGACCGGGCGTGGACTCCTGCAGGCGCGTCACGTTGGGGCCGACCGCCCAGCCCAGCCAGACCAGGCCGGCGAGCGACACAACAGACAAGGCCGCGCGGCTCCTGCCCCGCAGGCCGAGCGACCAGACCAGCAGCGCCAGCACCACCAGCAGCATGAGCAAGCCGGCCGCGCCGTCGATGCCGCTTTGCTGCCCCAGTACCCACAAGAGCCAGACCACGGTGGCGAACATCGGGAAGGCCATGCCGCGGCGGAAGGTGTCCATCCACGCGCCGGGGCGGGGCAGGGCGCGCGCCACAGCGGGAATCCAGCTGGCGGCCAGGTACGGCAAGGCCATGCCCACGCCCAGCACGGCAAACACGGCCAGCGCCTGCGTGGCCGGCAGGCCGATGGCCAGGCCCAGCGAAGCACCCATGAACGGCGCGGTGCAGGGTGACGCGATGGCCGTGGCCAGCACGCCGGTGAGGAAGGCATCCACCGTCGGGTTTTTGGCCTGCAGGCTGGCCAGGCGGCTGGGCAGCACGTTGCCGAACTCGAACAGGCCGGCCAGGTTCAGGCCGATCAGCGTGAACAGCACGGCCAGACCCGCGACCACGGCCGGGCTCTGCAACTGGAAGCCCCAGCCGAGTTGTTCACCGGCGGCGCGCAGGCCCAGCAGCAAGGCGCCGAGCGCCACAAAAGAGAGCACCACACCTGCGGTGTAGGCCAGGCCGTTGGCGCGGTGGGCCGGGCGGTCGTTGGCGTGTTTGGCAAACGCCATGACCTTGATGGCGAGCACCGGGAACACGCAAGGCATGAGGTTGAGGATCAGGCCGCCGAGCAAGGCGCCCAACAAGGCGGCGCCCAGTGTGAGCGAACTGGCGCTGCTCACCGGCGCGGCGGCGCGCGCGGCGTTGGCGTCGAGCGCGGCCTGCAAGGCGTCGGGCACGGCGGCCGGCAGCGGTGCCACGGCGGGCCAGGCGCCCTGCACCGGCACGTCCAGCCGTGCACCGGCGAGGCCGGGGCCTTGGCCGGGCGGGTTGGCCTCGGCCACCACCACCGTGAGCTGCGTGGGGCTTTCGCTGCGGTGCGGTGAGAGCGGCACGCGCGCGGTCCAACGCCCACCGTCCCAGGCCTGGGTCCAGGGCGACCCGGGTTCGATCAGGCCTGTGGTTTCGGGGTAGAACTCCAGGGTCTTGCCGCGCCAGACGGCGGGCAGGTCGGTCAGCGATACGTTGAGAAATCCGTCCTCGGGCTGCAACTGGCTGCCGGCGGCGGGCTGGTCCTTGGGCGCGGCTTCAAAGCTGGCTGCGAACGCAGCACCGTTGCTGCCGGTGGAGCCGTTCACCGGGATGCTCAGCGTGAAGTTGCCTTCTTCGGGGATGCATTCCTTGCGGCAGACCAGCCACGCGGCGTAGAGCTGCACGTTGATGGCGTCGCCCTTGAACTCAGGCCCCACGGTCAGCGGCACCGGCAGCACCACAGAACCGTCGTAGCCGTAGTTGGCCAGGTTGCCGATCGGGAACTTGCGCGGTGTGGGCCAGGCGATCTCGCCAGCGCTCACACCGGTCGGCAACGTCCAGCGCAGTTCGGTGGGCAGGCCGGAGTCGCCGGCGTTTTTCCAGTAGGTGTGCCACTCGGGTGCGTGGGTGAGCTGCAGGCCGACCCAGACCGTCTGGCCCGGCCCGGCACCGTCGGGCGCGTGCGCCACGATCTCGGCGCGGGCCTGGTCGCTCTGCACCACGGTCGCGCTGGCGGCTGGGCCACCCAGCAAGCCTTGTGCGGCCACTCCCAGGGGCAGGGCAGCGGCGAGCAGCCAGGCGCCGAGCAGGCGGAAGACGGCAGAAGGGTGGAGAGCTTGGGTTGGCGGCATCGGGCGTGACGGTGGAACGGCGATCGGTGTGAGCCGCAGGGCCGGCCCAAGTTCCTCAGGAAGGCCGCTGCGGTGGCTTTTGAATATAAGTCAGCGCTGTTTTTCTGTCTTGCCGCGCTCGACCAGTCCACCGTCGCTTCACAGCCCGGCACCAATTGTGTAAAACCCCGTTGGGAACAGGCCGGGCCTGCATGGAGGTGTGCATGGGATCGATCGTGGAACGCGCGCTGCTGCCCTGGGCGCAGCGCATGAAAACCCGGGTGAACCTGCCGGTTCGCCTGAGTTGGGGGGAGCGCGGCGCTTCATCGCTGGCGCTGGGCGACTTTGACCAGCCGCAGGTGGAGATCCGGGTGCGCGACGCCTCCGCCCTGCCGTTGCTCATCGACCCGGGGCTGGACACGCTCGGCCAGGCCTACGTGGAAGGCCTGATCGATGTCGAGGGCTCGGTGCCCGACATCCTGGCGGTCGCGCACGGCCTGGCTGCGAACGCGCAACCCGAGGGCGGCCTGCTGGGCCGCCTGCGCCGCCGCTTTGGCCACACGCGCGAGAGCGACAGCGAAGCCATCCAGTACCACTATGACGTCTCCAACGACTTCTACGCCCAGTGGCTGGGCGAAGGCATGGTGTATTCCTGCGGCTACTTCGAGCGGGGCGACGAAACGCTGGGCGAGGCGCAGACGAACAAGATCGACCACATCCTGACCAAGATCCAGCTTCAACCAGGCCAGCGCCTGCTCGACATCGGTTGCGGCTGGGGCGCGCTGGTGCTGCGCGCAGCGAAGCACTACGGCGCGCGGTGTGTGGGCGTGACGCTGTCGCAAAACCAGTTCGACCTGGCGCGCGAACGGGTGCGCGCCGCAGGGCTGCAAGACCGCGTCGAGATCCGCCTGCAGGATTACCGCGACGTGAGCGACGGCCCGTTCGACCGCATCACCAGCGTCGGCATGTTTGAACACGTGGGGCTGGACAACCTGGTGCCCTACTTCACCCGCATCCGCGCGCTGCTCAAGCCGGATGGCTGGGCCATGAACCACGGCATCACCAGCACCGACGCGTATGACGGGGAAACGCGTCACGGCGGCGGCCATTTCATTGACCGCTACGTTTTCCCGCGCGGCGAGGTGCCGCACATCAGCACCGTCTTGCGCACCTTGCAGGAAGGTGGGCTGGAGGCCTTCGACGTGGAAAACCTGCGGCGTCACTACATGCGCACCACGCAACTCTGGAGCCAGGCCTTCGAAGGGAACACGGCGCAGATCAAGCCGCTGGTGGACGAGAAGCGCTGGCGCATCTGGCGCATTTACCTGGCGGGTTGCGCCTGGGCGTTCGAGCATGACGAGGTGGCGATCTACCAGGTGCTGTGCCGCGCGGCCGGGCAAAGCGCCACCGGCTTGCCCTGGTCGCGCCACTGGATGTATGCCGACCGTAAGATCGGCGCATGACAAGCCTCCACCGCTTCTGGTCCGACCTCACCACCGCCGACTTCGCCTCGCTCGACAAGGCACGCACCATCGCTGTGCTGCCCGTGGCTGCGATCGAACAGCACGGCCCGCACCTGCCGCTCTCGGTGGACACCGACATCGCCAACGGTGTGGTGGCCGCGAGCCTGCCGCACATCGCACCCGATCTGCCTGCACTTTTTCTGCCCACACAGACGGTGGGCTACTCGCCCGAACACACGGCCTTTGGCGGCACGCTCACGCTCAAGGCCGAAACCTTGCTGCGTCTGTGGACTGAAATCGGCGAATGCGTGGCGGCCAGCGGCGTGAAGAAGCTGGTGCTCTTCAACACGCACGGCGGACAAGTGGGGCTGCTGGACGTGGTCGCGCGCGACCTGCGCGCGCGCCTGGGGCTGCTGGTCTACAGCGTGAACTGGTTTCACCTGCCGTTGCTGGACGCCGAGGGCCGAGACCTGAATGCGATGTTCAGCGCCGATGAACATCGCTTCGGCATCCACGGCGGCGAGATCGAGACCTCGCTGATGCTGGCCATCGCACCGGCGCGGGTGCGGATGGAGCATGCGACGAACTTCGCATCGAAGTCGCAAGACCGCGCCGGCCAGTTCAGCATTCTGGGCAACGGCAAGAGCGCCAAACTGGGCTGGCAGATGCAGGACTACAACGCCCACGGCGCGGTGGGCAACGCCGCAGCGGCAACGGCCGAGAAGGGCCACGCGGTGCTGGCGGCGGCGGGGCGGTCGCTGGCGCGTTTGTTGAGCGAGATCGATCAGTTGCCGGCGGACACCTTGTCCGATGCCACGGCGTTCAAACCGAAGGCCTGAAACACCGGGTCATGCATAGGTGACCCAGGACTTGTAGTCCTGGTGGTCCAGATGCGGCAAGGTGTTGTAGGTCAGCAGCGTGTGCCGCTTGGGGTTGAACTGGAACTCGGTCACCGCGCTGTTGCGGATGCGCAGGTTCAGCTCGATCGTGGCCTCGGGGCTCAGGCCCAGCACATGGCCCACCGCTGTGGAGATGGGCCCTCCGCTGGAGACCAGCAAGACGCTCTGCCCATGGTGCTTCGAACGCACATGGTCCAACGCGCTGCTGACACCGTGCACGAACTCGGTGTAGCTCGGCATGCCCTGAGGGCTGACGGTGCCCGCCATCCACTGGGTGAGGCCGTCGCGCAGCAGGCGGAAGTGGTGACGGTAGAGCTCGGGAGCCTCTTCGGCACTGCGCGGTTTCTGCAACGGGTGCGGATGGATCGCCCGGATCACGGCCTCGCTGTCGTATTCGTTGAGCCCGGGCCAGGCCAGCGGCTCGTGGCTCAGTTGCGCACCCTCGGCGATCCCGGCCCATGTCTGGGCGTGGCGTTTGAGCGTGCCGGTGATGACGGCGTCGAACACCACACCGCGCTCGGCCCAATACTCGCCCAGGCGGCGGCTTTGGCGCTGGCCCATCTCGCTGAGCTGGTCGTAGTCGTCGGCACCAAACGAGGCCTGGCCGTGGCGCACAAGGTAGAGCGTTCCCATGAGCGGCATTCTGGGACAGCGGCTTGGCGACGCTTTGTCCCGGCAGCGACTGGGCGCACTCCGCGCAGTCGCGCAGGCGTCTGTGGCCCGGCGCGATGATCCGAACACCGGGGTTTTTCGGGTGCTGATCGGTCGTCTGCGGCGAAGGCGCTGTGCTTCAATCTTTGGGTATGTTGGCCCTGCTCCCCCCCATGTTGATTGACCTGCCCACACTGCTGGCCTTGCGGGTGGGCATCGACGTTTTGATCGCGCTGGCCTTCTGGGCCCAGATGCGGCGATACCCAGCCATTGGCGGCCCGGGCTGGTGGTCGGTGTCGGCGCTGCTGAGCATCGTGGGCTCGGTCATGCTGCTGTCGCGCGGCGGCTTGCCCGACGCGCTGACCTTTCCCCTGGGCAACACCGCGCTGATGGTCAGCGCGCTGTGCGCGTGGATGGGCTTTCGCAGCTACGTCGGCATGCCCCGGCCCTTGCTGCCCATCCTGGCCGCCGGCCTGGCGTTCTTCTGCGCCACGCTGTATTTCCTGATCGCGTGGGATGTGCTGGCCGTGCGCCAGGGTGTCTTCACTGCTTCGGTGATGGCGATCACCGTGTTGTGCTTTGTCGATATCCAGCGTGCCGATCCGCAAGGCCGTGTGCCGGAGATGCAGGCGCTCAAGTGGCTCACGGCGGTCGAGTTCCTGGGCGTGCTGGGCTTTGCCGTGGCGCTGAAGGTCGGACTCTGGTCGCAGGCCGACGTGACGCCGCCGTTCATCTTCTTCTTCCTGCTCACCAAACTGTTGCGCGTGGTGTTGTACGGCGCGCTGGTGTCGTACCGTTTGCGCATCGACGGTGACAAGGCCCGCCAGGGGTTGTTGCAGCGCGAAGCCGATTCGCGCGCCCTGATCGACAACCTCAGCGCGGGTGTGGTCGTGTTCCGGCCCGACCACACCTTGTCGAGCATCAACGCCGCCGCCCGGCGCTTCCTGGGCTGGAGCGAAGGCGGCGCCAACCGTGCCTTGCCCGAGCCTTCACCACAAGGCTGGCGCCTGTTGCGCGACGATGGCCAGCCCATGCGCCGTCACGAGGTGCCGTTCGAACGGGTGCTGGCCACCGGGCAACCGGTGCGCAGTGTGGTGGTCGGCATGCCGCAGGGCGAGGGCACGGGCGTGAACTGGGCCCTGTGCAACGCCCACCCCGAGAACAATCCGCTCGGCGGTCTGCGCCATGTGGTGCTGACCTTCATCGACATCACCCCGCTCAAAACTGCACAGGCCCAGCAAAGGCACCTGCAGGCGCAGCTGGCGCAGTCGCAGAAGATGGAAGCGCTGGGCACGCTGGCCGGTGGTGTGGCGCACGACTTCAACAACATCCTCGCAGCCATCCTGGGCAATGCCGATCTGGCCCGCCAGGACCTGCCGGAACACGCAACGTCGCGCGAGAGCCTGCACGAGATCAGCAGCGCAGCACGTCGCGGGCGTGAGCTGGTGCGCCAGATCCTGGCCTTCAGCCGCCAGCAGCCCGTGGAGCGCACGCGGGTGAACATGTGCAGCGTGCTCGCGGAGTCGTGCACGCTGCTGCGCGGGGCCTTGCCGCTCCAGGTGGAGCTGTTGCAGTCCTGCTCGCCCGCCACCCTGGCCATCGAGGCCGATGCCACCCAGATCGGGCAGGTGCTGGTCAACCTGTGCACCAACGCCATCCACGCGCTGGATGGACGACCCGGGCGCATCGAATGCCGGATCGACAGCCTGCCCAACACCTCACTGGCGTTGCCGCCCGAGTTCGCCCAGACCTGTGCCCAGCTCGGGGTGGGCGTGGCCCGCCTGCGCGTGAGCGACAACGGCAGCGGCATGGACGCCACCGTGCGCAACCGGATTTTTGAGCCCTTCTTCACCACCAAGGCGGTGGGCCAGGGCACCGGGCTGGGCCTGCCGGTGGTGCTGGGCGTGGTGCAGGTGCACGGGGGCGCGATCGAGGTCGACTCCGAGCCCGGCCGCGGCACCACCTTCACCCTGTATTTCCCCATGGCTCCCGACATACCCGCCAGCCTGGCCGGGGTATCCGGTTCGCCCATTGCCAGCGAACCCGGCACAATGAACTTCACTCCGACACTGGCCCCATCCGACATCAGCCCATCCCGACTCAGTGCCATGGCAGACGATTCCTCCGCGCCCCCCCACCACATCCTGTACCTGGACGATGACGACACGCTGGTGTTTCTGGTGCGTCGTTTGCTGGAGCGTCGCGGCTACCGCGTCACGGCCTTCACATCGCAGACGCAAGCCATCGACGCGTTGCGCGCCGACCCTGAGGGTTTCCAGCTGCTGCTGACCGACTTCAACATGCCCGGCATGTCGGGCCTGGAAGTGGCCAAGGCGGCGCTGGAGATCAATCCCCACCTGCCGGTGGCTGTGGCGTCGGGCTACATCACCGACGAACTGCAGGCCGAGGCCAAGGCCGCCGGTGTGCGCGAGGTGGTGTTCAAGACCGATGCGGTGGAAGCCTTCTGCGAAGTGGTGGCGCGGCTGGTTCGCTCAGAACCGGTCTGATCGCTTCAGAACAGTGGCGAGCATGTCACTGTCCACGTTGCCCCCACACAGGGTGGTGCCCACCACCCGGCCCTTGAGCGAAGCCCGCTCCTGCCACGCCGCCGCAAAACTCGCGGCGCCCGCACCTTCGGCCACGTTGTGCGTGTCGGCAAACAACATGCGCATGGCCTCGGCCACCTCGGTATCGGTTACCTGCACGATGTGATCGAGGTGCGGTGCCAGCACGTCGAGTGCGGCCTGGTCGGCCACGCGGCAGGCCATGCCGTCGGCCAGCACAGTCGTGACCGGTGAGGCCACCACGCGGCCGGCGGCCAGCGAGTCGGCGTAGGTGGTGGCGTGCGCGCTGATCACGCCCACGATGCGGACCGGGTGACCCAGCGCGAGCTTGGCGGCGATGGCCGAACACGCGCCCGAGCCCTGGCCCACCGGCACGTAAACCACGTCCATCTGCGGCACGGCGCGAAAGAACTCCCACCAGGCGGTGCTCACGCCGCGCAGCAGGTCGGTGTGGAAACTCGGCACCATGTGTGCGTCGCGCTCGGCCGCCAGTGCCATCGCGTGTTCGCGGCTGTCCTGGAAGTCGTCGCCGTGTTCGATCAAGCTCGCACCCAAGGCCCGCATGGCGGCATTTTTCTCCACCGAATTGCCGCGCGGCACGACGATGGTGCAGGCCACACCGTGCAGGCGCGCCGCCCAGGCGATGCTCTGACCGTGGTTGCCGCGCGTGGCGCTCATCACCTCGCGCGGCAGCTCGCCGCGTTGCCGGAGCTGATCGAAGTAGGTGAGGCCGCCGCGGATCTTGAACGCGCCCACCGGCGTGTGGTTCTCGTGTTTCACCCAGCAGTCGGTGCCCAGGCGCGCGCTCAGCGTGGCCCAGCGGTATTGCGGCGTGGCCTGGAACGAACCGTAGACCACCTCGGCGGCGGCTTCGATGTCGGTGAGCGTGGGCAGGTGGGCGGTCATGGGGGTGAGAGCAGGGTGAGGCGGCCACGGGCCGGGGTGTCGAGTTCGGCCGCGAGACTGGCGGGGCCGCCGTGGCCGTCCGTCACGCTCAGGGCTTCCAGGCCGAGGGCCTGCAGTGCCGCGCGCAGACCCGCCGCACCGGCGTGCCGCAGCCGCAACTGGCGCAAGGTGATGCCGCTGGCCGGCATGTGTTGCGTGGGGTGCGCCGAGCCCCACTGGATGAGCGTGGGCAGCACCCCGTTGAACAGCCGCTGGCCGTCGTCGCGCACGCTGATGCGCCATTGCAGCAGGCCATGCGGCGTTTCGCGCGAAGCGCTGACCACCGGACCGCGCTGTATACCGATGGCTTGCAGGGCCAGCAGTGCGGCATCAATGTCGGGCACGCTGGCCACCCAGTGCACCAGCTGCGGTCCGTCTTGCGCCAGCCGCGCCTGCAGCGCCGCATCGTCCAGATCGAACCAGCGCTTGTACCCGGCGCCGCGCGTGGGCGTGGCGTCGGGGTTGATGGCGATGATCTCCAGATACGGCGGCTTGTCGCTGCCGTCGTCGAGCTTGAGCAGGCGGTTGTGTGTGCTGAACAAGGGGTGTTCGCCGCCGGGGCCAGGCGTCACGCCGAGTGTGGCTTCGCACCAGGCCACGCCTTCTTCGAGCGTGCGCGCAGCCACCACCAGGTGGTCGATGCGCGGCGTCACAGCACCACCTGACCGCTGATGCAGGTGACCGATGCGCCGCCGACCCAGATGGTGCCGCCGGCATCGCGCTCAATGTGCACACGCCCGGCGCGTCCCATGGCCGTGCCTTGCGCGGCCACGTAACGGCCGGGCGCCAGGCCCGCACCGATGAGCCATTGCGCCACCGCTGCGTTGAGACTGCCGGTCACCGGGTCTTCACTCAGCGTGTCGTGCGTGTGGAAGAAGGCGCGCACTTCAAACGCCGTGTCCGCGCCCGCGGGCTGCGGCGCGACCACGCCGATGTCCAGCCCGGCGAGCACGGCGGCGTTCGGCTTCAGGGCCAGCACCTGCGCGGCGGTGCGCAGCATCACGCTACGCCAGGGCGGACCGTTCTCGCACCAGGCGTGCGCCACGATGTCCTCGCGCGGGATGCCCAGACCGCGCGCGATCAGCGTCACATCACCCTCTTCGAGCGGGCCGCTGCGGCGCAAAGGCGGTGCCGCAAACGCCAGCCTGGCGTCATCGCGTTTGATGCGCACCAGACCCACGCCACATTCCTGCACCACATGTTCGCCGCGCGGCTGGCTGCCGGCCTGCAACCAGGCGTGGCAGGTGCCCAGCGTGGGGTGGCCGGCGAACGGCAGTTCACGCCCCGGGCAGAAGATGCGCACGCGGTAATCAGCCTCGGCATTTGTGGGTGGCAACACGAAGGTGCATTCCGAGAGGTTGGTCCAGTCGGTGAAGCGCTGCATGGCCTCGGTGGAGAGGCCGCTGCCGTCGAGCACCACGGCCAGCGGGTTGCCGAAATACGGCGTGTCGGTGAACACGTCGACTTGTTGAAATGCGCGGGAGGTCATGAGAGGTTCCGTTTCAGGACAAAGGCAGGTCGAGCACACCGCGGCTCGCGGGCATCGCGAGCCAGCCGGCGTACCAGCGTTCGAGGTGCGGCCACGGTGGGCGCGCCTGCGGCAGGCCCCACCAGCGGTGCACCTCGCAGGCGATCGGGATATCGGCCATGGTGAGCGCGCTACCAGCCATGAAGGCCTGGCGCGACAGGTGGGTGTCAAGCATCGTGAACAGCGGCTCGGTGGCCGCCACCGATTGCGCGATCACGCCGGCGTCGCGCTGCGTGGGGGCCACGCGTATCCACTGCTTGAAGCCGGGGCTGCCTGCGGGGTTGAGCGTGGTCTGCTGCCAGTCCATCCAACGTTCGGCGTTGAAGCGTTGTTGCAGATCGGTGGGGTAGAGCTTGCCCTCGCGGGCGCAGAGGTACCTGACGATCGCGTTCGATTCCCACAGCGTGAAGTCACCGTCGCGCAGCAGCGGCACCAGGCCATTGGGGTTGTTCGAGCGGAAGTCGGGCGTGTCCACCACGCCAAACGCCAGCCCCGCGTCGCTGCGCGGCAGCTCGACGCCGAGCACCTGCGCGCACAACACGACCTTGCGCACATTGATTGAGCTCAGCCGTCCCCACAGGTGCAGCATGTTCAGGCGCCGTGTTGTTCGCGGATGGCGCGCGCCAGGGCCGCAATGCCCACGCCCATCTGCTCCACCGTGGCGGTGACAAAACTCAGCCGCAAGGTGCGCGGGTCGGCGTGGTCGGCGTAGAAGGCGCTGCCGGGCACGAAGGCCACCCCGTGCTCAACCGCCTTGGGCAGCAGCTCGGTGGCGTTCATGCCCTCGGGCAGACGCACCCAGAGGAACATGCCGCCGTCGGGTTCGTTCCACTGCACGTCCAGGCCCGCCATCTCGGTGCGCAGCGCGCTGAGCATCGCGTGGCACTGGCGCTTGTACAGCGCGCGGATGGTGGGCACATGCCGGTCCAGAAAACCGTCCTTGAGCACCTCGGCCACCACGCGCTGGTTGAAGCTGGGGCTGTGCAGGTCGGCGGCCTGTTTGGCTTGCAGCAGCTTGGGGTAGATGCTGGCGGGGGCCACCATGAAGCCCAGACGCAAGCCGGGCGCGAGGATCTTGGAGAACGAGCCGAGGTAAATGCAGCCCTCGGGGTTGAGTGCGGTCAGCGGTGTGGGCGGCGGCTGGTCGAACCACAGGTCGCCGTAGGGGTTGTCTTCCACCAGCGGCAGGCCCACGCGAGCGGCCGCGGCCACCAGCGCCTGACGACGCTCCAAGCCCATGCTGCGCCCGGTCGGGTTCTGAAAGTTGGGCAACACGTAGAGGAAACGCGGCGCGGCGACCGGGCTGCTGGCGGGGTCGAGGTCGAGCGTGAGCAGGCGGCGCCGCTCCATGCTCTCGGGTTGGTCGTCGCCTGCGCCGAGTTGCTGCAGCAAAGCGTCCACGTCCACGCCTCCGGCGTCGCTGGCCACACCTTCGATCTGCGGCTCCATGGGTGCAAACGCCTGCAGCGCGCCGAGGTAGGTGGGTGTTTCCACCAGCACGCGGCTGCCGCTGTCGATCAGCACCTTGGCCACCAGGTCCAGGCCCTGCTGGCTGCCGGTGGTGATGAGCACCTGCGCCGGATCCACCGCCCAGGGCAGGCTGGCCGCAACCCACTCGCGCAGCGGGCCGTAGCCTTCACTGGCTGCGTACTGCAACGCGCTGCGACCGTCCTCGGTCAGCACGCGGTCGCAGGCTTCGCGCATGGCTTCGATCGGGAAGGTGACGGGCGAGGGCAGGCCACCGGCGAAGCTGATGATGCCCGGGCGCTCGGTGAGTTTGAGCAGCTCGCGGATCACCGAAGGGTTCATGCGCTCGGCGCGGCGTGCGAGGGTCCAGGGGGTTGGCGATGAGGTGGGCAGGTCGTTGGGCTTCATGGCGTTCTCCGTTCAAATCCGTGGGGCGTGTGTGGTGGCGTGGACCGGCATTTTCTTGCCAATGAAGACGGTGGCGATCACGGCCGCGGCAAAGCCCAGTGTGACCGCGTCCAGCCGCTCGCCGAGCAGCGGCACGGCAAACAGCATGCCGAGGAAGGGCTGCACCAGCTGCACCTGGCTCACGCGCACAGTGCCGCCCAGGGCGAGACCCCGGTACCAGGCAAAGAAGCCCAGCCACATGGAAAACACGGCGGTGTAGGCAAAGCCCCACCAGGCCGAGGCCTGCAGCGCCGCCTGGGGGCGGGTGAAGGCAGCGATGGGCAAGGTTAGGGGCAGCGCCATGACCAGTGCCCAGCAGATCACGTGTTCGGCGCGCATGTGTTGCGACAGGCGAGCGCCATAGCCGTAGCCCACCGCAGCGCACAGCATGGCCGCCAACAGCAACCCATCGGCCGGGTGGATGTTCAGGCCCGCGCTGCCCGAGCGCAGCACCGCAAAACCCACCACCAGCCCGCTTCCCAGCGCGGCGCAGATCCAGAAACCGGCAGACGGGCGCTGGCGGTGCAGCAGCGCACCCACCGCCGCGGTGGCCAGTGGCAGCACGCCCACGATGACGCTGGCGTGCACCGCTTCCACGTAGCGCATGGCCACCGAGGTGAACAGCGGGAAACCGAACACCACGCCGCCCGCGGTGACGGCCAGGGGCAGCAGGTCCTCGCGCCGGGGCCAGGGCGCACGCGTTGCGATCAGGAAGGCGATCGACAGAAGGGCGGCCACCACCGCCCGCCCGAGGGCCACGAACACGCCCGACATCTGAGGCGCGTCCACCGTGCCCACGGCCAACCGCGTCATGGGCAGGGTGAGAGCGAAGAGCGTCACACCCAGCAGACCGAGCAGCAGGCCTTTGTTGGCGGGCTGGTCAAGCCAGCGTGGCGTGGCGAGCGTTTTGGTGTTCATACCGTGAGCATCCAGAGGGCCGTGGCCGCCAGCACGGCCGCCAGCACCCGGTTGAACCAGGCCAGCCGCCTCCCTTGCGTGAGCCACTCGCGCAGCAATGAGCCAGCCACCGCGTAGGTGAAGTTGCTGATGAAGGCGAAGAACACCATCACCCCGCAAATGATGGCCAACCGCTCACCGGGGTTGGTGGCGGGTTGCCCGCTCGCGTTGACGACCCAGCCCGCGGTGAGCGTGAGCGCGAGCATCCAGGCTTTGATGTTGAGGAACTGCAAGCCCACACCCTGCAGGAAGGTGACGTTGAGGCGCGAGGCGTCCACGTCGGACAGCCTGGCCGCGCCAGCGAGTTTCCAGGCCAGCCACAGCATGTAGACCACGCCCAGCAGCTTAACGCCCCAGCGCAGCGTCGGCACACCCATCACCAGCGCACCCAGCCCGAGGCCGCAGGCCAGCATGAGCAGCGTCCAGCCTGTGGGCACGGCGATGCAGAAGCGCAGGGCGCGTTTCAATCCCAGGTTGGCCGCGAGTGCCGTGGACAGCGTGGTGTTCGGCCCCGGCGAAAAACTCATCGCGGTGCAGAACAGCAGCAGGGCGGTCAACTCGGTGGCGCTCATGGGCAAGGGGGCCTGGGGGTTGTTGGTGCGGGACGATCAATGTAATCTTTGCCCCAATACACCACCAATACAGTTCTACAGCGCAGTTGGAGAACTGTGGTGGTCGTGTCAACAGTACAGACCGATGCTCAAGGATGATCCTGCCATGCTGATGAAGACCTCCACGCAGTCCCTGACCGAGCAACTCGCGGCGCGTTTTGCCGACCGCATCCGCAGCCGCCTGCTGGCGCCCGGCGCGCGCCTGCCGTCGGTGCGCCAGTGCGCAGAACAGCACAGCGTGAGCACGGCCACCGTGGTGGCGGCGTATGACCAGTTGCTGGCACAGGGCCTGGTGCACGCGCGCAAGAACCGGGGCTTTTTTGTGCGCGAAATGTCCACCGCGCGCGGCGAGGGCTCGGCCACCGAGAGCAAGGCGTCGGCACGCGTCGGCGCATCGCCCATCAACGCCACCGCGCTCATTCGAGGCATGTTCCACAAGGTCAGCAACAAGCCGCACCCCGGCATGGGGGTGTTCCCGCCGGACTGGCTGGAATCCACCTTCATGCCGGCTGCGGTGCGCAAGGTCACGAGCACGCGTGCCTTGCAGGACTTTTCACTCCAGTACGGCGAGCCGCTGGGCGACAGCGGCCTGCGCCGCGTGCTGGCGCAAAAACTCGGCACGCTGAGCATCCACACCGAGCCCGACCACATCATCACCACCGTGGGCGCCACGCACGCGCTGGACATCGTGAGCCGCACGCTGCTGCGCGCGGGCGACCCGGTGATGGTGGAGGAGCCGGGCTGGGCGGTGGAGTTCGCGCGCCTGGCCGCGCTCGGCATGCGCATCCTGCCGGTGCCGCGGCGTGCCGACGGGCCCGACCTGGAGGTGATGGCCAAATACTGCGAGGTGCACAAGCCCAAGCTGTACGTGAGCGTGAGCGTGTTCCACAACCCCACCGGCTACTGCCTCTCGCCCGGTGGTGCGCACCGCCTGCTGCAGCTGGCCAACCAGCACAACTTCCACATCGTCGAAGACGACACCTACAGCCACATCGCGCCCGAACACGCCACGCGCCTGAGCGCGCTGGATGGCCTGCAGCGCACGATCTACGTGAGCGGCTTTGCCAAGATCCTCGCGCCCAACTGGCGCATTGGCTATTTGGCCGCACCGCCCGCGCTGGTGGAGCCGCTGCTGGACACCAAGCTGCTGAGCACGTTGACCACGCCCGCGCTGCTGGAAAAGGCGCTGGCCCTGTGCATCGAACAAGGCCAGTTGCGCCGCCACGCCGAGCGCATCCGCACCCGCCTGGACGCGGCGCGGGCCCGCAGTGTGAAACTGGCGCTCGCAGCGGGCTGCACCTTTGCCGCCGAGCCAGTGGGCCTGTTTGGCTGGGTCGATACCGGCGTGGACACCGACGCGCTGGCGCAGCGCATGCTCGACGAGGGCTACCTGATCGCACCCGGCGCCTTGTTCCATGCGGCGCGTGCACCGAGCACGCTGATGCGCATCAACTTCACCACCACGCAGGACGCCGCGTTCTGGCGCGTGTTCGGCCGGCTCACCCGGGGCGAACGGGCCGCTGCTCAGTAGGTGGTGGCCGGTGGGTCGGTGCTGCCGAAGAGGTCGGCGCCCTCGGCGTTGAGGATGCGCGCCAGGATGCGGTCGATCTTTCGCGCTTCCGCCCGCATCAGCGGCAGCGCCCGGCCAAACAGGCTCCAGTCGCCTGCGCGCGCCGCCAGCTCCAGTCCCTTGGCCAGGCGCGCGCCGCGCTCGGCGGTCATGCTGCCCAGCGAGCCCTTGAGACCGTGCGCGTGCGCCACCGCGGCCGCAGCGTCGCGAGCCGCCAGTGCCCGTTCCATGTCCTCCAGCCGGGACGCCAGGTCGCTGCGCATGGCCATGGCCAGTTGCTGCAAGGTTTCTTCGTCGCCATCGAGGCGCCGGCGCAGTTTTTCGACATCCAGTGCCTGCGGCGATGCTGCGGGTTGGCTGGCGTCCGGAGCAGCGGTCCGGTCGGTTGTGACCTCGACCGACATATCCGGCGTCCGTCCGGAGGCCAGCATCTCCAGCACCCGGTCCATTTCGCGCATCAGGGCCTGCGGGCTTACCGGCTTGGGTGTGTAGCCGTCCATGCCCGCAGAGAGGCAGTTTTCGCGGTCGCCCGGCATGGCGTTGGCCGTCACCGCCACGATCGGGGTGCGCTTGAGTCGGCGCCGGGCCTCCGCCTCGCGGATCAGTTGTGTGGCCTGCAGACCGCTCATGCCCGGCATCTGCACGTCCATGAGCACCAGGTCGATGCCGCCTTGTTCCCACTGCGCCACGGCTTGCGCGCCACCGCGCGCCACACGCACGATGCAGCCCAGGCGCAGCAGCAGCTGGCGCAACATCATTTCATTGACCGGGTGGTCTTCGGCCAGCAGCACCACCATGCCGGCGTAGCGCGGACCCGCATCGGCGATTTCCAGCAGTTCCATCGGTGCGCTCAAGGGCCCACTGTTGTCCACCGGGGCTTCCTGCAACGGCAGCGTGAGCGTGAAAGTGCTTCCTTGGCCGAGTTCGCTATGCAGATCAATGCTGCCGCCCATCAGGCCGGCCAGGCGCGCACAAATGGCCAGGCCCAGACCGCTGCCACCGTAGCGGCGTGCGGTGGAGGCATCGGCCTGCGTGAAGGCTTCAAAGATGGTGGTCTGCTGCTTGCGGCCGATGCCCACGCCGCTGTCCTGCACCTTGAGTTGCAGCCATGGTTGCTGCTGGCCTTTCGAAGTCGGGTAGGACACCATGACGTCGATGCGGCCGTTTCGCGGAGTGAACTTGATCGCGTTGGAGAGCAGGTTGCCTACCACCTGGCCCAGCCGGCCCGGGTCGCCCATCACCCACTGCGGCAGATCGTGACGCAACACGAGCTGGAAGTTCAGCGGTTTGGCCCGGGCCTGCTCGGCATAAGGGCCGACCGCCTCTCGCAGGGTACGGTGCAGGTCGAAGCGTGAGTGTTCGATGTCCAGCTTGCCCGCTTCGATGCGTGACAGGTCCAGGATGTCGTTGAGCAGGTTCAGCAGCGAATGCGCCGAGCTGTCCATGAGCGAGAGCCAGCTCGCCTGCTCGGCGCTCAGCGGCGAGTCCATGAGCATGCGGGTGAGTCCCATCAGCGCATTGAGCGGCGTGCGAACCTCGTGGCTGATGTTGGCCAGGAACTCGCTCTTGGCCCGACTCGCCTGCTCGGCCAGTTCCCGGGCCCGCGCGCCGTCTTGCTCGATGCGTTTGCGCTCGCCGATGTCGGCCAGCGTGCCCATGAGCCGCAGCGGTTCTCCCTTGGGGTCGTGTTCGGCCACCATGCCGTGGGTCTCGACCCACATCCAGCCAGTCGCCGTGCGCACGCGGTGCTGCACCACCGCCCGCTGCTCGCGGCCCTCCAGCAGGGCGCGCATGGCAGTCTTGATGCCAGGTACATCGTCCGGATGCACCCGAGCCTGCAAGTCCGTGACCTCCCAGTAGGCGTCCCTGCCAATGTCGCCTATCAGCTCACCCCAGCGAGCACTCAGGAACACGTGCCGATAGGGCAGCTGCCAGTCCCACAAAGCCAGTCCTGCGGCGTCCACCGCGATTTGGAGCCGGTCGCGGGTCTCGTCCAGTGCGTCCTCCGCCAGCAGTCGGCTGTTGGATTCTCGGTGGATCGAAGTGCGGAGCCGATCGAGCTCCCGGTTCTGCCGTTCGATCTCGCCCAGCAGCTGTTGAGCACGCGCCTTCTCCTGCGCCAGCTCATTGAGGGCGCACTGAAGATCCAGTGCCAGGCGGTCAGGTGTCATGTGCTATCGAGAGGTTGGGTGCAGGCTCGACGCACACTGAAAATGCCTCAGCTTGCGCCCAGCATCTCCCAGCGCTCCATTGCTTGAAGCCATTCAGCTTCAATATCGGCATGGCGTGCTCCCAATTGAGCCGCCCGGGCAGGGTCGCTGCCGAACAGCCGGCCTTCATCCAGTTCGCCATCGATCGCTGCTTGTTCAGCTTCAAGTTCTGCAATGCGCTTGGGAAGAGCTTCGAGTTCTCGTTGCTCTTTGTAGCTGAGTTTCTTCTTGCTGGCGACCGGGCCAGGCGCGGAGGTCGTGGCAGCGGTCTGAGCGGTTTTCCCAACGGGCGAAGCCGGCGCAGCGTCGCGCTCGCGTTGCAAGGCTTCCGAACGGGCCGACTGTGTCATCCAGTCCTGCACATCACCCACGTACTCGCGCCAGCGGCCTTCGCCCTCGAACACCAGCGTGCTCGTGACCACGTTGTCGAGGAATCGCCGGTCGTGGCTCACCAGGAACACAGTGCCTTCGTATTGCTGGAGCAGGTCTTCGAGCAGTTCCAGTGTGTCGATGTCCAGATCGTTGGTCGGCTCGTCCAGCACCAGGACGTTCGCCGGGCGCGCAAACAGGCGCGCCAGCAGCAAACGGTTGCGCTCACCACCCGAGAGCGTTCGCACGGGCGCGTTGGCCCGTGCTGGCGAAAACAGGAAATCGCTCAGGTAGCTCTTCACGTGCGTCCGCTTGTTCCCGATCTCGATCCACTCGCTGCCCGGGCTGATGAAGTCCTCCAGCGTGGCGTCCAGATCCAGCTGGTCGCGCATCTGGTCGAAATACGCCACGCTGACCTTGCTGCCCTGGCGCACCGAGCCACCGGTGGGCAGCAGTTCACCCAGGATGATCTTGAGCAACGTCGTCTTGCCCGCGCCGTTGGGGCCAATCAAGCCAATCTTGTCGCCGCGCAGGATGGTCGCCGAGAAGTCGCGAACAACCGTGCGCAGGCCACCGTCCGCGGTCGGGAACGATTGCGTCACCTTGTCCAGTTCAGCCACGATCTTGCCGCTGGAACTTCCGCTGGCCACTTCCAGCTTCACACTGCCCAAGGCGTCACGACGCTGTGCCCGCTGCTCGCGCAAACGCTCCAGGCGCGTGATACGACCTTGCGCACGCGTGCGCCGCGCCTCCACGCCTTTGCGGATCCACACTTCTTCCTGGGCCAGCAGCTTGTCAGCGCGAGCACTGATCACCGCTTCTTGCGCCATCTGCTCTTCTTTCAGGAGTTGGTACTGCGCAAAGTTGCCCGGGTAGCTCAGCAGCCGTCCGCGGTCCAGCTCCACCATGCGCGTGGCCACGCGGTCCAGAAACGCCCGGTCGTGGCTGATCGTCACGAGGCTGCCCTTGTATTCCAGCATCAGGTCTTCCAGCCAGGTGATGCTGTCCAGATCCAGGTGGTTGGTGGGTTCGTCAAGCAGCAGAACGTCGGGCCGGCTTACGAGCGCCTGGGCCAGCGCCACGCGTTTCTTGTTGCCGCCCGACAGCTCACCCACTTTCACATCGCCTTCCAGGTGCAGGCGGTGCAGCGTCTCTTCCACCCGTTGTTCCCAGTTCCAGGCGTCCAGTGCTTCGATGCGGTTCTGCAGCGCATCAAGGTCAAGGCCGTCGGCGCCACTCAAATACAGATCGCGAGCCGCACGAGCATCGGCCAGGCCCACGCTGGCCGCCTCAAACACAGTGGATTGCAGGTCGAGAATGGGTTCCTGGGGAACGTATGCGATGCGCAAGCCCGTCTGCACCTGCAGGGTCCCGTCGTCGGGCTTCTCCAGAGATGCCAGTATCTTGAGCAGAGAGGACTTGCCCGTCCCGTTGCGTCCGATCAGGCCAACCCGCTCTTGGGATTCCAGAGCAAAGTCGGTGTGATCGAGGAGCGCTACATGGCCGTAGGCCAACTGCGCGTTCTGAAGGGTGATGAGTGCCATGCAAAGCCCGAGACAAAAGAGCCGCGATTATCCCTGCCACCCAAGGAGTGCGCTGGAGGCCTGCCTATATTGAAGGAGTGCCAGGAGACGCATGCTCATACAGGGAGCGTCACGCTCGTGTGCGGGCGTGCCAAGCCTCACTGCGCCGAGTTTCTTCAAAACTTTTTTCAGTACGTTTGACGAGAGTCCAAAATCTGGCATATACTGCAAGGCTCCGCTGAACACAGCAGCCATCCACCGGAAGGCCAAAGAAGACAGAGGGAGACGCAGCGAAAGCAGCGCGAAAAGATCAAATAAAAAATCTGATTTTTTGACAGCGCAGCAAAAACTGATGTATACTACGAGGCTCAGCTGATCGCAGCTAAGCAAGCAGACGAAGATGGTGAAAGCCGCTGAATCTGCCGGATCATTAAAAATACACAGCCGATAAGCGTGGGCGTT
>NZ_JALHLX010000031.1:17128-30994 GCF_022844385.1 Hydrogenophaga sp. | reverse complement strand
CGGTTGTCCGGCCCGGCCACCGCTGACGGGCGTGCACGCCCCCCAAGTCGGCAACCCACCCTGTTCTTGATGCCGATTGCGCCTGTGGGGCGCCAAGGAATGCTTTTTTGCGCAGCAATTTCAACCGCTCAGCCTTGGTGCGCCAGCTCGCCGGCTGGCAGGCCGCGCCTGCGGACGTGCCGCGCCAGGACCTCGCCGAGCGCCTGGGCCAGTGGTTCAACGTGGCCGACGCGATCGCGCTGAGTTCGCTCCACCAGGCCCTGCCCGCCGTGGCGCGCGCCCGGCGCCCGGCGGTGCCGGCCAGCGCGCGCACCGTGCAGGCCGAGCTGCAGCGCGTGCGCGCCACGCTGAGCCAGGCCATCACCAGCCCTCCGCTGGCGCCGGGCGACGAGGGCACCGACGACAGCGACGCCGGCTTTGCGCCGCACCACCAGCGCTGCCAGGAGCAGCAACGCCGCATGGACATGAGCATCGAAGCGCTGCGTGGCCACGTGCGCAAGACTTTGTCCCTCACCTCAGCGCGGCTGGCCCAGCTCGCCGCTTTGGACGCCGTGCTTGAGCCCATGCTGGGCGGGCGCGAGCAGCGGCTGCTGGCCACCGTGCCCAGCTTTCTCAAGGCGCGCTTTGCACATCTGCGCCAATCCCACCCCGGCGGCTGGCAGCCGCTGTTTGAACACGAGCTGCAGCAAACGCTGCTGGCCGAGCTGGACCTGCGGCTGCAGCCCGTGGTCGGCATGGTCGAGGCCTTGAGCCAGGAAGTGACACAACACCCATGAATTCGAACACCGTGAACCGCCTCTTTGTCCTCGGCGCCTTTGCCCTCGGCCTCATCGCCTTGGTCTGGGTCGGCTGGGGCTTCGTCGGCAGCAGCGCCATTGCGCTGACCATGACGCTGGCCATCGGCGCCACCTACCTGCTGGGCGCGCAGGAGATCCGGCGCTTCCGTGCGCACACCGCCGCGCTGGGCCAGGCCTTGGCCGAGGTGCCGCAGCCGCTGGCGCAATTGAGCGACTGGCTCGGCCGTGTGCCGCCCGCGCTGCAGGGCCCTGTGCGTGCGCGTATCGAAGGCGAGCGCGGTGCCTTGCCGGGTCTGGCCCTCACGCCGTACCTGATCGGCCTGCTGGTGATGCTGGGCATGCTCGGCACCTTCCTGGGTCTGGTCGTCACCTTCCGCGGTGCCGTGTTCACGCTCGAAGGCACGGCCGACCTGCAGGCCATCCGCTCCGCGCTGGCCGAACCCATCAAGGGCCTGGGTCTGGCGTTCGGCACTTCGGTGGTGGGCGTGGCCACCTCGGCCATGCTGGGCCTCATGTCGGCCGTCAGCCGGCGCGAACGCCTGCAGGTGGTGCGCGAACTCGACGCGCAAGTTGCCACTGTGTTCCGCCCGTTTTCGCTCACGCACCAGCGCGTTGAGGCCTTCAAGGCGCTGCAGCAGCAGGCCGGTGCCTTGCCGGCGGTGGTGAACCAGCTGCAGGCCCTGATGGAGCAGATGGAGAAGCGCGGCCAGCAACTCGATGAGCAGTTGCTCGCGCGCCAGGACGCGTTCCACCGCGAAACGCATGCGGCCTACCAGGAACTCGGTCAGTCGGTGGCGCTGTCCTTGAACGAGAGTCTGTCGGCCAGCGCGCGCATCGCGGGCGAGACGCTGCAGCCGGTGGTGGAAAACGCCATGACCGCCATCGCGGCCGAGTCCACCCGCCTGCACGAGCGGGTGCATGCAGCGGTGGACACCCAGATGCAGGGACTCTTCGGTGCGTTTGAACAGCGCTCTGCTGCGCTCATTACCAGCGTGCAGGACAGCGCCGCCCGCGCGCAAGCCGAGCAGACCGCCACCGAACACCAGCGCCAGGCCGCCTGGACCCAGTCCTTGCAGGCCATGGCCACCACCTTGCAGACCGAGTGGCAACAACTCGGCGCACAGACCCTGGCACAGCAGCAGGCGGTGGGCCAGACGCTGGAGCAGACCGCCACGCGCTGGCGCGACGAGCTGGCCGCCCTGCGCGGTGACGAGGCCGCGCGCGGCGAGGCGGCTGTGCAGCGCCTGCTGGAAACCGCCGCCGAAGCCCCCAAGGCCGCGGCCGAGGTGATCGCGCAGTTGCGCCGCGAAACCACGCAGCTGGGCGAGCGCGACAAGCTCGCGCTGCAGGAACGCACGACGCTCATGAACAACATCGGCAGCCTGCTGAAGACCGTGGAGCAGGCCACGGGCGAGCAGCGCGCGGCCATCGAATCGCTGGTCACCTCGGCCAGCGCCGTGCTCGACCAGGTGGGCCGCCAGTTCGCCGAGACCGTGGGCGCGCAGGCCCACCGCAGTGAAGACGTGGCCGCGCAGGTGAGCGGCAGCGCCATCGAACTCGCCGCGCTGGGCGAGGCCTTTGGCCACGGCGTGCAGCTGTTTGCCGCCACCAACGGAAAACTCATCGACAGCCTGCAGCGCATTGAAAGCGCGGTGGGCCAGTCGATGCAGCGCAGCGACGAACAGCTGGCCTACTACGTGGCGCAGGCGCGCGAGGTGATCGACCTGAGCATCAGCTCGCAGCAGGGCATCGTGGACGACCTGCGCCGCCTGCGCAGCGACCAGAAGCGCACGACAGAGAGCGCCGCGTGATGACAGGGCTGGACGACACCATCGACCAAGCCGCGGACGAGCAGACCGCACCGGTCTGGGCCGTGTTCGGCGACCTCATGGCCGGCCTGGTGGGCGCCTTCGTGCTCATCCTCATCGGCGTGCTGGTGGTGCAGATGGACCTGGTGGCGAGCCTGCAGTCGGAAGTGCAGAAACGCCAGCAGGAAGAGGCCCGCCGCATGGCGCTGGAAAAGGCGTTGGCCATTCCACTCCAGAGCGGTCGCGTGACGCTGGACAACGGGCGCATCGGCATCAGCGGCAGCGTGCTGTTTCCGCTGAACTCCGACGAGCTGCGCCCCGAGGGGCGGCAGGTGCTCAAGAGCCTGGTGCCGCCGCTGCAGGTGTACCTGGGCGAGCGCGACGAAATGCTGATGGTCAGCGGCTTCACCGACGACCGCCCGGTGCAGGCCAACAACCAGCGCTACGCCGACAACCTCGAACTCTCGGCGCAACGCGCCCTCACCGTGACCCGCGCCTTGATCGCGGAAGGCATGCCGCCGCAGCGCGTGTTCAGCGCCGCCTTTGGTGCCGAACAACCCGTGGCCTCCAACACCGACGAGCAGGGCCGCGCGCTCAACCGCCGGGTGGAGATGGCGCCGGTGCCCAAGGCCAGTCCATCGACCAGCACGACCAAGGCAGCAACGCGTGAGTGATCCGGTGCAGGCCCACTTTGAGGCGGCGCTCTCGCGCCGCCTGCAGGCCGCGCCCGAGGCGGTGCAGCGTGTGCTGCAGGCTCGCTTGCAGAACGCCTGGCCCCGCCAACCCACACAAACGCAGCCCTCAAGGCCAGCCCGCACCCAGGCACCTTCGCCACTGGCACAACTCAACCGCGAGATCGCCGCCACCGCCCCACCGGGCCGCGAGCTGCGCAGCGCCCAAAATTTCCGCGACACCTGGTCGCGCATCTGCGCCGAAGACGAGGTGACCCAGGCGGTGGAGCAGGGCCCCGAGAATGCTGGCCCGCTCAATTCGCACCGGCTGGTGCTGCGCACGCTGGCCTTGATGCGCGACCTGTCGCCCGACTATTTGCGGCGCTTTCTCTCGCACGCTGACACGCTGCTGTGGCTGGAGCAGGCGCAGTCGCAAACCCGGGCGAAGCCGCCTGTGGCCAAACCCAAGGCGCGCACGAAAAAATAAGCCCGGTACCAGAACAGGTTCCGGTGCCGGGCTCGGGGTGCAGTGCAGGGCTCTCAGCGCCTGCGGGTGGGGATCACTTCAGATCAAAGCGGTCCAGGTTCATCACCTTGGTCCAGGCGGCCACGAAGTCGCGCACGAACTTGGCTTGTGCGTCGCTGCTGGCATACACCTCGGCGAGCGCCCGCAACACGGAGTTCGAACCAAACACCAGATCGACCACGGTGCCCGTGCCCTTGGCTTTGCCCGTGGCCCGATCGCTGCCTTCGAGCACGCCCTCGGTAGCCGACTTTTTCCACACGGTTCCCATGTCGAGCAGGTTGACGAAGAAGTCGTTGCTCAGGGTTTCCGGACGCGTGGTGAAGACACCGTGGCTGGTGCGGCCCGTGTTCGCATTGAGGACACGCAGCCCACCGACCAGCACCGTCATCTCGGGCGCGGTCAGCGTGAGCAGGTTGGCCTTGTCGAGCAGGCGCTCGGCGGCCGAGCTTTCCAGCACTGGGCGCGCGTAGTTGCGGAAGCCGTCGGCCAAGGGCTCCAGCGGTGCGAACGAGTCCACATCGGTCTGGGCTTGCGTGGCGTCGGTTCGGCCGGGTGAGAAAGGCACGGTCACAGTCTGGCCAGCCTTCTTCGCCGCAGCTTCCACTGCGGCCGAGCCGCCCAGCACGATCAGGTCGGCCAGCGAGATCTTCTTGCCGCCGGACTGTGCGCCGTTGAACTCGGCCTGGATGGCTTCGAGCTTGGCCAGCACCTGTGCCAAATCGGCGGGCTGGTTGACCGCCCAGTCTTTCTGCGGTGCCAGGCGGATGCGCGCACCGTTGGCGCCACCGCGCTTGTCGGAGCCACGGAAGGTCGAGGCCGATGCCCAGGCCGTGTTGACGAGCTGCGCGATCGACAGGCCGGAGGCCAGCAGTTTCGCCTTGAGCGCGGCCACGTCCTGCTCGTTGACCAGCGGGTGGTCCACAGCGGGCACCGGGTCTTGCCAGATCAGCTCATCTTTGGGCACCAGCGGGCCGAGGTAACGGGTGACCGGTCCCATGTCGCGGTGGGTCAGCTTGTACCAGGCGCGGGCGAAAGCGTCGGCCAGCTTGTCCGGGTTGGCCATGAAGTCGCGCGAGATTTTTTCGTAGACCGGGTCCATGCGCATGCCCATGTCGGCCGTGGTCATGGTCGGGGACTGGCGCTTGCCCGGGATGTGCGCGTCGGGCGCCGAAGGCGCAGCCGGGTCCTTGGGCTTCCACTGGTGCGCACCGGCCGGGCTCTTGGTGAGCACCCACTCGTTGCCGAACAACGTTTCGAAGTAGCTGTTGTCCCAGGTGGTGGGCGTCGGGGTCCAGGGGCCTTCGATGCCGCTGGTGATGGCGTGTTCACCCTTGCCGCTGCCGAAGCTGTTCTTCCAGCCCAGGCCTTGTTCTTCAATGCCGGCGCCCTCGGGTTCAACGCCGACGTATTTGCCCGGGTCGGCCGCGCCGTGCGACTTGCCGAAGGTGTGGCCGCCGGCGGTCAGCGCCACGGTTTCTTCGTCGTTCATGGCCATGCGGGCGAAGGTTTCGCGCACGTCGCGCGCCGAGCCCAGCGGGTCGGGGTTGCCGTTGGGGCCTTCGGGGTTCACGTAGATCAGGCCCATCTGCACGGCGCCCAGCGGGTTCTCGAGCTCGCGGTCACCGGTGTAGCGCTTGTCGCCCATCCACTCGGACTCGGGGCCCCAGTAGATCTCTTCGGGTTCCCACACATCGGCACGGCCGCCGGCAAAGCCGAAGGTCTTGAGGCCCATGGAATCCAGCGCCACGTTGCCGGCGAGGATCATCAGGTCGGCCCACGAAAGCTTGTTGCCGTACTTCTGCTTGATCGGCCACAGCAGGCGGCGCGCCTTGTCCAGGTTGCCGTTGTCGGGCCAGCTGTTGAGCGGCGCAAAACGCTGTGTGCCGGCGCCTGCACCGCCGCGACCGTCGGCGATGCGGTAGGTGCCGGCGCTGTGCCAGGCCATGCGGATGAAGAAGGGGCCGTAGTGGCCGTAATCGGCGGGCCACCAGTCCTGCGAGTCGGTCATCAGGGCGTGCAGATCCTTGATGACGGCGTCGAGGTCGAGGCTTTTGAAGGCTTCGGCGTAGTCGAAGTCTTCACCCATGGGATTGGTCAGCGGGGAATGCTGGTTCAGCAGCTTGACGTTGAGCTGGTTGGGCCACCAGTCGGCGTTGGTGGCGGAACCTGCAACGGCGTTTTTGGGGACGCCGCTGGAAAAGGGGCATTTGGCTTCGTCGGACAAGGTGATCTCCTTCGGTGTTGTCGGGGCGGGTGAACGGTTGACTTTAGGCACTGAAGATGAATCCTTCAATGCAATTCTCCCAATGAAACCCATAGTCAATGGGTGGATAGCCCCGCTGTTCAGGAGGGCTGGGTGTCGGACAGCAGTGCCTTGGCGGCCTCAATGCGCAGTGCCAGAGGCACCGAGGCGTCGTTCATGACGGTCAGCAAAAACCCTCTGGGGTCTTGCTGCGTGTGGGTGGTCACGACCGACGGAGCGCTTGTCGTGGGCGGTGTCGCTGGGGGCTGCAGCAACTTGAGCGCTGCCTGCAGTTCGCCAGGCTGGATGCTCTTGAGGCGCGACAGCAGGTCGGCCTGGTTGTCCTCGCCGGGTGGCAGGTCCAGCGACGGATCGTCGGCGAACACCGCGGCCAGGTCGGAGCTGACGAACGCCGACCATTGGCCCGTGTCGGCTTGCAGCGCCGGCACCAAGCGTGTGTGTGCGGACTGCGCGGGCCAGAGCGTGATGCGCCTGGGCGCCACCGCGCTCAGGTAGCGCAGGCGAAGCAGCTCCAGAAAATCCTGCGCCTGCGCCACCGTCACCGGTTGCGCCAGCGAGAACCACAACTGGTAGCCCTCGGCGCCACACACCGCGATGGCGGGCGCTGGCAGCTCCAGGTCGGCCTGCACGCCTTGCCACACGCGGCTCATGGCGTCCCAGTCGGCGGGCCGCGTCAGGCCCAGCACCAGGGAACGAGTGAGGCCGTTTGTGGTGAAGAGGCGGGACTCGTCAACGGCGCTTCCGTCCTCGGCTGCTGGGCTCAGGTAGAGGCGTGAGAGTTCGGTGTGCAGGCGGCCCATGGTGTCAGCGCCGGATGCGGTGGCCGGTCTTGAACACCCACCACACCACGGCCAGGCAGGTGAACATGAACGCGAGCGTCATGCCCGTGCTCACGGCAATGTGCACGTCGGCCGCGCCGTAAAAAGCCCAGCGCAGGCCGCTGATGAGGTAGACCACCGGGTTGAACAGCGAGATGGTCTGCCACAGCGGCGGCAGCATGTTGATGCTGTAGAACGCGCCGCCCAGAAAGGTGAGTGGCGTGATGATCAGCAGCGGGATCACCTGCAGTTTCTGGAAGCTGTCGGCCCACAGGCCGATGATGAAACCGAACAGGCAGAAGGTGATGGCGGTGAGGATGAGGAAGCCCACCATCCACACCGGGTGTGCCACCTCGTACGGCACAAACAGCCGCGCCGTGAGGAGGATCAAGAGGCCCAGCGTGAGGCTCTTGGTGGCCGCTGCGCCCACATAACCCAGCAGCACCTCGACCCAGTTCACCGGGGCGCTGAGCAGCTCGTAAATGGTGCCGGACCATTTGGGCATGTAGATGCCGAAGGCCGCGTTGGAAATGCTTTCGCTCAGCAGCGAGAGCATGAGCAGGCCGGGGATGATGTAGGCGCCGTAGCTCACGCCGTCGATGTCGCCCATGCGCGAGCCGATGGCCGAGCCGAAGACGATGAAGTACAGCGAGGTGCTGAGCACCGGCGCGATGATGCTCTGGGCCCAGGTGCGCAGGGCGCGGTTCATTTCGAACTGGTAAATGGCGCGTACAGCGTGAAAGTTCATGCTGCCACCTCTTTTTTCTCATGCATCAGACTGACAAAGATGTCTTCCAGCGAACTTTCGCTGGAGCGCAGGTCCTTGAAATGGATGTCCGCTTCGCCCAGCGCGCGCAGCAGCTCGGCGATGCCGGTGTCGTCCTTCTGTGCGTCAAAGGTGTAGGTGAGGGCGTGGCCGCCTTCGGTGATCTCCAGCGCCCAGGGTGCCAGTGCCTCGGGCACGCGCTCGATGGTTTGCTGCAGCGTGAGCGTGAGCTGCTTTTTGCCCAGCTTGCGCATGAGCACATGTTTGTCTTCCACCAGGATCAGCTCGCCCTTGGCGATCACACCGATGCGGTCGGCCATGTCCTCGGCTTCTTCGATGTAGTGCGTGGTCAGGATGATGGTGGTGCCCGCTTCGCGCAGCGCGCGCACCATGCGCCACATGTCGTGCCGCAGCTCCACGTCCACGCCCGCGCTGGGCTCGTCCAGAAACAGGATCTTGGGCTCGTGCGAGAGCGCTTTGGCGATCAGCACGCGGCGCTTCATGCCGCCCGAGAGCGCCATGATCTTGCTGTCCTTCTTGTCCCAGAGCGAGAGGTCTTTGAGGATCTTCTCGATGTAGGCCGGGTCGGGCGCCTTGCCGAAGAGGCCGCGGCTGAAGCTCACCGTGGCCCAGACGGTTTCAAACGAATCGGTGTGCAGTTCCTGCGGCACCAGGCCGATGGCGGCGCGCGCTGCGCGGTAGTCGCGCACGGTGTCATGGCCGTCGGCCACCACCGTGCCTTCGGTGGCGTTGACCATGCCGCAGATGACGCTGATCAGCGTGGTCTTGCCGGCGCCGTTGGGGCCGAGCAGGGCCAGGATTTCGCCGCGTCGGATGTCGAGGTCGACCCGCTTGAGGGCCTGGAAACCGCCGGCGTAGGTCTTGCTGACGCCGCGCACGGACACGATGGCCGTGTTGTTGTCGGTTGCGGGGTTTGGATGCATGAAAGCTCGACGGAAAGTGGACGAAAAGAGGGGTGAAATGATCACGCATCTTAGGCTGTATCTGTGTACAGTGTTTGCTCCATGTCCACCGTCCACATTCCGCTGCAGGCCATCAAGGGCCGTGGCCTGGCCCAGCACCAGCCGCACCGCTTCGAGCGCGACGCCCGCGAAGCCTTCGACGACGGCTGGGGCGCGCTGGACGACGCGGTGCAAGCGCGCGATGAAGCCCCGCCGCCCGCCACCGAGGTGAGCTTTGAAGACGCCAAAAGCGCCATCACCCACAACGACTCACCCGACATCGGCTTTCGCCTCGGTCTCAACCCGTACCGGGGATGTGAACACGGCTGCGTGTACTGCTACGCGCGGCCCAGCCACAGCTACCTCAACCTCTCGCCCGGCATCGACTTTGAAACAAAGCTGATCGCCAAGCGCAACATCGCCCAGGTGCTGCAGCGCGAACTGGCCAGCCCGCGCCACGTGCCCGAGCTGCTCGCCATCGGCACCGTGACCGACGCCTACCAGCCCGTCGAGCGCGAACTGCGCCTCATGCGCGGTGTGCTGCAGGTGCTCGGCGACACGCGCCACCCGCTGGCCATCGTCACCAAGGGCAGCGGCGTGGAGCGCGACATCGATCTGCTCGCGCCCCTGGCCGCGCAAGGCCTGGCGGCGGTGTACGTGACCATCACCTCGCTCGATGCGAAACTGTCCCGCCTGCTGGAGCCGCGCGCCGCCGCCCCGCACCGCCGCCTGCGCACCATCCGCACGCTGGCCGAGGCCGGCATTCCGGTGGGCGTGAGCGTGGCGCCGCAGATTCCGTTCATCAACGACGACATGGAACAGGTGCTGGAAGCAGCCTTTGATGCCGGCGCGCGGCGCGCCTTCTACACCGTGCTGCGCCTGCCGCACGAGCTGAGCCCCATGTTTCGCCAATGGCTGGAGCTGCACTACCCGGACCGCGCCGCGCGTGTGATGGCGCGCGTGCAGGAGATGCGCGGCGGGCGCGACTACAACGCCGACTTTGCGCAGCGCATGAAAGGCAGCGGTGTGTGGGCCGACCTGCTGCGCCAGCGGTTTGAAAAAACCTGCGACCGCCTGGGCTACAAGCGCGAACGTGAACCGCTGAACACCGGCCTGTTCAGGCCGGCGGGCCTGCAGGGGCAGCAGTCGCTGTTCTGATCAGCGCGAGCGCGTCCATGCGCCAGTGGTGCAGCGCCTCGTAAAAACCTTCCCAAACGCAGCCGTTGCAGCCGCGTCCGCAGCAGGTGTCGGGCTCGGGTGGGGGTGGGCGCAAGGCGGCGTCGAGCACCACGCCCCGGCCTTGCGCCAGGCCACGCAGATGCGCCACGAGGGCCTGCGCGGTGGGCAGATCGGCCAACGGCACACCGGCCGGGTCGTGAAGCACAAACCGGGGCTGTGTGCGGCCCTCGAATTCACCCGTCTCGCCAAACATGGCCGCGGGTCGCACCCACTGGCCCCAGCCGCCGTAGAGCGCGCGGTACAGCGTCATGCCCTGCAGGGTCTCGCTGCAGCGCACGGTGTCCAGCACCTCGTACCAGCCGCCCTTGTAGTGGCGGTACAGGCCAGGCGGGGTGGGTTGCAGCGGGGGCAGGTCGCCGTCTTGCACAGTGGCGGGCTTGTCGGGATGTGGCATGAGCCCACTGATTTTAGGGATGTGCGCCTTATCCTCGGTCTTTGCCCGCACCGAACGCCAAGGTGAACCCACATGCTTGACTTCCTGATCACCCGAGCCACCCTGCCCGACGGCCGCACCGACATGGGGGTGGCGGTGCAGGACGGCCGCATCGTTGAAGTGGCCGCCGGCTTGAACGCGCCGGCCCACGACACGCTGGACGCCGCGGGCCAGCTGCTCACGCCGCCGTTCTGCGACCCGCACTTCCACATGGACGCCACGCTGAGCTACGGCCTGCCCCGCGTGAACCAGAGCGGCACGCTGCTCGAAGGCATTGCGCTGTGGGGCGAACTCAAGCCGATGCTGACCGAGGAGGCGCTGGTCGAGCGCGCGCTGGATTACGGGGACTGGGCCGTGGCCAAGGGCCTGCTCGCCATCCGCAGCCACGTGGACACCAGCGACCCGAGCCTGTTGCCGGTGCGCGCCATGCTGGAGGCCAAACGCCTCATGGCGTCCTACCTCGATGTGCAGCTGGTCGCCTTTCCGCAAGACGGCGTGTTGCGCTCACCCGGCGGACTGAACAACCTCATTCATGCGCTGGAGCTGGGCGTGGACGTTGTCGGGGGCATTCCGCATTTCGAGCGCACCTATGCCGAGGGCACCGCCAGCGTGAAGCTGCTGTGTGAACTGGCCGCCGAGCTGGGCTTGCCGGTGGACATGCACTGCGACGAAAGCGACGACCCGCTCTCTCGTCATATCGAAACCCTGGCCTTCGAAACGCAGCGCCTGGGCCTGCAAGGCAGGGTGAATGGCTCGCACCTCACCTCCATGCACAGCATGGACAACTACTACGTGTCCAAACTGATTCCGCTGATCGCCGAAGCGGGCGTGAGCGCGGTGGCCAACCCGCTGATCAACATCACGCTGCAGGGCCGGCACGACACCTACCCCAAGCGGCGAGGCATGACGCGTGTGCCCGAACTCATGGCCGCCGGCATCACAGTGGCCTTTGGTCACGACTGCGTGATGGACCCCTGGTATTCGCTGGGCAGCGGCGACATGCTGGAGGTGGCCCACATGGGCCTGCACGTGGCGCAGATGACCAGCCAGACCGGCATGCGCCAGTGTTTCGATGCCGTGACCACCAACGCGGCGAAGGTGATGGGCCTGCAGGGTTACGGCATTGAAGCGGGCAAGGACGCCAGCTTCGTGCTGCTGCAGGCGCGCGACCCGATCGAAGCCATCCGCCTGCGCGCCACGCGCCTGAAGGTGTGGCGCAAGGGGCAGTTGCTGTCGGAGGCGGCGCCCACGGTCCCGCACCTGAGCCTGCCCGGTCGCACCGCAGCGGCACATCAATCGGGGAACCGCTCCACGTGAGTCTCCCCCCGCCGGCCGTGGTAGCTCACATGCCGGCCAGTGAGCCACACGGTGTAGCCAATGCAGCCCGCGCGTTGTGAAAGGCGCTTGAACTCCGGGTACATCACCTGTCCTTGCTGCGCCCCCTGGATGGCGGCCCGAACGGCCGCGGCGTCGAAGGCGTCGGCCATGGTTTCATCGGCCACGGGGAAGGGCAGGTCCAGTGTCGTTCCATCGGGAAGGTAGTACGTCGACCGCCCAGCGCGGTAGTCCACGTGGTACGACTCGACATGCACGGCCAGGAGCTGGCCGACCACCTGGCCGAAGTGGATGCTTCCCTCGTTGGAGGCGTCAAAGGTGTTCTGGATCACTTGCCGGATGTGGGTTTGCATGGTGATGGCGACTTTGGGGTGTGGATTCAGTGGGTGGGCAGTTCTCTCAGCTGGTGGTGCTGCACCAGTCCTTGCATCAGTGCCAGCAGGCCATCGCGCTGTTCGCTGGGCATGTGGCCAAAGAAGTGCTGGTCGTTGGCATCGGCGAGCGCGGCCAGCCGGGGCACCAGCAACTGGCCGGAGGCGGTGAGCACCAGCACCTGTTCGCGGGATCGCCCATCGGCCAGCCAACGCTCGGCCAGGCCCTTGTCCTGCAACCGGGTGATGACCTTGGATGTTGCGCCTTTGGTCATGCCCAGCGCCTCAATGAGCTGCGTGTGCGAGACCCCCTCTTGCCCCAGCAGTGTGCGCAGTGCCACCCACTCGGTGAGGCTGACGCCTTCGGCCTCCAGCAGCTTCTGGAAACGGGTGGAGACGTGGTTGGAAACAAAACGCAACCAGAAACCCAGGTGGGCTTCAAGCGGGGCTGCGTTCCTGCGTCCGGTGCGGGGTGTGGTCATCGGGCTGGTGTGGAAAAAGCGGTCGGGTTGGCAGTTTAGTTTCCATGGAAACCAAAGTCAATCGGTCTGCCCTGCCGCTGGAATGCCTTGCCGTTCGTGGCGTCGGCGGCTATCGTGCGCACCTGACGTTTTGTCGTTTGGGCCCATGCCAGACCGCACAGGATTTCCCACCCACCTCCTCAGGAGACGCACATGGCAAACGCTCTGAACTGGTTCGAGATTCCCGTGTCAGATTTTGCGCGGGCCAAGGTGTTCTATGAGGCCATCCTCCAGACCACCATCGAACGCATGGACATGGGTCCATCGATCATGGGCATGTTTCCCGGAGGTGAGAACGACGTCAGCGGCGCCCTCGTTCAGGATGACAACTGTCAGCCGTCCAGCACGGGCACGATGGTCTATCTCAATGGAGGCGAGGACCTCGCGGCGATCCTGGCCCGTGTTGCGCCCGCGGGTGGGCAAGTTGTTGTGCCAAAGACCGACATCGGGAATGGCTTCGGCTTCTTCGCGCACTTCCTGGACTCCGAGGGCAACAAGGTGGGCCTGCACTCCATGGCTTGAAGCTTTAAGCTTGGAGCGAGCGGAACCACCCATGCGCAGCGCCGCCCTGGCCGTCGTCGAATACCTGCTCGGCTTCCTCGCCTTGGCGCTGTTCGCGTTTCTGGCCTTTGGCGGCGGGCCGGCCACCGACGACCGGCTGTTGTTTGCTTTCAAGGTGGCTGCGCCGGTGGCGGTGGTGGAGCTTGCCGTGTTGTTCCGGCGCGCCGCACCGGCGAACCGCCTCATCCTCGGCGCCAATCTCTGGCTTGCAGCGGGTGGCCTGGCCGCTGCTCTGCAGCAGTGGTGGTGGCTCAAGGGCTATCAACAGCTTGGAGAGGCCGGGCTGTTCATCTTCATGGCCTTCGTCGGGCTGGTGACCACCGCGTTTTCGCGGGCAGGTTTCGTGGCCGCCGTCGGGCCACGCCGCCCTGTCGTGCTGGCCTCGCTTGTTTTGCTCGCTGCCGTCCTGCTCGCGCTGCTGGCCGCGGTGTACTTTCGCGGAGACGTCAAGTTCGCTGCGGTCATTCCGGTCATCGCGCTGTCCTGGTTCAACCGGTTGCTGCGGCGAACGGTGCGGCCTCGGGGCTGACGTCGCGCACTCCCACCATTCACCACATGCACGACAACCGCGACGAACACTTCAAGATCGCACTGCAGATCCTCGCCATCGTCTGCCTGACCGGCCTGTTGTCGATGGTCTTTCACAAAGCTTTCATCGATGTTGCCCTACCGTGGAAGCAACACGCTGGCGGTGATTTCCGGGCTGCGCTCGCCCGCTATCTGTTTCGCAATCTCGCGGGCTGAGCCCCTCGCTGCCTGCGCGAGGCGAGCGTTTCCGCATTCGCGGGAACTCTG
>NZ_JALHLX010000031.1:12089-17028 GCF_022844385.1 Hydrogenophaga sp. | reverse complement strand
AGCAACACGCTGGCGGTGATTTCCGGGCTGCGCTCGCCCGCTATCTGTTTCGCAATCTCGCGGGCTGAGCCCCTCGCTGCCTGCGCGAGGCGAGCGTTTCCGCATTCGCGGGAACTCTGAGCGCCGATGGCGTTCCATCGGCGATTGCCATCGACAGAACAACAACCGGAGACAGGCCCGTGAGGCGCAGCAACAACAGAAAGAAGCCCGATGACCGAGCCGCTGCGGTCTGAAGCGGGGCCGCCGGCGCAGCTGTCGGTGTTTGATGCGGTGGTCATGATGCTCGGCCTGGTCGTGGGCATCGGCATTTTCCGGACGCCGTCCCTGGTGGCCAGTGGCGTGGGTTCCGAGGCCATGTTCATCCTGGTGTGGCTGGTCGGTGGGCTGGTCACGCTCATCGGGGCGCTGTGTTATGCAGAGCTGGCCGCCGCCCACCCCCACGCCGGGGGTGAGTACCACTTTTTGCGCCGTGCCCTGGGCAGGCCGGTGGCCACCATGTTCGGCTGGGCCCGCTGCACCGTGATCCAGACCGGCTCGATTGCGCTGGTGGCTTTTCTGCTCGGTGACTACGTGGCGCAAGTCATCCCGCTCGGACCCCACGGCCCCGCCATCTACGCGGCCTTGTCGGTGGTGGTGCTCACCGCCATCAACGTGATCGGCACGGCCGCCGGCAAGAACCTGCAGGCGGTGGTGACCTTCATCCAGATCGGGGCCATGGTGGCCATCATCGGCTTCGGCTTTTTCGGTTCTGCCCCACCGGTGGCGGTGGCGCCCATTCCCGTGCCCGAAGAAGCCGCCGCGCTCGGCGTGGCGATGATCTTTGTGCTGCTCACCTACGGCGGATGGAACGACGCCGCCAGCCTCAGCGGCGAACTGCGCGACGCGCCGCAGAACATCGCCAAGGTGCTCACGCTGGGCACGGCGCTGCTGGTGACCCTGTATGTGCTGGCCAACATGGCGCTGCTCTCCATTCTTGGTCTGGACGGCCTTCGCGCCTCCGACGCCGTGGCGGCCGACATGATGCGTGCTGCAGCCGGCCCCAGTGGCGAAATGCTGGTGACGCTGGCCATTGTGGTGGCCGCCATCTCCACGCTGAACGCCACGCTGTTCACGGGTGGCCGGGTCTTTTACGCCATGGGGCGCGACCTGAAAGTGCTGCGCTGGATGGGGGTGTGGAACCAGCGGGGCAGCGCACCCGCGAACGCGCAGATCGTGCAGGCCGCGATTGCGCTGGCGCTGATCGCCATGGGCTCCACGACACCGGACGGTTTCAAGGCCATGGTGGACTACACCGCGCCCGTGTTCTGGATGTTTCTGCTCATGATCGGGTTTTCGCTGTTTGTGCTGCGCTGGCGGGAACCGCACCGAAAGATGCCGTTCAAAGTGCCTCTGTACCCGCTCACACCCGTGCTGTTCTGCCTGACCAGCGCCTACATGCTGTACGCCAGCGTGATGCACACCGGCGTCGCTGCGCTGGTGGGCATCGGCGTGCTGATCGCGGGCACGCCCATCCTGTTCCTCCAGCCGACGAACCCCCACCCGACGAGCGACCCACCAGGAGACCCACCATGATGAACTTTCGACCTTCCCTCATTGCTGCAGCGGTCTGTGCAGCGTCGATGGCGCTGAGCGGCCCGGCCTTGGCGCAGACCGCCCCGGCCCAGCCCGCGCCCACCTTCGAGCCCTCGGAAGGCCAGGCTGGCAAGGACGTCATCTGGCTGCCCACCTCGCAGGTGCTGGTCGACCGCATGCTGGCCATGGCCCGCCTGACCCCGAAGGACCACCTGATCGACCTGGGTTCGGGTGACGGCCGGCTCGTCATCACGGCGGCCAAACGCGGGGCCACCGCGCACGGCATTGAGTACAACCCCGATTTCGTGGCGTTCTCCCAACGTGCCGCGCAGGCCGAAGGCGTGAGCCAGCGCGCCACCTTCGAGAAGGCCGACATCTTCGAGTCCGACTTCTCCAAAGCCACCGTCATCACGCTCTTCCTGCTGCCCGACCTGAACATGCGCCTGCGGCCCACGCTGCTCGACATGAAGCCCGGTACACGCGTCGTTTCCAACTCCTTCAACATGGGTGACTGGACACCCGACCAGACCGCCGAGGTGACCGAAGGCTGCCAGAGCTACTGCCAGGCCTTCCAGTGGACTGTGCCAGCCAAGGTGGCGGGCACATGGCGCCTGGGCGATGGCCGGGAGCTGGTGCTCAAGCAAAGCTTCCAGATGCTCGAAGGCAGCCTGCGCCAGGGCGGCCAGGCCAGGCCCATCAGCGAGGCGCGCATGGACGGCCCGCGCATCAGCTTCGTGGCTGGCGGTCAGCGCTACGCCGGCGAAGTCAATGGCCAACGCATGCAGGGCACGGTGGCCGGCGGCACGCAGTGGCGGGCCACCCAGGCCACGCCTCGTCGTTGACCATGTGGCGCAACGAGTGCAGCGGGGTGCGTCGAGCATGGGTCTCCGTTCGGGAGTTCTTCACGAACATCCCGATGCCTTCACCCGGGCTGGTCTGGGCGCTGGCGCACAGATGCGGGGGCGGATCGCGGCCAAGCTGGTCGGTCGCGTTCTGCTTGACCTGCGTCAACAGCGATGGACCCGCTTCGGTCCACACTGAAGCCCAAGCCACAACACACCCCAAATCCGCGATCCCCGCGGCTCTCAACGAAAGGCGTACCCATGTTTCCAGAGTACCGAGAACTCATCACCAGCCTCAAGGGCAACGACCACCACTTCACGCGCCTGTTTGACCAGCACAACGAGCTCGACCAGAAGATCAAGAACATGGAAGCCGGCATCGAGATGGCCACCAATGTCGAGATCGAAACGCTCAAACGCGAAAAGCTGCAGCTCAAGGACGAGCTCTACGCCATCCTCAAGAAGGCCAGCGCCGCCTGATCCGCCAGGCTTGTTCAACCGTTTCAGGAGTGCCCCATGGCCACCATGATGAAAGCAGCCGTCTTTGTCGAAAAGAACCGCATTGAAGTGGTGGACAAACCGATCCCTGATGTGGGCCCGAACGATGCCCTCATCCGCATCACCACCACCACCATCTGCGGCACCGACGTGCACATCCTCAAGGGTGAGTACCCGGTGGCCAAGGGCCTGACCATCGGCCACGAGCCGGTGGGTGTGATCGAAAAACTCGGCAGCGCCGTGCAGGGCTACACCGAAGGCCAACGCGTCATTGCCGGCGCCATCTGTCCCAACTTCAATTCGTACGCCGCGCAAGACGGCGCGCCCTCGCAAGACGGCAGCTACCTCATTCCCCAGGGCCTGTGTGGCTGCCATGGCTTCAAGGCCACGGCGGGCTGGCGCTTCGGCAACCTGATCGACGGCACCCAGGCCGAATACGTGCTGGTGCCCGACGCGCAGGCCAACCTCGCGCCCATCCCAGACGGCCTGACCGATGAGCAGGTGCTCATGTGTCCCGACATCATGTCCACCGGCTTCAAGGGTGCGGAGAACGCCAACATCCGCATCGGCGACACGGTGGTGGTGTTTGCGCAAGGCCCCATCGGCCTGTGTGCCACGGCGGGTGCGCGTTTGCTGGGTGCCTCCACCATCATTGCGGTGGACGGCAACGATCACCGCCTGGGCATTGCCCGCAAGATGGGCGCCGACCTCACGCTCAACTTCAACAACTGCGATGTGGTCGAGGAGATCATGAAGATCACCGGTGGGCGCGGTGTCGATTCGTCCATCGAGGCGCTGGGGCTGCAGTCCACCTTCGAGTCGGCCCTGCGCGTGCTCAAGCCGGGCGGCACCCTCTCCAGCCTGGGTGTGTATTCAACCGACCTCACCATTCCCCTGGGCGCCTTCGCCGCCGGCCTGGGCGACCACCGCATCGTCACCGCGCTGTGCCCCGGCGGCAAGGAGCGCATGCGCCGCTTGATGAACGTGGTGGCCTCGGGCCGCATCGACCTGGGCCTGATGGTCACGCACGAGTTCAAGCTCGACGACATCGTGGCGGCTTACGAGCTGTTTGCAAACCAGCGCGACGGGGTGTTGAAGGTGGCCATCAAGCCCTGAGGCCAGCGGGCGTTCAGCCCATGGGTTCGTCCAGCGCCTGCAAGGCTTCCAGCATGGCGCGCCGAGCGGCCTTCTGTTTCTCTTTGGCCAGGGCCTTTTTCAGCGCACCCGCCGCCGGCCGGTGGCGCAGGCGGCCCAGCCACTCGGCGGCCACCGTGCGCGTGGCGGCCTTGCCGTCACCGAGGGCGCCGAGGATGCGCCCCTCCTTGCCGGGGTAGGCGTCCAGCGTGTCCTGCGCAGCCTGGCGATCGGTTTTGGCCGAGCCCAGCGCCAGTCGGAACAGCGCCACCACCACAGCGTCGGGCAGGGTGGGCAGCAGGCGCAGCGCGGGAAACAGCGCAGGGCGAAAGGCGGGTTCGTTGTTGCGGGTGTCCACCAGCGCATGCGCCACCGATTCGGCGTGGTGCATGAAGTAAGGCCACACCGCGTCGGGAGCCCAGCCTCCGCCAATCGCGTCTGCCCAGTTGTTGCAGTAGTTGCGCCGCAGCGCGGGGCCACTCAGGCCGGCGTCGTCCATCATGCAGGCCAGTTCAAGCAGGGTGGGACGACCGCTGTGGCGGTGCTGGGCATTGAAGGCCCTCACCGCGGGATATTTCAGCTTGCCCTCGTCGTCGCCCGCCAGATCAAAGAACCGCAGCATCCTGAACAGCGCCACCGGCGTGATGCCATCGCTCGCCATGGCTTCGAGCACCGGCGCCACGTGCACCCAGGCGGTGGCGCCGTCCCGGGTCTGCATCGGCTGGCTGCACTCGTTGGATGCGAGGTAAGCCTGAAGCGCCCATGCGTCGTCTTCATCGTAGGGCGCAGCCGGCTGCAGGTGGCGGTGCCGGCTCGGCTTCGTCAACAGCTCCGGGTGCTCTTCCTGCAGGCGCTGGTTGTGCACGGCAATGCCATCGTTCACCTTCTGCCAG
>NZ_JALHLX010000031.1:0-11989 GCF_022844385.1 Hydrogenophaga sp. | reverse complement strand
GTTGCGGGTTCTCCGATCATTTTTCCCAGCCATTTGAACAAGCTGCCTCCCGATGCGGGTTGTTTGAGAAAGGCGAACTGTGCGCTGGCGCGACCCCGCTGGGGATACTGCAACGGAGCTATTTGCACCCGCGCCAAAGAGGGTGTGTACGCTGAAGCACAGACCCGCTGTCGCCGGACGACCACCATGAGGAAACGCTGCCTGAAGCAGCGCCGTCCACTCCCCAGGAGAACACGCATGAGCCCAACCAACACGCCCACCTCGAAAACCGAGCTGGTTGACAAAGACATGGCCGAGCAGGCCCGCCCTGGCCACGGCATTCCCTCGCAAGATCCGGAGGCGGCGGCTCAGTCGCCGCTGAACCCCGACGAGGCTGAGCGCGAGGCCAACTCCGTGCTGGCCGGCGGCGGTGTGATCGTGGGCGCCGCAACGGGGGCGGCCATCGGCACCCTGGTGGCCGGCCCGGTGGGCGCGGTGGTGGCGGGCACTGTGGGGGCTGTTGCCGGCGCACTCGGTGGTGTGGCTGCCGGCCCGCTGGTGAATCAGGACGAACCGGACGCCGCCGACAAAGCCCGGAAAACGCCCCTCAAGCCCTGAGGTTGTCAGCCGCCCACCGGCGCCAGCCAGGCACGCAGGTAGGGCAGCAGCCGGTCTTTCAAGCGCTTGTCGCTGTGCAGCGCACAGAAGTTCAGCGCCAGGGTCTGCACCAGAAAGGCCTCCACCCCCTCGACCAGAATGTCGATCGGCACGTCCTTGCGGAATGTGCCCTGGTCGATCCACCCGCCCAGAATCTCGCCCAGGCGGCCGAAGGTGGTGGCGATCGGGCCGATCTCTTCCATGGCCGCCGCACCCGAGCGGCGCAGGATCACGTCGAACACATACCGCTCCGAGGCCATCAGGTCCACCAGCGGCACCAGGCGCTTGGCCAGTTGCTCCACATCGCGCGGGGCGGGCCGCGCAGCCATCTGGTCGAGCAGGGCGTTGATGCGCTCGCCAATGAGCAGGTCCATCAGCTCGTCCTTGTCCTTGAAGTGCGCAAAGAAGGTGCCTTTGGCCACCCCCGCTCCGGCCACCACCTCTTCAATGCGCAAGGCCTCGAAGCCTTTGTCTGTGACCAGCTCGTGTGCCACGGCGGTGAGGCGGGCTCGGGTGTCGAGGGTTCGTTGCTGGACGGCTTTTCGCATGGGACTGGACTCGCCTGAAAAATGACCGAAGTCAAAATAAATTGACCACGGTCAACAAAATGACTATAAAACTGACTCCGGTCAATTTTACAGGAGCCGCTTCATGAAACGCATCTTCATCCTCAATGGCCACCCGGCCGAGACCTCGCTCTCACGCACCCTGGTGGAAGCCTACGCCGACGCCGCGCGCCAGGCCGGGCACGAGGTCCGCCTCACCCACCTGCACGACCTGCACTTCGACACCGACTTTGGCTGGGTCGATTTCGAGAACCCCAAGCCGCTGGAGCCCGCGCTGGAGCAACTTCTGCAAGACCTGTCGTGGAGCGAACATTTCATGATGTCCACCCCCATGTGGTGGGGCGGCCTGCCCGCCAAGCTCAAAGGCCTGTTTGACCGCGCCCTGTTGCCCGGCCGCGCCTTCGACACCCGCACCAAGACCCTGATCGGCCTGCCCAGACCCATGCTCACCGGCCGCACCGCGCGCGTGGTGATCACGTCCGACACACCCGGCTGGTTCATGCGGCTGGCCTACAAGAACGCGCTGATCTGGCAACTGCGCCGCCAGATCCTGGAGTTCGTCGGCCTCAAGCCCACGCGGCTCACCCACCTGGGGCCGGCGAGTGAGCCGAAGGCGGGGGAGGTGGCGCGGTGGGTGGCGCAGGTGCGGCGGTTGGGCAGCCAGGCGGCATGATCGGGCTGTTTCAAGTTCACCCCAGCTGGAGGCTTCATGGCCCGACTTTTCTCCAACCGCGATCGTTCGTTCGACCTCGGTGTCTTGCCCACCGAACTGCTGGCGCGTGCCGACGTGGAGCCAGTCGCGGGTGTGCGCCAGCCCGGCGATGTGGTGCAGCCCGGTGCCGACGCGGTGCTGGGCGCGCTGCCCGAATACCGCGCGCTCTTTGACCGGCACCTGGATGGCGTGACCGCACCCGGGCGCGCGCCGGTGCCCGACGACCTTGTCACGCGTGCCCGCAACCTCAAGGCGTCGGCCTACTTCCTCGAAGTCACGCTGGCCGGCGTCTGCGAGCTGGGGCCGCAGGACTGGCTGCAGGCAGAACATCCGCCGCACACCCATGCGGTTGTGCTGCTGATGGAGTTCAGCCGTGAACCCAAGCCCGGCGAACCTGGCGCGGAGTGGATCCGCGGCACCAACGCCGAGCGCACCGACCTGCGCTGCACCGAGGTGGCGGTGGTGATGGCCGGCTACATCCGCGCGCTGGGCTGGTCGGCACGCGGGCATGTGGCCGGGCAGACGCTGGTGGACCTGAGCACACTGGCCCAGCGTGCGGGCGTGGCCAAGGCGGTGAATGGCGAACTGGCCATGCCTTTTTCCAGGCGCGGATTCCGCATCGCCGTCGTCACCACCGACTACCCGCTGGCCACCGACCTGCCCATTGCACCGCATGCATCGCTGGACTGGCCAGACGCCGAGACCTACATGGGGGCAGCGGGCACCCGGCCCGGGTTTGAAGACGATGAACTCGCGAAGCGCCCGGTGCACCTGGGCCGCTACGCCATGGAGCGCATCCGCCGTGTCGACGAGCCCACCACCCTGGTGCTGCGCGAAGAAATCACCCGCGTGCCCAAACGCGCCGACCTGTTCACCCGCGCGCTGGCCGGCGACCTCGGCGACAAAGCGAAGACCGAGCGCACCCGCTTTGCCGTCAAGCACCCACTGGCCTTTGCCATGACGCCGCTGATCCGCGCCCTGGTCCCGCTGCAGGGCACGCGCGAACCCCTGCAGCCCACCGGTGTGGGCGGTGACCTGTCGGACCCGCAGCGCAACGCCGACGCCATCAAGGCCCTGGCCCATGTGATGGGCGCGGACCTGGTGGGCATCTGCGAGGCCGAGCCCTGGATGTACTACTCGCACGACGAAGTGGAGGGGCGGCCGATCGAGCCTTACCACCGCTACGCCGTGGTGATGCTGATGGACCAGGGGTTCGAGACCATGGAAGGCGCTTCGGGCGATGACTGGATCTCGGGCGCTCAGTCGATGCGGGCCTACCTGCGCGGCGCCACCATGGCCGGCGTGATGGCCGCGCATGTGCGGCGCATGGGGTATTCGGCGCGCGCGCATTCGAACGCCCATTCCGAACTGCTGCACCTGCCGGCTGTGCTGATGGCGGGCCTGGGTGAGCTCTCGCGCATCGGCGAGCTGATCCTCAACCCTTTCATCGGCCCGCGCTCCAAGTCGGTGCTGTTCACGACCGACCTGCCGCTGGCCGTGGACCAGCCGATCGACTTCGGTCTGCAGGCGATGTGCAACCTGTGCATGAAGTGCGCGCGCGAGTGCCCTTGCAACGCCATTCCCTTCGGCCCCAAGGTGATGTTCAACGGCTACGAGATCTGGAAACCCGACGTGGAGAAGTGCGGCAAGTACCGGCTCACCAACATGAAGGGCTCGGCCTGCGGCCGCTGCATGAAAACCTGCCCCTACAACCGCGAGGACCTGGTGGAGTCCGAGCGGTTGCTGTGGCTGTCCATCGACGTTCCGGCTTCGCGCCGCCAGCTCATTGCGCACGACGACAGCAGCGGCGGCGGCCAGCGCAATGCGGTGAAGCGTTGGTGGTTCGATCTTGAAATCGTGGACGGCGCGGCGGTGGCGCCGCCGGGTGGCGTGAACGAGCGCGATCTCGACCCGTCGCGCACCGACAAGCTGGCCAAAGTGCAAAAACTCGCGTTCTATCCGCCTGCCTTGCAACCGCCTGGCGGCACCACCTTGCAGACGGTCATGCCGATCGACCGCCCCGCAGGACTGGCCGCCTACGCGGCGGCCGAGTCGCCCCCGGCCGCGCGGCGGCGTCGCGTCAAAGGCGCGCCAGAAGCTTGAAGCTCCCTTTATGGCACGCGGTACAGCGCGCAGAGCTTGTTGCCGTCCGGGTCGCGCACATAGGCCAGGTGCATGCTGCCCGATGGGCCGCCACGCGGGCCGGGTGCGTCTTCAATCGACACGCCGCCATGCGCCACCGCTGCGTCGTGAAACGCCTGCAACTGTTCGGGTGACGCGCACTTGAAGCCGACGGTGCCACCGTTGGCGGGGCAGGCTGCTTCCCCGTTGATGGGTTCGCTCACGCAGAACGAGGTGCCTTCGTGGCGAAAGAATAGCCGCTTGTGGCCCGAGCCCGCGGTGTTTTCAACCGGTGCGCCCACGCCGAGCGTGCCGAGCACCGCGGTGTAGAAGATCTTCGAGCGCTCAAGGTCGTTGGAACCGACCATCACATGACTGAACATTGTTTTTCCTTGTGGCAAAGAGTTTTTGCCGGTGGATGGTAGCGCCCGGCGAAGAGCTGAGTGGGTTGCAAGGCTGAAAGCGGCGTGCTGCCTCAGCCGCCAAGCCCTGGCAGCGTCAACCCAGATCGGCCGCCTCGTACAACGGCCGGATCTCGATCTCGATCTCGCTCGGCCCGGGCATCGGGTTGGGGCAGCGCTTCGCCCCAGCGATGGCCTCGTCCATGTCCTTCACTTCCAACATCCAGAAGCCGGCGGCACGCAACTCATCGTTGAAGCGGTCCATCGCTTTCATCATCTCGGTGGTCCAAGGGGAGGGCGTGAAGCCCTTTTCGCTGCCGTCCGTTGCTTTTACGAGGACCATCACGCGCATGGGTCTCCTGTTGAATCAACCTTGTCGGCCAGGTATGACCACGACGCAAGGGCAGACTGGCTTTCAACATTGGTTTGGTGTATTGAATCCCGATCGAGAGGGTTGGGAGGTGGCTTCAGACTGAACTCGGACGTTCGTCTTCGGGGCACCGAATCATCACGAAGATGCCTTCCGGTCATTGCAACAACCAGAGCCCGAACGGCCGCAGGTCCCTACATACCAGTCGTTCCAACACGTTCGGTGGACTGGGAGGTCCGAGCACGGCTTGCAACGATGGATCACTGCGGCATGCGCCGCACCTGATCAGATGAACAGACCCGGGTGTCTCGGGTCTGTTGGAGTTCCTCCAGTCCAATGGCCTGTCGCGCGAACACCCGAATCTGCATGCAGCCCCACCCTGGTCTGCAGGCCGCGGATGAAAGACGCAGTTGTCACGCGCCGTGCCGGGGCACGACCCGTGTGCCAGCGTGCCGCATTAGCAGGCCTGAGACATCTTCCAGTGCCCCGATGCCGGCCATGCCGCCGCCGTGGTTCACAAAATCGCACGCCGCCTGCACCTTGGGGCCCATCGAGCCCGCAGCGAAGTCCAGTGCGGCGAGCTCCTGCGGGGTCACGTCACCCAGCGCACGCTGGGCAGGTGTGCCCCAGCCGGTGTACACCGCCGGCACGTCGGTGAGCATGAGGAAGGCATCGGCCTGCAATTCGGCGGCCAGCAGGCCGCTGGCGTGGTCCTTGTCGATCACGGCTTCAACGCCGATGAAGGTCCCGTCGGCGAGCTGCGCCACCGGGATGCCGCCACCGCCTGCGCAGATCACGGTCACACCCTGCGCCACCAGCAGGCGGATAACTTCGATCTCGAGGATGCGAATCGGCCTGGGTGATGGCACCACGCGCCGCCAGGCATTGCCGTCGGGTGCGATGGACCAGCCGCGTTGTTCTGCCAGTCGTTTCGCATCGGCCTCGCTGTAGACCGAACCCACCGGCTTGCTCGGGGTGGCAAATGCGGGGTCCTGCGGGTCCACCTCAACCTGCGTCAACAGCGTGGCAAAGCGCGCGTCCCCCGTATAGGCGTTGTCCAGTTCCTGCTGCAACACGTAGCCGATCATGCCCTCGGTTTCGGCACCGAGCACGTCGAGCGGAAAGGCGGCCTTGCCAGCGGCCTCACCCTGCAGCGCAAGCAGCCCCACCTGCGGACCGTTGCCATGGGTGATGACCAGCTGGTGCCCCTCGGCCATGAGCTGGGCCAGCGCCACCGCTGCGCGGCGGATGTTGGCGCGCTGCGTGGCCGCGCTCACCGGTTCACCGCGGCGCAACAGCGCATTGCCTCCCAGGGCCACAACGACGAGTGCCATTTCAGCCGCCCAGGGTGGCGACCAGCACCGCCTTGATGGTGTGCATGCGGTTCTCTGCCTGGTCGAACACGATGGAGGCCGGGCTCTCGAACACCTCGTCGGTGACTTCCATGGCTGAGATGCCGTGCAACCGTTCGATCTGTGCACCCACTTCGGTCTCGGTGTTGTGGAAGGCCGGCAGGCAGTGCATGAAGCGCGCGCGTGGGTTTCCGGTCAGCGCCATCGCCGCGGCGTTCACCTGGTAGGGCATCAGCAGGCGGATACGCTCGGCCCAGACCGATTCGGGCTCGCCCATCGAGACCCAGACGTCGGTGTAGAGAAAGTCGCAGCCCTTCACGCCGGCAGCCACGTCCTCGGTCAGAAGGATGCGAGCCCCGCTGTCGCGGGCCAGGACCTTGGCCTCATCAATGATGGTCTGCTCGGGCCACAGCGACGCCGGTCCACACAGGCGCACGTCCATGCCCAGCTTGGCCGCGCCGATCAGCAGCGAGTCGCCCATGTTGTTGCCGGCATCGCCCAGAAAGCAGAACGCGATCTCGCGCAGCGGCTTCTCGCAGTGCTCGCGCATGGTCAGCAGGTCGGCCAGGATCTGCGTGGGGTGAAACTGGTCGGTGAGGCCGTTGTAGACCGGCACGCCGGACCACTTCGCCAGCGTCTCCACCACCGCCTGGCCAAAGCCGCGGTACTCGATGGCGTCGTACACCCGCCCCAGCACCCGCGCCGTGTCCTTGATGGATTCCTTGTGGCCGATGTGGCTGCCCGAGGGCCCGAGGTAGGTGACGGTGGCGCCCTGGTCGTGCGCCGCCACCTCGAAGCCCACGCGGGTGCGGGTGGAGTCCTTCTCGAAGATCAGCGCGATCTCCTTGCCGCGCAGCCTGGGCTGCTCGGTGCCGGCGTACTTGGCCGCCTTCAGGTCGGCGGCGAGCTTGAGCAGAAAGCCGATCTCGTCCGCCGTGAAGTCGCGCAGGGTCAGCAGGCTTCGGTTTTTCAGGTTGAATGCCATGGTGTTTTCTTTCAAGCGTCGCGAGAGATGGGGCAGGTCATGCAGTGGCCGCCGCCCCGGCCGCGGCCGAGTTCGCTGCCGCGGATGGTGATGACCTCGATGCCGGCCTTGCGCAGCAAGGTGTTGGTGTGGGTGTTGCGGTCGTATCCGATCACCACGCCCGGCTCGATGGCCACCACGTTGTTGCCGTCGTCCCACTGTTCGCGCGCTTGTTCGTAGCTGTCGCCTCCCGTTGGTATGACGCGCAGTTGCGGGAGGCCAAGGCATTGCGCCACCACCTCGAACAGCGGCCGGCTTTCGCGCCGGTGGTCGATGCCGCCACGATCGGTCGGGTAGAGGCTGTGGCAGACGACCTGGTTCGCCACGTCCACGAAGCTGGTCACGGTGTCGCGGTCACAGAACGAGAACACGGTGTCCAGGTGCATGGCCGCGCGGGACTGCGGCATCTGGCAGGCCACCACGCGCTGCACGGCACCGGCAGCAAACAAGGCCTGCGCCAGCTGCCCCACCGCCTGCGGCGTGGTGCGTTCGCCCATGCCGACCAGCACCACACCGTTGCCGATGGGCATGATGTCGCCGCCCTCCAGCGTGGCCGGGCCGTGGTCCATGTCAGGGTCGCCCCACCACACCGGAAAGCCGGCCTGCGCAAACAGCGGGTGGTGCCGGTACACCGCCGCGGTCAGCAGGGTTTCCTGGCGCCGCGCGGGCCAGTGCATGGGGTTGAGGGTGACGCCGCCGTAAATCCATGCGCTGGTGTCGCGCGTGAACAGCATGTTCGGCAGCGGTGGCAGCACGAAACCGTCGGCCCCCAGGCAGGGACCGAACATGCCGGCGGGCTTGAACGGCAGGTCGTGCACCGCCACACCGCCGATGAGGTAACGCGCCAGCGCTTCGGCGGGCAGTTCCCACAGCCAGCCCTTGAGCTCGTCGAGCATGCCCACGCCCACGTGGTCGGGTGTGATCTTGCGTTGCAGCACCCATTCGCGCGCGGCCGGGATGGCCAGGGTTTCCGCGAGCAACTGGCCCATCTCCAGCACCTCGACGCCGCGGTCCTGCATCTTGGAGACGAAGTCGAAATGGTCGGTGCGTGCTTGCTGCACCCAGAACACGTCGTCGAACAACAGCCCGTCGCAGTTCGCTGGCGTCAGGCGTTCGTGCGCCAGGCCGGGCGCGCTCACCAGCACGCGCCGCAGCTTGCCCACCTCGGAATACACGCCCAGCCGGATTGCACCGTCATCGGTGGCGCCCATGGCGTTCACAGCAGCACCGCCGCACTCAGGCTGGCCATGCTGAGCACGGTCAGCATCAGCATCAGCGGCCAGATGAAGCGCACCCAGCGTTGGTAGGGCACCCGGCCAATGGCCAGCGCGCCCACCACCACGGCGTAGGTGGGTGTGACCAGATTGGTGATGCCGATCGCCGTCTGGAACGCGGTCACGGCCAGGTGGCGCGGCACGCCGGCGAAGTCGGAGAGCGGCGCCAGGATGGGCATGCTCAGCACCGCCAGCCCCGAGGTGGACGGCACCAGCAGGCTGAGCAGGCCTTCGGTGGCAAACAGGGCGTTGACGAAGGCCACGTCGGGCATGCCGGTGATCCAGCCTTCGAAGGTGTGCAGGATGGTGTCGGTGATCTTGCCTTGGTCCATGATGACCACGATGCCGCGCGCCAGGCCGATCACCAGGGCCACGCCGAGCAAGTCGCGAGCGCCGTCGACAAAGGCGGTGGTGAAAGGCTTCTCACCCATCCACGCCAACAGCCCCACCGCGATGGCCGAGGCCAGGAACAGGGCCGACATCTCGGCCATCCACCAACCCTGCGAGGCGACACCCCAGACCATGGCAACAAAGGTGGCGCCAAACATCAACAGAATGAGCTTCTGCCGCCCAGTGAGCAGCGCCTCGCGATCGCCCTCGTGGTTGCGCAGGAAATGCGCCTCGTTGGACGCCTTGAGATCGGCCACCAGCGAGGTCGATGGGTCCTTGCGCACCCGTTCGGCATACCGCATCACATACACCACGCAGATCAGCCAGCCCAGTGCGAGGATCAGCAGTCGCAGACCCATGCCCTGGGTGAAGGGGATACCGGCTGCGTTGGAGGCAATGGCGGTGGAGAACGGGTTGATGGTGGAGCCAATCACGCCGACGCCCGCACCCACCATGATCACGGCGACGCCCGTGAGTGCGTCATAGCCAACCCGGATCATCAACGGGATCAGGAGCACATAGAACGCCAGCGTCTCTTCGGCCATGCCGTACGTCGTTCCACCGGCAGCAAAGAGCAACATCAGGGCGGGGATCATCCATTTCTCGCGGCCCTTCAGACCGAGCATGACGCGCTCGATACCGGTGTTGATCGCGCCAGTGGCGTTCACCACGCCCAGGAAGCCACCGATGACGAGTACGAAGAGCGACACATCGATGGCGTTGGCCATGCCTGTGCTCTGGTTGTAGAAACCAGTGATGGGCGCCAGCAGCACGTCGAACACGCCTTGCTGCGAGGCTTCCACCACCTGGTAGGTGCCGGGCACCGGAGCGTCCTTGCCCAAGGCCTCATTCGCCGCGCGCTGGTATTGACCAGCGGGCAGGATCCAGGTCAGCGCTGCCATCAGGATGATCAGCGCAAAGAGGATGGTGTAGGCCGTGGGGAACCGGTCTTGAACGCTGGGCGTATGCGAGACGGGTTCCTGCAAGCTCGCTGGATCTTTCATGGTTGCCTCCATTCACGCGAACGTGTCTCCCTCCTCCAGAATGGCGGGTGGAGTGCGATACGTGGCGCCCATGGTGTGCCTGCGGTGTCGGGTTCCCCTTGATTTGAATCAAGAGAATGGGTGCTTTCGATGCAGCAGCGAAAGCACCAGAAGAAAATGAAAGCTGCGCTTCCAAAGTACTGCCCTTGATGGGCTTCCCCCGGTTTCCCGGACACATCCAATGACATGATGTGTCCAAAGCCACCGTGCCTCGAGTTTTGAAAAGTCCGGAATTCGGGGGAGACGTCAGTTGGTGGGCTGTAACGTGCTTCAGGCCTGCTCTTCAACGAAGGTGTTCTTGTGCAAATACCCCGCTCGATCCTGTTGCACATCGATGGTTCGGCGCATTCGAGTGCCCGCATCCCGGTGGCGCGCACGCTGGGCGATGACTTCGATGCCGAAGTCATCGCCCAGCCGTGCATGCTGACCGCGCTGGCGCGGTACCCCTATGCGGTGGGGGTGGCGGCGTCCGTGGAGTCGATGCAGGAACTGGACCGGGAGTGCCTGCGGAAGCCACATGCCGCTTTCATCAAGGCCGCCGCGGGCTCGAACCGGCTTCGCTGGGCCGAGCCCCTCCCAGACGGACCGCGGGGCTTTGCCCGCCGCGCGCTCCACGCCGATCTGATGACCCTGGGTCAACGCGACGCAGACGATCCGGCCACTGGCGATTTGCCTGCGGATTTTCCTCCTGGCGTGCTTGTCGACAGCGGTCGGCCAGCGCTGATCCTGCCCTGTGCAGGCGACGGCGCCGACGATGCATTGCGCGGACGGCAGCGCTACCTCAAGGTCGCGTGCTGATGTCGCATTGAACGGGAGCCGCTTCTAATGCCACTCACTTTCGATCCCTGGCACGCCGGCGCGTTCGCTGTCGAGGTGGCCATGGCCTCAAGCGCTGCAGCTGAGGGGCTTGGCGCGCTGCGCGCGCAGCGGCTCGCGGCCCTGTTTGAGGCTGCAGCCCGAGGTTCTGCGCGCTACCGCCGCGTGTTTGCCGGACGCGATCCAGCCAGCACGCGCCTGGAGGATCTGCCCGTTGCGCACAAGACGGAACTGATGCGCCACTTCGGTGACTGGGTCACGGACCCTGAGATTTCTCTGAACCAGCTGCGCCGATTCATCGCCAAGCCGGGCAACATCGCCAAGGACCATCTCACACGCTACACCGTCTGGGAGAGTTCGGGCAGCAGCGGTGAGCCAGCCGTCTTTGTGCAGGACGCCCGGGCCATGCATGTCTACGACGCGCTGGAGGCCCTGCGCCGCCCCGTGCTGCGTCCGTTGCAGCGCTGGCTGGACCCGTGGGGGCTGACCGATCGCATGGCCTTTGTTGGCGCCACCGGTGGGCACTTCGCGAGCACCGTATCGGTCGAGCGCCTGCGGCAACTGCAGCCAGGTCTCTCGCACCGCCTGCGAGGCATGTCGTTCCTTCAACCGATGGAGGCGCTGCGCGCCGAGTTGGAGGCGTTCCAGCCGACAGTGCTGGCGACCTATCCGAGCGCTGCCGTGATGCTGGCAGAGGAGCATCGTGCAGGCCGCCTGCGCGTGGACCTGCGCGAAATCTGGACGGGTGGTGAAACCCTGTCGCCAGCGCAACGCACCTTCGTGCGCGAGAGCTTCGCCTGCCCTGTGAGCCAGAGCTATGGCGCCTCGGAGTTCCTGTCGCTGGCGTTCGAATGCCGCCTCGGCGCGCTGCACCTCAACAGCGACTGGGCCATCCTGGAGCCGGTCGACGCGCAGGGCCGCGCCGTGCCGGATGGCCAGGCCGGCTGCACGACCTTGCTGACCAACCTGGCCAACCACGTCCAGCCGCTGATCCGCTACGACCTGGGAGACCGGGTGACGTTTCTGCCAACACCCTGCACATGCGGCTCGCACCTTCCAGTCATCACCGTGTCCGGGCGCGACGACGACACGCTGCAGTTGGCGGGCGGCCGGGGACGTGCGTGCGTGCAGGTGGTGCCGCTGGCGGTGAGCACCGTGCTGGAAGACGCCGGATTGTTCGACTTTCAGCTGGTGCAACAGGGACCGCGCGAGCTGCTGCTCACCACCAGCATGCAAGGCAGCCGGGGACAACACGTGCTGGATGCAGCCCGCGAGAAGCTGCAG
>NZ_JALHLX010000030.1:27965-33450 GCF_022844385.1 Hydrogenophaga sp. | reverse complement strand
GCCGCCAGCACGGTCGTGATCGCCGCCGTCAGCGTGGTCTTGCCGTGGTCAACGTGACCAATCGTGCCAACGTTGACGTGCGGCTTGGTCCGCTCAAATTTCTCTTTTCCCATTTTTCAGCTCCAAATCAAAACTGCCGGAACAACCAAAAAACCTGTGGATACAGATCTGCAATCAACTGGTGCCCTTGGCGGGAATCGGACCCGCGACCTCTCCCTTACCAAGGGAGTGCTCTACCACTGAGCCACAAGGGCCAAGGAAGCCGGCAAACCGGCCATCCTGGAATACTCAAAACCAACCCAACAATGTCCAACAACAGGACATGGAGCGGGAGACGGGAATCGAACCCGCGTCATCAGCTTGGAAGGCTGGGGTTCTACCATTGAACTACTCCCGCCAGATTCGCCCCATCCGAACGAACCACCGCCACAAGGCAATTGGTCGCCGGACGCAAAGTCCCATCGCTTACATGTCACACATCGGTCGCTGGTGGAGGAGGCTGGATTCGAACCAGCGTACGCGTAAGCGGGCAGATTTACAGTCTGCTGCCTTTAACCACTCGGCCACCCCTCCATAGCGCAGCCCGCGATTATGCCATGGTTTTAAGACGGCGTACCAGCTTCTCCGCAAGCCTGCGCATCACCAGTCAATGGGCCGGGCACCCTGCCTCGCCAGCCAGGCGTTGGCCTGTCCGAAATGACCGCACCCGATGAACGGAAAGGGCGCGCGGCGGGCCGACAGCGGCGACGGGTGGTTGGCAAACAGCAGCAGGTGCCGCCCGGCGTCGATGAGGGTCGCCTTTTTCTGGGCATGTGCGCCCCAGAGCATGAAGACCTTGGGCTGACCCGACGCGCTGCAGTACTCGATGAGCCGGTCGGTCAGCGACTCCCAACCCTGTTGGGCGTGGCTGGCGGGCTGGCCCGCTTCCACCGTCAGGCAGGTGTTGAGCAGCAACACGCCTTGCTGCGCCCAGCGCACCAGTGAACCGTTGCCCGGCGGGGGGAGGCCCAGGTCGCGCTGCAGCTCCTGAAAGATGTTGCGCAGGCTGGGCGGCGGCTTCACGCCGGGAGCGACCGAAAACGCCAGCCCCTCGGCCTGGCCGGGCCCGTGGTAAGGGTCCTGACCCAGCACGACCACGCGAACCTCATCGGCGGGCGTGAGTTGCAGGGCCCTCAGCGGCTCGGGCGGGTAGATGGCGGCGCCTTGTGTGCGGCGGGTGTCCAGAAAGCACGTCAGCGCCACCCCTTTGGGGGACGACCAGAAATCCGCCGTCAGGTCGGCCCAACCCGACATCTCCTGCGGGGCCATGCGTTCAGGCGAACAGCTCGGCCAGCGCCAGACCCGGCTCGGGTGCGCGCATGAAGGCCTCGCCCACCAGGAAGGCGTGCACACCGGCAGCGCGCATGGTCTGCACGTCGTCGCGGCCCAGGATGCCGGACTCGGTGATCAACAGGCGATCGGCAGGCACGTCGGCCATCAGGTCCAGCGTGGTCTGCAGCGTCACCTCGAAGGTGCGCAGGTTGCGGTTGTTGATGCCGATCAGCGGGGTTTTGAGCTTGAGCGCGCGCTGCAGCTCGGCGCGGTCGTGCACCTCCACCAACACGGCCATGTTCAGGCTGAGTGTCAGCGCTTCGAGGTCGACCATCTGCGCGTCGTCCAGGCAGGCGGCGATCAGCAGGATGGCGTCGGCGCCCATCGCGCGGGCCTCGTAGACTTGGTACGGGTCGACCATGAAGTCCTTGCGCAGCACCGGCAGGTCGCAGCTGGCGCGGGCCTGTTTCAAATAGTCGGAGCTTCCCTGGAAGAACTGTTTGTCGGTCAGCACCGACAGGCAGGCGGCGCTGACCTCGCCATCGCCCTCGGCATAGCTCTGGGCGATGTCGGCGGGGATGAAGTCTTCGCGCAGCACGCCCTTGCTCGGGCTGGCCTTCTTCACTTCAGCGATCACGGCGGCCTGGCCGGCAGCGATCTTGCGGCGCAGCGCGCCCTCGAAATCTCGCGTGAGCACGCGGCTCTCGGCGTCGAAGCGCACCACGTCGAGCGGCTTCTTGCGCTGGGCGGCGGCGATTTCCTCGTGCTTCACAGTCACGATCTTCTGCAGGATGTCGCTCATGTCGTTGTTCCAGGTCAGGCCGCGAAGGCCTTGAGTTGTTCGAGTTTGGCCAGCGCCGCGCCCGAGGCCAGGGTGCGCCGGGCGAGTGCGATGCCGGCCCCCATGTCGGCGACCACATTGGCGGCGTACAGCGCCACACCGGCATTGAGTGCGACGATTTCGCTGGGGGCCTTGAAAGCAGGGTCATCGCCGCCTTCCAGCACACCCATGAGCATCTGTCGCGAGGCCTCGGGTGTCTCCACCCGCAGCGCTCGGCTGCTGGCCATGGTCATGCCGAAGTCCTCGGGGTGAATCTCGTATTCGGTGATCTCACCGCTCTTGAGCTCCCCCACCAGCGTGGCCGCACCGAGCGAGACCTCGTCCATGCCGTCGCGCCCATACACCACCACCGCGTGTTCGGCGCCCAGGCGCTGCAATGCGCGCACCTGGATACCCACCAGATCGGGGTGGAACACGCCCATGAGGATGTTGGGTGCGGAGGCTGGGTTGGTCAGCGGGCCCAGGATGTTGAAGATGGTCTTGATGCCGAGCTCGCGGCGCACCGGGGCCACGTTTTTCATGGCCGGATGGTGGTTGGGCGCGAACATGAAGCCCACGCCGACCTGCTCGATGCAGCGCGCGATCGCCTCAGGGGGCAGGTTGATGTTCACGCCCAGGCTTTCCAGCACGTCGGCGCTGCCACTCTTGCTGGAGACACTGCGCCCACCGTGTTTGCTCACCCGCGCGCCGGCCGCAGCCGCGACGAACATGGAGCAAGTGGAGATGTTGAAGGTGTGCGAGCCGTCACCGCCGGTGCCGACGATGTCGACCAGGTGCGTCTTGTCGGCCACATGTACCTTGGTGGAAAACTCGCGCATCACCTGCGCAGCCGCCGTGATTTCGCCGATGGTTTCTTTCTTCACGCGCAGGCCGGTGATGAAAGCGGCCATCATGACTGGCGACATTTCGCCGCTCATGATCAGGCGCATGAGGTGCAACATCTCGTCGTGAAAGATCTCGCGGTGCTCGATGGTGCGCTGCAGCGCCTCTTGCGGCGTGATCTTGTGGCTGTTCGGCATGTGTGTCTCCTGAGCTTCTTCTCTATTGAGCGGGATTGTCGGTCAAGGCCAGGCGCAGGCCGAAGCCCACGAACAGCAGGCCCGCGGCGCGGTCCATCCAGTGCATGGCGCGCTGCACCGTCTGCACGCGCCGCGCGGCCCAGGCGGCGAGCCAGGCGTAGCCAAAGTTGATCGGCAGCGAGTTGAGGTTGAAGATCAGCCCCAGCAGCAGAAACGCCAGCACCTTGTTCGGCGCGTCGGGAGCGATGAACTGCGGCACAAAGGCCAGAAAGAAGATCGCCACCTTGGGGTTGAGCACGTTGGTGAGAAATCCCCGGCGGTACACACGCCAGAGGTTCACTTCGATGGTGCCCGCGTTCAGGTCCAGCGGCTTGGCTTTCGACATCAGCAGACGAATGCCCATCCACAGCAGGTAGGCGGCGCCGATCCACTTGAGTACGGTGAACGCGGTGGCGGACGTGGCCAGCAGCGCGCTCACGCCGACGGCGGCGGCGAACACGTGCACGAAGCAGCCACTGACGATGCCCAGCGCGGCGACGATGCCGGCACGCACACCGCTCCGCAGTGCGTTCGTGACGATGTAGAGCACGTCCGGGCCGGGCGTGAGGTTGAGCAGCCAGCCGGCCGCGATGAACAGCAGGAGTTGCGGCAGGTCGGGCATGGCCGTGCGCCTGCGTTCAGTAGACGGCGGAGCCGGCGGGCCGGGTGCTGGTGGCCGTGGCGCCTTGCGCAAAAAACGCACGGGTGCTCGCGATCGCGCGGTCGATGCCGGCCGCATCCACATCGAGGTGGGTCACGAAACGCAGGCCGATCAGGCCGGTGGCGAGCACACCGTCGCGCGCCAGGTGTGCCAGCAGATCGGGGCCGCGACCGTTCGCCACGTCGACGAACACGATGTTGGTTTGCGCCGAGCGCACGGCCAGGCCATCGATGTCGGCCAAGCCCTGGGCGAGGCGCTGCGCGAGCGCGTGGTCGTCGGCCAGCCGGTGGACGTGGTGGTCCAGTGCGTGGTGCGCCGCAGCCGCGAGCAGGCCCGACTGGCGCAGGCCGCCGCCGAGCATCTTGCGCCAGCGCAGCGCGCGGCGGATCAGGTCTTTGGAGCCGCACAGGGCCGAGCCCACGGGCGCGCCCAGGCCTTTGCTGAAACACACGGAGACGCTGTCGAAGCGGTCGACGATGCCGCGAAGTGCGGTGGACGGTTCACCGCCCGCGGCCACCGCCGCGTTGAACACACGCGCGCCATCCAGATGCACCGCCAGGCCGTGATCACGCGCCAGCGCGGTCGCCTGGGCGAGGTACTCGGCCGGCATGGGATGGCCGTTCCAGGTGTTCTCCAGGCACAGCAGGCGCGTGCGTGCGAAGTGCGGGTCGTCGGGTTTGATGGCGGCGGCGATGTCGGCCAGCTGCATCTGCCCGGTGGCGTTTTGCGCCAGGGGTTGCGGCTGGATGCTGCCCAGCACGGCCGCGCCGCCGCCTTCGTAGCGGTAGGTGTGGGCGTTCTGGCCCACGATGTACTCGTCGCCGCGCTCGCAGTGCGCCAGCATCGCGCACAGGTTGCTCTGCGTGCCGCTGGCCATGAAGAGTGCGGCGTCCTTGCCGGTCAGGGCAGCGATCTTGTCCTGCAGCGCATTGACGGACGGGTCGTCGCCAAACACGTCGTCGCCCAGGGGCGCAGCCATCATGACCTCACGCATGGCCGGCGTGGGCCGTGTCACCGTGTCACTTCGCAAGTCAACCGTATTCATGCCTGATCCAGAAAGTTCTTGAGCATCGCGTGCCCGTGTTCGGTGAGGATGCTCTCGGGGTGGAACTGCACGCCTTCGATGGCCAGGGTCTTGTGTTTCACGCCCATGATCTCGCCGTCGTCGGTCCAGGCGGTCACCTCCAGTTCGGGCGGGCAGTCGCTGCGGCGGATCGCCAGCGAGTGGTAGCGGTTCACGGTGAACTGCTCCGGCAAGTTCGCAAACACACCCACCTGCTTGGTTGTGATCACGCTGGTCTTGCCGTGCATGAGTTCCTGGGCACGCACCACCGTGCCGCCCAGCGCGGCGCCGATGGCCTGGTGGCCCAGGCACACGCCGAGGATGGGCAGCTTGCCGGCAAAGTGCTGGATCGCTGCGACCGAGATGCCGGCTTCGGCGGGTGAGCATGGACCCGGGGAAATCACCAGGCGGTCGATCTTTCCAGCCGCCAGTCGTTGATCGATTTCGTCGACTGTGACTTCGTCATTGCGCACCACGGTGACCTCAGCCCCGAGCTCACCAAGGTACTGCACGATGTTGAAGGTGAACGAGTCGTAGTTGTCCACCATGAG
>NZ_JALHLX010000030.1:24706-27865 GCF_022844385.1 Hydrogenophaga sp. | reverse complement strand
TGTTCATTCCAGACCCTCCTCAACCAGTTCGGCTGCGCGCAACAAGGCCCGTGCCTTGTGCTCGGTTTCTCTCCACTCCATCTCGGGCACCGAGTCGGCCACCACGCCGGCCGCGGCCTGCACGTAGAGCGTCTGGTCCTTGATGATGCCGGTGCGGATGGCGATGGCCACGTCCATGTCGCCCGCATAACTGAGGTAGCCACACGCACCGCCGTAGATGCCGCGTTTGGTGGGCTCGAGCTGGTCGATCAGTTCCATGGCGTGCACCTTGGGCGCGCCGGTGAGCGTGCCGGCCGGGAAGGTGGCTTTCAGCACGTCCATGCTGGTCATGCCGTCCACCAGCATGCCTTCGACGTTGCTCACGATGTGCATCACATGGCTGTAGCGCTCCACCGCGAACGCCTCGGTCACCTTGACCGTGCCGATCTTCGCGATGCGGCCGATGTCGTTGCGCGCCAGGTCGATCAGCATCACGTGCTCGGCGCGCTCTTTCGGGTCGTTGATCAGCTCGGTTTCGGTCGCCTTGTCCTGCTCGATTGTTGCGCCGCGCGGGCGGGTGCCGGCCAGTGGGCGGATCGTCACCTTGGTGCCCTCGGCCGTGTTCTCCTGGCGCACCAGGATCTCGGGCGAGGCCCCCACCACGTGGAAATCCCCGAAGTGGTAGTAGTACATGTAGGGCGAGGGGTTGAGCGAACGCAGCGCGCGGTACAGGCTCAGCGGCGACTCGGTGTAGCGCTTCTTGATGCGCTGGCCCACCTGCACCTGCATGAAGTCGCCCGCGGCGATCAGCTCCTTGGCGCGGTCCACAGCCTTCAAGTAGTCGGCCTTGGCGAAGTCGCGTTCGGCCGGGTAACCCTGGCTGGCCTTGACCACCGGCGCGCTCACCGAATATTTGAGCGCTTCGCGCAGTTCGCGCAGGCGTTTCTTGCCGTTGGCGTAGGCCTCGGGCTGGCCGGGGTCGGCGTACACGATCAAATACAGCTTGCCCGACAGGTTGTCGATCACCGCCAGCTCCTCGCACTGCAGCAAGAGGATGTCGGGGCAGCCCAGGGTGTCGGGCGGGCAGGTGTTCTCCAGCTTCTTCTCGATGTGGCGCACCGCGTCGTAGCCGAAGTAACCGGCCAGGCCGCCGCAGAAGCGCGGCAGGCCGGGGCGCAGCGCGACCTTGAACCGCTGCTGGTAGGCGGCGATGAAGTCGAGCGGGTTGCCGTGGTCGGTCTCGATCACCACGCCGTCACGCACCACCTCGGTTTTGGCCTCGGCGCCGAAGCCGGTGGCGCGCAGCAAGGTGCGCGCGGGCAGGCCGATGAAGCTGTAGCGCCCGAAGCGCTCACCGCCCACCACCGATTCGAGCAAGAAGCTGTGCTTGCCGTCGCCGCGCCCATGTGCGAGCTTGAGGTAAAGCGAAAGCGGGGTTTCGAGGTCCGCGAAGGCCTCGGCCATCAGCGGGATGCGGTTGTAGCCCTGCTGGGCCAGGCTCTTGAATTCCAGTTCCGTGATCATGTTCGTTCTTTCCATCGGCCACGCGTCGGGTCATCGACACATCGGGCGGGGCGCTGGGGTACATGCCATCCGGTCAGGGGTGCTGCCGGGCTTGGGTGGGGTGAGACAGCGGCGGGCGCGGAGCGCGGTGGTCGCTGTGCCAACCCCGGGGGGAGTGCACGTTTACGCTGGCTTGCGCCAGGGCCAGGCTCCCCGGCCGTTGCGGCTCGGCAGAACACCTGAGGGGGTTGTGCATGGGTTGAACATGGTGGGCGGAGTGTAGCAAAGGGTCTGTGGCGTGTCGTGGGTCACGGCGACATGCTTTGGTTTTACGGCTAAACCCTGTGAGGGCGGATTCAACCCGAAGGGACAATCAGAAAAATAGAACGCCTGTTCTTTTTTTCGATCTGGAGCCCCATGAAACACCTGCCTTTTGCCCCATCCATTCTGGCGGCCTTCACCCTGTGCACTGCCCTGCTCTTGCCAACACTCAGTCAGGCTGCCACCGTGGAGTTGAGCGGCGTCAAGCTCGAAGATCGCGTCACCGTGGCCGGGCAACCGCTGGTGCTCAACGGCGCCGGCATCCGCTACAAGGCGGTGTTCAAGGTCTACACCGCCGGGCTCTACCTGGGTCAGAAGGCCGAGACGCCCGAGGCGGTGCTGGCGGCCACCGGCCCGCGGCGCATGACCATCACCATGCTGCGCGACATCGATTCGGCCGAACTCGGCAAGCTGTTTTCGCGCGGCATGGAAGACAACATGGAGCGCGCCGCCTTCTCCAAACTCATCCCCGGCGTGCTGCGCATGAGCCAGGTGTTCAGCGACCACAAGAAGCTGGTTGCGGGCGACACCTTCCTGATCGACTGGGTGCCCGGCACCGGCACGGTGCTGACCATCAAGGGCAAGGTGGAAGGCGAGCCGTTCAAGGAGCCCGAGTTTTTCAATGCGTTGATGCGCATCTGGCTGGGGCCGAAACCGGCCGACTGGCAATTGAAAGATGCGTTGCTCGGGAAAGCAAAACCCTGACGGTCAGGCAATACGGAGAGTCAACTCGGCCAGCGAGCCGATCAACCGGTCGTGCGGCGCCTGTGCGATCGGGTCACCGTGGTTGTAGCCATAGGTCACCAGCACCACCGGGCACCCGGCCGCGCGCGCGGCGATGCCGTCGTTCTGCGAGTCACCCACCATGAGCGTGTTCGCCGGCGCTGTGCCCAGCGCTTCGCAGGTTTTCAGCAGGGGCAACGGGTCGGGTTTGGTGCGCTCGAAACTGTCGCCACCGAACACATGGGCGAAGAAGCCGAGCAATCCCTTGGCTTTGAGCAGCGGCAGGGCAAAGCCGTGGGGCTTGTTGGTCAGGCAGGCCAGCGGCAGACCGCGCTCGCGCAGCGCCGTGAGACCTTCGACGACGCCGGGATACACCGCGCTGTGGGCGCCGTTGATGGCGAGGTAGTGCGCCTGGTAGCGCGTCCAGGCATCAGCTTGCAGTGCCGCCGCCTCATCGGCCTGCAGCCCGCCATGCAGCAAGGCCGACCGGATCAGGTGCGCCGAGCCCTTGCCCACCATGCGCTCGATCTCGGCGCGGGTGACGCCGGGCCGGCCCAGCGCCTTCAAGGTCCCGTTCAGGGCGACATCGAAGTCGCCCAGGGTGTCGACCATCGTGCCATCGAGATCAACGAT
>NZ_JALHLX010000030.1:0-24606 GCF_022844385.1 Hydrogenophaga sp. | reverse complement strand
GCCCGCATTTGATCAATCACCGCCTTGTAGTCCGGCTTGCCGAAGATCGCACTGCCGGCCACAAAGGTGTCGGCGCCGGCGTCGGCAACGCGGCGGATGTTGTCGGGCTTGATGCCGCCGTCCACTTCCAGGCGAATGTCTTTGCCGCTGGCCTCGATGCGTTTGCGCGCGTCCTCGATCTTGCGCAGCGCCGAGTCGATGAAGCTCTGGCCGCCGAAGCCGGGGTTGACGCTCATGATCAGGATCAGGTCGATGTCGTCGATCAGCCAGTCCAGCACATCCAGAGGCTGCCCGGGGTTGAAGGTGAGGCCGGCCTTGGCGCCCTTGGCCTTGATGGCCTGAACGCTGCGGTGCACGTGAGCGCTCGCATCGGGGTGGAAGCTCACCAGGTCGGCACCGGCGTCGATGAAGGCGCCGGCCAGCGCGTCCACCGGCTGGATCATCAGGTGCACATCGATCGGCACCGGCGTGCCGTCGGGTTTTTTGGCGTGGGGTTTGAGCGCCTGGCAGACCATGGGGCCGAAGGTCAGGTTGGGCACGTAGTGGTTGTCCATCACGTCGAAATGGATCCAGTCGGCACCGGCAGCAATGACGTTTTTCACCTCTTCACCCAGGCGGGCAAAGTCGGCGGACAGGATGGACGGGGCGATGAACGCGGCGCTGGGGTTCTGTGACATGGGCAACCTGTGGTGGGGGAATATGTGGACGGTCGGGTGCATTTTGTCAGGCCTCACGGCGCAGCGCATGCCCGGGGTAACATGCCGCCCATGCCCAAATACCTGTTCACCTGCGAGGTCGAACCCCAGTACCTCAGCGAGCAGTCTTCACCCGAGGAAGACCAGTACGCCTTCGCTTACACCATCACCATCACCAACACCGGTGAAGCGACGGCGCAGCTGATCTCGCGGCACTGGATCATCGACGACGAACAGGGCCACACCGAGCAGGTCAAGGGCCTGGGCGTGGTGGGACACCAGCCGCTGTTGCGCCCGGGCGAGTCGTTCCAGTACACCAGCGGTACCCGCCTGAAGACGCCCACCGGCAGCATGCGAGGGAGCTTTTTCTGCGTGGCCGAAGACGGCGAACGTTTTGAGGCCGTGGTGCCCGCGTTCGCCTTGCGCGCCAGCGGCGCCGGTGACGCGCCATCGCGGGTGCTGCACTGAAACGCAGCTCCTCGCCCATGGCCGTCACTGCCCTCATCGACAGCCTCGACCCCGACGCGCCCCTGGCGCAACGCCACCTGTGGCTGATCGACGCCATGCACTGGGTGCGCGGCGACGAAAAAGACGTGCAGGCCAGCGTGGCCCGGGTGCGGGAGTTTCTCGACAGCGTGCAGGCCCACCCCGATCAGCAGCAGCGCTGGCGCCGCTGGTGGCAGCGCTTTGTGGAAACGGTGGACATCACCCCGCTGCTGGCCGACCATGGTTTTGCCCCGCGCACGGCTTTCCTGAGCGAGTTCGGCAACCGCCTGCGCAAGAAGGCGCTGCCGCACACACCCGAAACCCACGATCTGGGCGAGCTGTTCGACCTGCTGCTGCCCTCGCGTTTTGACGTGCGCTGGCTCAAGGCGCTGGACAGCGCGACCCTGCTGCGCCTGCGCGACCTGTTGATCGGTACGGGGCTGGAGCCCGGCGCCGACACCGCGGACTTCTGGCAGGTGGCCCTGATGGACGCCATGATTTCCTGCGTGAGCCAGGTCAGCGCGACCGGTTTTGCCTCCGAAATCCGGGTGCGCATGTCGCCCGAGGCCCAGGAGCAGAAGCCGTTCCACCAGTTGCCCAGCGACCTGGAATCGCTGCGCCGCGCGGTGCGCGTGCACGGTGCGCAAAGCCCCGAAGCGCTGGAGGCGGCCACGCGGCTGCGCAACCAGCTCGACGCATGCCGCCATGCGGCCTACTCGGTCTATTCGCACCTCGAAGAACACGGCGTCTCGGTGGGCATCGTGTTCCGCCTGCGCCAGCTGCGTGAGCGCGTGGTGCGGGTGAAGGAACTGCTCGACTGCCTGCAGTCCGACCAGCCCGAGCGCGCCACCGTCGCCCTGCTCGCAGACCTGGCCCAGGTGGGCCTGGACAACCGCAGCATCCGCTCGCTGATCGCGGCCAGCTCGCACCTCACCGCCGCCAAGGTGGCCGAGCGCAGCGCCGAAACCGGGGAGCACTACATCACCCGCAACGCCGCGGAATACAAGGACATGTTGGGCAAGGCCGCCGGTGGCGGCGCGGTGATCGGCTTCACCACCTGGGTGAAGTTCGCGCTCTACGGCCTGGGCCTGTCGGCCTTCTGGAGCGGCTTTGCCGCCGGCCTGAACTACGCGGCCTCGTTCGTGCTCATCATGCTGCTACACCTCACCGTGGCCACCAAACAGCCGGCGGTGACGGCGCCGGCCATGGTGGCCAAGCTCAAGGACATCAAGGCGCCGGGCTCGGTCAAACGTTTTGTGGATGAGGTGGCCAACCTGTTCCGCTCGCAGGTGGCGGCCATCGTGGGCAACATCGGCCTGGTGATTCCCGTGGTGCTCCTGATCAGCTCGGTGCTCGCGTTCACCACCGGCAGCGCCATGGTGGACCAGGAGAAGGCGCGCCACACGCTCGAGAGCACCAGCCTGCTCGGGCCCACCCTGCTGTTCGCCGCGTTCACCGGCGTGCTGCTGTTCGCCTCCAGCATCGTGGCGGGCTGGGTGGAAAACTGGTTCGTGTTCCACAAGCTGCACTCGGCCATGGAACACAACCCGCGTTTCACCCAGGTGCTGGGGCGCCAGCGCGCGGCGCGCTGGGCCAACTTCACGCGCACCAACATCTCGGGGCTGGCGGCCAACATCTCGCTGGGCTTCATGCTGGGCCTCACACCGGCCTTTTTGCAGTTCTTCGGCATCGGGATCGATGTGCGACACGTGACCCTGTCGGCCGGCCAGGCGGCTGCCTCGGCCTTTGCACTCGGCCTGAACGTGCTCGTGGAACCGGCCTTCTGGTGGGCGGTGGCGGGCATCGCGGCCATCGGCCCGATCAACCTCGGCGTGAGTTTTTACCTCGCGTTCCGGCTGGCCTTGCAGGCGCAGAACATCAGCGAGGTGAACCGCCAGCTGATCCGCGCCGCGATCAGACAGCGCATTGTCCTGGCGCCGCTGAGCTTTTTGCTGCCTCCGCGCGACACGCCCCCGGGCGACCCCGCCCCCGAACAGCACCATGGGTGAATTCGAACTCATCCGGCGCCACTTCCAGCGCGCCGGCCAGGTGGCCCGCCCCGCGGTGACACTCGGCATTGGCGACGACTGCGCCCTGCTGCAACCCCACCCGGGCTTCCAGCTCGCAGTGTCCACCGACATGCTGGTCGAGGGCCGGCACTTCTTCGCTGACGTCAACCCGGAAGCGCTGGGACACAAGGCGCTGGCGGTGAACCTGAGCGATCTGGCCGCCATGGGCGCGCGCCCGCTCGGCTTCACGCTCGCCCTGGCCCTGCCCCATGCCGACGAGGTCTGGCTGGCCGCCTTCGCCCGCGGCCTGTTCGCGCTGGCCGATGTCCATGCCTGCCCGCTGGTGGGGGGCGACACCACACGCGGCCCGCTCAACATCTGCATCACGGTGATGGGCGAGGTGCGCCCCGGCCTGGCCATGCAGCGCAGTCAGGCGCAGGTGGGCGACGACCTGTACCTCACCGGACGCACCGGTGAAGCCCGGCTCGCGCTGGAGCTGATGCAGGGTTCCGACTGGGCCACCCAGGCCTGCGGGCCCCAGGCACTGAGCCAATACCCCGAGCTGAGGGCACGGCTGGAGCGCCCCACGCCCCGCCTGGAACTGGGCACGCTGCTGGCGGTGCTGGGCAACGCGGTGCACGCGGCCATCGACGTGAGCGACGGCCTGGCGGGTGACATCGGCCACATCCTGGCCGCCAGCGGCGTGGGCGCCGAGATCGCCCTGGCCCGGTTGCCCACAGCGCCTGCGCTGGCTTTGCTGCCCGACGCCCGGCGCATCGACTGCCTGCTCAACGGCGGCGACGACTACGAACTGCTGTTCACCGCCGCGCCGATCGCGCGCGCCGCGGTGGATGCGGCGGCCAAGGCCAGCCACACGCCAGTGCAGCGCATTGGCCGCATCAGCGCCGCGCCGGGCCTGCGCGTGCTCGATACTTCGGGCCACCCGGTGGCAGTTTCAGCGCGCGGCTTCGACCATTTCGCCTGACACCGAGCCGCTATTGGCGCCGAGCAGCGCGCCCACGATCTGCGCCACGCGCCGCTGCTGCAGTCGCCCCGCTTCCACCCACACCACGCGCCCGGCCGGCGCACCGGCCAGATCCGCCAGCGCCGTGCTCCGGTCGGTGCTGGCATCGAACAACAACACCACGCGCTGCAGGTGCGACGCGGTGGCCAGCACGCCCAGCTCATGGCGGCAACCCTGGTTGCGCGCCTGGAAGCCGCGCAGGTCCATCAGCACCACATCGGCCTGCGCCACCAGCGCGGCCAGCGCCTGCTGCCAGGTGCTGTCGTAGCAGTAGCACTCGTTGACGCGGTAACGGCCGTCGGGGTCGGGCGCCAGATCAAAGTCGCGCAGACGTTCGGCGACCTGCGCTTCGTTGGCCACGAAGCGGTCGGCCAGACGCCCGTTCAGGAAGGTGAACACATCGTCCGGGTCGATGGTGCGGCTGAGCAGGTCGGTGCCCGCGATCAGCACCGTGTTGCCCGAGAGTCGCCAGCGCTCGACCACGCGGTCGAACAGGGTCTGTACGCCCACGTCTTGCTGGAACACTCGCAGCACCAGCAAGGTGGGCGGCGCACCGTGCGGCGCCAGCCAGCCACGCAAGCCCCAGGCCGCCAGCGGGATCCACAACCAGGGAATGAACTGGGTGAGCGCCATCCAACCCACCGCTTCCAGCGCTGTCAACGCCGACGCGCCCAGCGCCACCAGCCAGTACGCCGCCAGCAGATACCAGAGATCGGAAAAGCGCTTGGCCCGGTAAGCGCGCGCCAGCGAGCGGGCGATCGCCCAGGCCGGCCACGCCAGCAGCAACCAGGGCGCGACCGCCATCACGGTGATGGCGGGCCAGACCCCGATGGCGCCCACCAGCCGGATCACCCACCCGGGTGGGTCCTGCGCTCCGCTGGCCATCACCTGCAGGGTCAGCACCGAGGAAGCCGCCAGCATCAGGAAGATGGGCAGCAAATAAGGCGCGACCGCCCGGATGCGGCCACTGGCACCGATCACCAGCGTGACCAGCACCGGGATCAGCACCAATCCGCCGAGCCAGCCCAGCGATGTGGCCAGCGGCTGCGGCGACACGGAACGCCACAGCGTGAGCGCCAGCATGGCCAGCAAATAGAGCCCAATGGCGCCCAGCGTGCGCAGCCACGACCAGCGCCGCACCAGGCCCCAGGTGAGCGCCATGGGCCAGGCATAGACCACGCCCAGCGTGAGCGCGCGGCCCACACTGAGCAACTCAGCGCCGTAGACGAAGAGCAGCGCGAGCACCGACTGGGTGATGCCGATCAGCAGGCTCAGTGCGCTCACGGCGAACAGGTAGCGCCAGCTCGCCCGCCGGTTGGCCACCGCATCCAGCGTGACGACGGGCTTGGCGGGCGCAGGCGCCCGGGCAGCAGCGACCGCCTGCGCCGGATCGGGCGGAGGCGACCGTTTCATGAGCGCCAGCATGCGGCGGCGGTACAGCCCCGAGACCACCCAGGAAGCCGCGCCCGTGAGCAGCACGCCCAGCACCATGGCCGTGAGAATGGCACCCGAGTTCAGCTCCATGCGGCCCCCTTTTTTCGTTCACGCCAGTATCCCGCCGGCGTCACGGGTCAGCAAGACCGCACGCCCATAATTCGTCCATGACCGAGACCGCCACCGCCCCCATGGCCCGCCCGACCTGGGCCTTTTTGTCGTCCCACCCAGCCCACTTCATCGCGCTGGGCGCGGGCGCCGGCCTGAGCCGTTTTGCACCCGGCACCGTGGGCACGTTGTGGGCCTGGGCGTCGTTTCTGCTGTTGCAACCGCTGATGTCGCCCGTCGCCTGGGCGCTGCTGATCGGTGCCGGCACGCTGGTGGGCTGGTGGGCCTGCACCGTCACTGCGCAACACATGCGTGTGGCCGACTCCGGCCACATCGTGTGGGACGAGGTGGTGGCCTTCTGGCTGGTGCTGTGGCTGATCGCGCCGGCAGGCTTCTGGGCCCAAATGGTGGCGTTTGTGCTGTTCCGGTTCTTCGACGCGGTGAAGTTCGGCCCCATGGCCTGGGCCGACAAGACCTTCAAGGGCTTCGGGCCACGCGGCGGTTTCGGCATCCTGCTCGACGATTTCGCTGCGGCGCTCTGCACGCTGCTGGTCATTGCAATCTGGAAATTTTGACCATGGACATCGCCGATCTGGTGTTGGTGCTCGCGCGCGAACTCAAAAGCCGCGGATGGAAGATGGCCACCGCCGAGAGCTGCACCGGCGGCCTGATTGCCGGCGCCTGCACCGACGCGAGTGGCTCCAGCGACTGGTTTGAGCGCGGCTTCGTCACCTACTCCAACGCCGCCAAGACCGAGCTGCTGGGCGTGCCCGCCGAGCTGATCGAAGCCCACGGCGCGGTCAGCGAACCGGTGGCGCGCGCCATGGCGGCGGGGGCAATCCTCCATGCCCCGGTGCAATTGACGGTCGCCGTCACCGGCGTGGCCGGCCCCACCGGCGGCAGCGCCGACAAACCGGTGGGCACGGTGTGGTTCGGCTGGGCCACACCGGCAGGCAGCTTCACCGAGCACCAGCGCTTTGACGGCGACCGCGCTGCCGTGCGCGCCGCCACCGTGCGCCACGCGCTGGCCGGTCTGCTGCAACGCCTGCCCTGAGGCGCGGCCATGGAACCGTTCAAGAACCTGGTCAACGCCACCACCGTGGCCAACGCCGGCCTGCACCTGCAGCGCGCGTGGTCCGGCTTCGACCGCCCACGCTTCGAAGCGCTCGCCAACCACGGCCTCGATGCGCTCGAACTCAAGGCGCGCATGCTGCAACTCGCCGATGCGATGCGCGCCACCTTGCCCGACGATTTCAACAACGCGTGCAACGTGCTCGAGACCAGCCTGGCGCCACCGCTGCCGATGGACGCCAAAGGTGAGCCCGAGGGTCTTTCTGGATCAGCGGCCGAGTCGGGCCTGGCCGGCTGGGTCATCTGGTCCATGGGGGAGTTCGTGGCGCGCCACGGCCAGCACGACGTGGCGCGGTCACTGACCTGTCTGCACGCCCTCACCCAGCGCTCCACAGCCGAGTTCGCGATCCGGCCGTTCATCCAGCAGCAGCCCGAGGCCGTGTGGCCCGTGCTCACGCGCTGGGCGAACGACCCGAGCGCACACGTGCGCCGGCTGGTCAGCGAAGGCAGCCGCCCGCGCCTGCCCTGGGGACTGCGCCTGCAGGCGCTGGTCGCCGACCCCACGCCCACGCTGCCGTTGCTGCGCGCCTTGCAGGACGACCCGAGCAGCTACGTGCGCCGCAGCGTGGCCAACCACCTCAACGACATCGCCAAGGACCACCCGGACCTGGTGGCCGGCTGGGTGAAAGACCACCTGATCGAGGCCACACCCGAACGCAACGGACTCTTGCGCCACGCCAGCCGCAGCCTCATCAAGCAGGGCCACGCACCCACGCTGGCGGCCTGGGGGCTGGCCAGTGGTTTGAAGGGGCACGCCGGCCTGAGCCTGTCGGCGCCCAGCGCGTCGGTGGGTGAATCGATCGGGCTGCGCGTGACACTGCGGTCCACCGCACGCCAGGCCCAGCCGCTGGAGATCGACTACGCGGTGCACCACGTGCGCGCCAACGGCAGCAGCTCGCCCAAGGTCTTCAAGGGCTGGAAGCTCACACTGGCGGCCGGCGAACAACGCACGCTGGACAAGCGCCACAGCCTCAAACCGGTGACCACACGCACGCTCTACCCGGGCCTGCACCGCATCGAGCTGCGGGTCAATGGTGCGGCGCTGGCCGAAGCGTCGTTCGACCTCAAGCCTTGACGATGTGGGCATCGAGCCCGCGCCGCGGCGACGGTTGAATCGTCGGCGCAAAGCCGAGCCGGGCCCACATCTGCACCGTGAAGCGCGGTGCGGGTGCGCCCACCTGTTCGTGAATCTCGCGGTAGGGCGCGGCCACCTCGGGGTACTCCTGCAGCGCCTGTGAAATCGGTTGCATCGACAGGCCCTGCGCGGTGGCCGCGAGCTGCGCGCGCACCCAGGCGCGTCCGGCGTTGACCTGCGTCACGCGGTCGTTGCCCTCGGTCACGAGCCAGTAAAAAGCCGGCGTGCCGTCGATGTGGGCATTGAACTCGTTGATCTGGCCGGTGGTGGCCTGGTCGTCGGGCGCGGGTGCCACGGTGCGGTCGAACAAGCCCAGCGCGGTGATGGCGCGCACCATCGGATCGTTGAGAGAAATGCCGTCGCGGTGCTGCGCAATTTCCTTCGGTCCCACCCGCAGCACCTTGAACGATTCGAGCACCGTGCGCGGCGTGGTCAGTTCGATGCGCCAGGCTTCCTTGGCAATGCGGCGGTGCTGCGCCATGGCGTCCGCTTGCTCGTTGGTGACGAAACCGGTGCGCCAGGCCGCACCTGCGGTGCTGGCAGCGATGGCCTGCAAGGCCTCGGCCGACGGCAGCCGCGCCTCGTAAGCCTCGCGGTTGGTGCGGCGGTTGAACACGTGTGCGAACAAGGGATCGGCCTGCACCGAAGCATCAGCCACCAGGCGCACCCGAGCCGTGGGGCGCGCGTCCACGGTGGTGGGCGCAAACACGCCCTCGGGGAACAACGTGATGTCGGCGCGCTGGCCTTTCTGCCGCGCGGCCTGGTCGAGCAGCTCCAGAAAGGTGCCCTGGCTCATCATCATCTGGCGCGAGAACGGATCGGTCTCGGGCAGCAGCCGGCTGCGGTCGATGAAGAGCGTGATCTCGTCGGGCACGCTCAGGTCCACCAGCCACGACTGAAGGTTGTGCGAGTGCGGGGCGAGGATGGCGTGCGCCAGGATCCACCGGCGCACATCCGGCTCGTTGCCGGGGCCCTGCCAGGCGGCGATGGCCTCGGGCGGCAGCGTGCTGCTGCAGCCAGGCAAGGTGGTCGCGGTGGCGGCTGCGATGACGCCGCCGCCAGTGAGGCGAAGAAAGCTTCTTCGGTCCATGGTGCACTCCCGAGGTGTGGATTGGGTGGGTCTGGCCGGCACCAACCAGTGCACGGCCCTGGAACGCATTGTGGAAACGTCCTGCCCCATACACAATTGCCTGAAACCAAACACCAGACATTCAAGAATGCATACCGGTGATTTCAACTGGGCCTTGATTCCCTCGTTCCTCGCCGCGCTGGACCGGGGCAGCCTCATGGCAGCAGCGCGCACTCTCGACACCAGCCAGCCCACCGTGGGCCGGCACATCGGCGAACTGGAGGCGCAACTCGGCGTGGTGCTGTTCGAACGCACCGGCCGTGGCCTGGTGCCCACTGCGCACGCCCACCGCCTGGCCGAGGCCGCTCGCAGCATGTCGGGTGCGGCTGACCAGCTGGCGAGACAAGCCTCGGGCGCTCAGCTTGAGGCACGAGGCACCGTGCGCATCAGCGCGAGCCAACCCGTCACTTGCGTGCTGCTGCCCCCGCTGTTGCGACAGATGCGCGAGCTGCACCCGGACATCCAGATCGAACTGGTGTCCAGCAACGCGGTGAGCAACCTGCTGCAGCGCGAGGCCGACATCGCGCTGCGCATGGTGCGGCCCGACCAGAGTTCGCTGGTGGCCAAACGCGTGGGGCGGGTGACGATCGGCACCTTCGCGCACCGCGACTACCTGCGCCGGCGCGGCACGCCTCGCGTGCCCACCGACCTGCTCGTCCACGACCTCGTGGGCAACGACCGCAACACCGACATCCTGCGCGGCTTCGCTGCCATGGGTTTCCCTTTGCAGCGCGAAGATTTCGCGGTGCGCACCGACGACCTCAACGCCTACCAGGCCGCGGTGACTTCGGGGCTGGGCGTGGGTTTTCTCGCGCGCTATGCGGTGCGAGAGAACCCCGAGCTGGTGCCGCTCTTGCCCATGCTGGACATTCCACCGCTGCCCATGTGGCTGGCGGTGCACCGGGAAATTCGCAGCAACCCACGCATCCGCCGGGTGTGGGACTTTCTGGCGACCGCATTGCCGCAGGCTTTGGCCTGAACACACACAAGCCGCACCTACACTCGACAGCGAGGAGTCAACACATGAGCGCCGACTGGTTCAACGGTTTCGAGTTTCAACAGATCCAGACGCAGGGCGCCCACGCAGCCCTGCGAGTGGGCGGACGCACCGACGGCCCCGCACTCGTGCTGCTGCACGGTTTTCCGCAAACCCATGTGATGTGGCATCGCGTGGCGCGCGAGCTGGCGCCCCACTTCCAGCTGGTGCTTCCCGATCTGCGCGGGTATGGCGATTCGTCGCACGCGCCCGGCGAGAGCGACCACAGCACCTACAGCAAACGCGCCATGGCACAAGATGTGATCGACGTGGTGAACGCTCTGGGCATCGACACCTTCTTTCTCTGCGGGCACGACCGGGGTGGGCGCGTTGCACACCGCCTGGCGGTGGACCACCCCGAGCGTGTGCGCAAGCTCTGCGTGATCGACATCGCACCCACGCTCGACATGTACGCCCGCACCGACATGGCGTTTGCCCGCGCCTACTACCACTGGTTCCACCTGATCCAGCCCGCACCGCTGCCCGAGCGCATGATCGGCGGCAACGCGCAGGCCTACCTGCACGCCAAGCTCGGCGGTTGGGGATCGGCGCAGGGCGGCACGCGCCTGCCCCACATCGAACCGCAGGCCCTGGCCGACTATGAGCGCTGCTTCTGCCGCGCCGAGGCGATCCACAGCGCCTGCGAGGACTACCGCGCCAGCGCGGGCATCGACCTCGAACACGACCGCGACAGCCGCGAGCGCGGACAACGCATCGCTTGCGACACGCTGGTGCTCTGGGGCCAGCGTGGTGTGGTGCAGAAGCTGTTTGATCCGCTCGCCCTGTGGCAAGCCCAGTGCGCGGGCACCGTGAGCGGACAGGCCATGCTGGCGGGCCACTTCATTCCCGAAGAACTGCCCGAGGCCACGGCCGCTGCCCTGCGCAGCTTCATGATCACCACCGACTGAAAGACCCCATGCTCACCGTCCACCACCTCAACAACTCGCGCTCGCAGCGCGTGCTCTGGCTGCTCGAAGAACTGGGCGTGCCGTATCAGATCGAGCGCTACCAGCGCGACCCCAAGACCATGCTGGCGCCGCCCGCGCTGAAGAAGGTCCACCCACTGGGGAAGTCGCCTGTGGTCACCGACGGGCAGGCCACGCTGGCCGAGTCGGGCGCGATCATCGAATACCTCGTGGAGCGCTACGGCGAGGGCAAGTTCTCACCCGAGCCCGGCACGCCTTCGTTTCTGCGCTACCGCTACTGGCTGCACTACGCCGAAGGCTCGCTGATGCCGCCGCTGCTGATGAAACTCGTGTTCGACGAGGTGGAGAAAGCCCCGCTGCTGGTGCGCCCGATCGCCAAGGCGATCTCGGCCACGGTGCACAAGCGCTTCATCACACCCAACCTCACGCAGCACCTGGACTTTCTCGAAGGTGAACTGGCCACCTCGAACTGGTTCGCCGGGCGCTCGTTCAGCGCGGCCGATGTGCAGATGAGTTTTCCGGTGGAAGCCGCTGCGGCCCGCGCGGGACTGAACGAAAGCCGCCCCAAGCTCATGGACTGGCTGCGCCGCATCCACGCGCGCCCGGCTTACCAGCGCGCGCTGGTGCAGGGTGGGCCGTTTGAGTTGAAGTGAGCGGGCGGGACCGATCCGGCGCCGGGCCGCCCCAAGCCGGATCAGCCCCCTCGGGGGGCAGCGACCCGCGCAGCGGCGGAGCGTGGGGGCCTGCTTCCTTCAGGCACCGTGGCACTTTTTGTATTTTTTTCCGCTGCCGCACGGACAAGGATCGTTGCGCCCCGGTGTCTCGGCCTTGCGGATCGGCTCCACGCGCGGGCCCAGGCTGCGGCCGATCTGGGCCAGGTCGTAAACGGCCCAGATCGCCGCACCGAACGCGTTGAGGCGCTCGTCGCTCACGCTCGGCGGGCCATCTTCGGCGTGCATGTTCACCGTGGGCTTGCCGGTGTCGTCCTCGGTCAGGGCCACCAGGTGGTCCAGCGCCTCGTCGATCCAGGCGGCGGTGTCCTTGTCGCGCGGCGGCTCCCAGTCTTCGGGCCAGTTTTCCACCACGAACATGAAGCCCAGCGCCCACACCTGCGCGTAGGCCGGCAACTCCTGGTCTTTGAAGTCGGCACGTTCGGCTTCGGGCAGTGAAGCCACGGCACCGCGCACGTCCATCAGTTCGGGGTGGTAGCTGCGCTCGTCTTCCAGCGACTCCACCGGCGATGCCAGTGAGAAAGAGACCTCGGCGCTGCGGCGCGCCCACAGCGCCATGAACTGCTCGTACTGCGCGGTGTTGGCGAAGTGCGTGCCGTCTTCCTGCGGTGCGGTGGGCAGGGGGCCGGTGCCCAGCAGCATGGGCAGGAACTCGGCCGGCTCCACCGGGCGGCGTGTGCACAGCAGCGCCGCCATGGCGCCTTCGCAGAACTCCCACTGCGGCACGTCTTCGCCGCGCGTGCGCAGGTCGTCCAGGATCGCGTCGAGGGTGTCGTAGTCGTCGTTGTCCAGCGCGCCGGCGGGATCGGGCGATGTGTTCAGGGGGATGTTCATGGGGATCGTGTGGGCTGCAGAGGCCCGGGTTTTATGATGGGCTGAAGTGTATTCCGCACCCTCTGCCGAAAGCCCGCATGCTCGACCGCCTCAACGCCCTCTACCCCGTGCGCTACACCGCGCTTGGCCTGTGTGTGGTGCTGGCGTTGCTGAGCCTGTTCACGCTGATTGCGTTTGACATCGGTGCTTTCTGGTTCCTGGTGTTCACCGGTCTCTCGGTGGTGGGCGTTCTGGACATGCGGCAAACCAAAAGTTCGGTGCTGCGCAACTACCCCGTCATTGGCCACCTGCGCTTCATGCTGGAGAAGATCCGGCCCGAGATCCGGCAGTACTTTCTGGAAAGCGACAACGAGGCCACCCCGTTTTCGCGCAGCCAGCGCAGTCTGGCCTACGCGCGCGCCAAGGGCGAGACCGACAAGCGCCCCTTCGGCACCCAGGTGGACCAGAACGCCACCGGCCACGAATGGCTCAACCACTCGATGGCGCCCAGCCTGATCGCCTCGCACGACTTCCGCCTCACCATCGGCGGGCCGGGCTGCACACAACCCTATGAAGCGAGCGTGTTCAACATCTCGGCCATGAGCTTTGGCGCGCTCTCGGCCAACGCCATCCAGGCGCTCAACGCAGGCGCGAAACGCGGTGGCTTCGCGCATGACACCGGCGAAGGCTCAATCTCGGCCTGGCACCGGCTGCACGGCGGCGACCTGATCTGGGAGATCGGCTCGGGCTACTTCGGCTGCCGCGACGAGAACGGCCACTTCAGCCCCGAGCGCTTCCAGGCCAATGCGATGGACCCGCAGGTGAAGATGGTCGAGATCAAGCTCAGCCAGGGCGCCAAACCCGGGCACGGCGGTGTGTTGCCCGGCCCCAAGGTCACGCCCGAGATCGCCGCTGCCCGCGGCGTGATCGTGGGCCAGGACTGCGTGTCACCGGCCGCACACAGCGCGTTCTCCACACCCATCGAACTCATGCATTTCATCGTGCGCCTGCGCGAACTCTCCGGTGGCAAACCGGTGGGCTTCAAGCTGTGCATCGGCCACCCGTGGGAATGGTTCGCCATTGCCAAGGCCATGCTGGAAACCGGCATCACGCCCGACTTCATCGTGGTCGATGGCGCCGAGGGCGGTACCGGTGCGGCGCCGCTGGAGTTCACCGACCACGTGGGCGCACCGCTGCAGGAAGGTCTGCGCCTGGTGCACAACACCCTGGTGGGCGTGAACCTGCGCGACCGCATCAAGATCGGCTGCGCCGGCAAGGTGATCAGCGCCTTCGACATCGTGCGCGCCATGGCGATTGGCGCCGACTGGTGCAACAGCGCGCGCGGCTTCATGTTTGCGCTGGGCTGCATCCAGGCACAGAGCTGCCACACCGGCCAGTGCCCCACCGGCGTGACCACCCAGGATCCGGTGCGCCAGCAGGCGCTGGTGGTGCCCGACAAGGCCGAACGCGTGTTCCAGTTCCACCAGCGCACACTCATGGCCTTGCAGGAGCTCATCCAGGCTGCTGGCCTGCAACACCCAGCCGAGATCACCGCCCACCACCTGGTGCGCCGCGTGAACCAGAACGAGGTGCGTCTGCTCGCGAACCTGCTGCCCGAAACCCTGCCCGGCGCGCTGCTGCACGACCTCACCGGCCAGCACGCGGTGTTCACCACCTACTGGCCGCAAGCGCATGCGGACCGCTTCGGGCTGGCTTGAGCAGCAGCTCGCGCCTCAGATGCGCGAGCCGTCTTCCAGAAACCGCTCTTCGCGCACGAACACGCCTTGCGCGTCGTAGGACTTGCGGCGCAGCAGCACACCGCGCTCACCATGTTCGTCTTCCACCGCCAGCACGCCCGCTTCGGTGAAGTACTTCTGCCAGCCCAGCAAGCGGCCGTTGCGCTCCACATTCACCGCCGCAGGGAGACCGTTGTCCCAGAAGCTCTCGGTGGTGCGCTCCTGGTTGCGTCCGTCGCGGCGGATCTGCTGGCGCACTTTCTGCTGGCCGTTCAGGTACCACTGCTGGATGCGCTGCTCGTAACCCTCGGCCCAGGTGGTTTCCTGCGTCAGCTGGCCGCTCTCGGCCCACTCGCGTGAGACCCCCTCGCGGCCTTCGCGGCTGTTGGGGTCGCGCTCGATGAAGTCGGCTTCTGATCGTGGTTGGCCCGAGGGGTAGAACACGCGCTTGATGCGCCGCCCGTCCTTGAGCTCTTCGTTGCGCACGAGCCGACCTTCGCGGTCCAGAACGCTCAGGCGCTGCATCTGGCCCTGCAGATAGCTCACGGTGCCGGCGGGCTGTCCGTCTGCGCGGTGGAGCGTGACCGCACTCGCGCGGCCCGTGTGGCCACACACCTCGCGGTCTTGCGGCACCAGTGTCACGGCGGCGCAGCGCAGCTCGGTCAGGCGACCGTCGGCGAGGTAGCCGATGGTGAGCACGGTGCGCCGGCCAGCCGAGAAGTGCAGCTCCTGCAGGTGGCCGGCCCCGGCAAAGTTTTTCTGCACGCCCACGGCGCTGCCGTCCTCATAGTTTTCCTCTTTGCGCAGCGTGCCCTTGGCGTCGAAGGTGCGCGCCACGCCGTCGCGGTTGCCGCGTTCGTTGAGGCTGTATTCACGACGCTCCCCGTCGGCCAGCACCATGAGCACCGGGCCGACGTACTTGCCGTCGCGCAGGGTCTGGTCGAGCCGGCGCACCTGCCCGCTGTCGTCGGTGCAGCGCATCACGCCGCTCTTGCCGGCGGTGGTGTGGCCGTTGGCGCGGCTCACGCTTTCGCCGTTGAGCTCACAGCTCTGAACGGCCCAGACCTGGGCACTGAACAAGGCGCCCAGGGCCAGCAGCGTCAGACGGATTTCAATCAACATGGGTCGAACTCCATTCACGACACACCTGCACACCGATGCGCGCCAGGCGCTTGGCCATGCACAGCACCGCGTCGTCCTTGCTCACCAGTGTGGCGCGGTGCGCCGCTGCGAGATCAATGAACTTCTGGTCGTCGGGGTCTTTGCAGGTGTAGGCGGCCTTGGGCGCCTCGGCCACGAGGCGCGTGCAGCGGTCGAAGGCGTCGAGCACGTCTTGCGCGGGCCGGGCCTGCGCGTTGAGGCGGCGAGCGATCTGCGGGTAGTCGAGCACACGCACGAGTTCTTCGCGCATGGCGGCGGTGGCGATCCATTGGCCCCCGGCCAGGGCTGCGCGCAACGGCTCGGTGGCCGGGTCTTCAAAGACGAAGAGGTCGAGCGCGATGTTGGTGTCGAGCACGAGCGGGTTCACGAGCGAGGTCTCTTGATCCAGAGATGTCGCGGATCCGGCTTCGCCGGTCCTAGACATCGCCCCCTTGAGGGGGACGCGCGGAGTGCGGCGGGGGTGCCTCCCGCCTTGCCGTCAAGTCAAAGCGGAACAACCGGCATTCGATCGGGCCGTTCCATAGCGGCACGCGGCGCGATTCCTTGAAGCGCATCTTGCCGGGCAGCTTGAGGTCGGGCGTGAGCAGCCAGGCTGTCCATCCGGCGTAGTGGCTTTTCCAGTGGGCGGCGAGCTGGTTGAAGAAGTCGCTGCCGTCGCCACCGTCGGGCATTTGCGCGCTCTCCCTTCCGAGTCCAGGCGCAGGCGGTGCGGCTTTGCCCACCGTGAAGGTGCGCGGCTCGCGCGGCGCCATGCGCTGGGCGCGGGCGCTCGCACGGTCTTCCGAACTCTGGCCCGCCACACCGGCGGCGGCAATGCGCTCGCCATACGGGGGGTTGAGCAGCATCACGCCGGGTTTGTCGCTCGGCGGCATGCGCTGCAAGGCGTCGCCGCCGCGCAGTTCGATGGCGTGGGCCACGCCGGCGCGCTCGGCGTTGCGCTGCGCAAAGTCGACCATGCGGAAGGACACGTCGCTGCCGAACACGATGGGCGCGTGGCCTTCGGGCCAGTCGCGTTGCTGGCGCTCGGCCTCTTCCAGAAGCGGTATCCACACGTGCGACTGGAACGGCAGCAGCTTTTCGAATGCAAACCGGCGCAGCAGGCCGGGCGCGATGTTGAGCGCGATCTGCGCGGCTTCGATCACCACCGTGCCACTGCCGCAGCAGGGGTCGTACAGCGGCACGATCTCGTCCAGCGGCTGGTCGGCACACGCGTCCCAGCCGGTGGCGGCGATCATGGCCGCGGCCAGGGTTTCCTTCAGCGGCGCGTCGCCCTTGTCTTCGCGCCAGCCGCGCTTGAACAGCGGCTCACCCGAAGTGTCGATGTACAGACTCACGGTTTCGGTGGTCAGGTGCACGTAGATGCGCACGTCGGGCCAGGTGGTGTTGACGCTGGGACGCTCGCCGCGCTTTTCGCGGAAGCGGTCGCAGATCGCATCTTTCACCTTGAGTGCGGCGAAGTTCAGGGAAGTCAGCGGGCTGTGCTGCGCGGTGATCTCGACCTTGATGGTCTGCGCCGGCGTGAACCAGATCTCCCACGCCACCTCGCTGGCGGCGTGGTACAGGTCCTGTTCCGATCGGTATCCACCGTGCCAGAGCTGCACCAGCACGCGCTGCGTGAGGCGACTGTGCAGATTCAGGCGCATGGCGTCGCGCCACGAGGCGTTGAGTGCGACACCGCCGCGCGCCTTGTGCGGCGCGTCCACGCCGGTGATGCGCTTCACCTCGGCGGCGAGCATGTCCTCCACGCCGGCGGCGCAGGGGAGAAAAACTTGTAGCTGGTTCAAAGCGATTTTCTAAGGTTGGCCGGGGCGATGCGCAGCGCCTCGCGGTACTTGGCCACCGTGCGGCGCGCACACTCGATGCCCTGCTCGCGCAGCAGGTCGGAGAGCTGGTTGTCCGACAGGGGCTTGGTGGCCTCTTCGGCGGCGATGAATTGTTTGAGCAGCGCACGCACGGCCGTGCTCGACGCGTTGCCGCCAGTCTCGGTGCCCAGCGACGAGCCAAAGAAGTACTTGAGCTCGTAAGTGCCGAACGGCGTGGACATGTACTTGGCGGTGGTGACGCGGCTGATGGTGGACTCGTGCAGGCCGAGCTCGTCGGCGATCTCGCGCAACACCAGCGGGCGCATGGCGAGTTCGCCGTGCATGAAGAAGTTGCGCTGGCGCTCGACGATGGCGCTGGACACGCGCAGGATGGTGTCGAAGCGTTGCTGGATGTTCTTGATGAACCAGCGCGCCTCCTGCAGGCGCTGCTGCATGGCGGCGTGGCCGGCTTCGCCACCGTTGTCCCGCCCGCCGCGGTTCTGGCGCATGGCGCTGGCGTACACGTCGTGCACGCGCAGGCGCGGCATGACCTCGGGGTTGAGCAGCACCTTGAAGCCCCGGCCGGCGCGCGTGACCAGCACGTCGGGCACCACCACGTTGCGCTCCACGTCCACAAAACGGCGGCCCGGCTTGGGCTCCAGCCGGGCAATGAGCCCGAGCGCGGCGCGCACGGTCTCGTCGTCCAGCCCGCACAGGTTGCACAGGCGCTTTACGTCGCGCTTGGCCACCAGTTCCATGGATTGCCCACAAATGGCCAGGGCCGCACGGGCTTCGGGCGTGTTGCGCATCTCCAGGATTTGCAGGCGCAGGCACTCGGCAAGGTTGCGAGCGCCCACCCCAGCGGGCTCCATGTGTTGCAGCAGCTGCAGGGCCATGGCCAGGCGTTGCTCGAGTGCTTCGCGTTCTTCCAGCCCTTCGTTGGGATCGTCGGTTGCCATCCGGCCCGACAGGGCCTGCCAGGCCGCAGCCAGTTCGGCCAGGCTGTCTTCGATGTAACCGTCGTCGCTGAGCGACTCGATCAGGAAATACAGCGCGGCGCGGTCTTCTTCCGACAGGCGCAGGCAGCGCGCCTGGTCGTGCAGGAAATCCTGCAGGCTGATGTGGGCGCGGGCCAGGTCGGCAGCACTCGCGGTGTCGTCGTCGCCGGACGCATTGTTGTTGCGCGCAGGCGCGTCGCCGCCCCACTCGCTGTCGTCCGGCGCCATCTCCACCGTACCGTCGCCCTCCCAGCTTTCTTCCACCGGCGTGGCGCCGTCGAGCTTGCCCTCGATGGCATCGCCCTCACTGGTGTCGCTGCTCGTGCTGCTGCTGGATTCGGTGCTGGAGAGCATCGGGCCCGGCGCCTCGGGCATGTCGGGCGCCACCGAGGCTTCTGCAATCTGCTCGCCCGCGCTCACCGGCACGTCGGTCTGCTCCAGCCCGAAGGTTTCACGGTCGGCCGCGTCTTCGGAGCGCTCCAGAAACGGGTTCTCGTCGAGCATCTGCTCGACCTCCTGCGCCATCTCCAGCGTGGAGAGCTGCAACAGGCGGATGGATTGCTGCAACTGGGGCGTGAGCGCCAGGTGCTGCGAAACCCTGAGTGACAGGCCTTGTTTCATGAGCGCGACCGTGTGCAAACAGGAAGACGATTCGCCGCCGGGCCGCCCCAAGGCGAATCAGCCCCCTTGGGGGGCAGCGAAGTACACAAAGTGACGAGCGTGGGGGCCATCACATGCGAAAGTGTTCGCCGAGATAAACGCGGCGCACGTCGGCGTTTTCCACGATCTCGGCCGGCGTGCCGCTGGTGAGCACATGGCCGTCGTTGATGATGTAGGCGCGGTCGCAGATGCCCAGGGTCTCGCGCACGTTGTGGTCGGTGATGAGCACACCGATGCCGCGCGACTTGAGGAAACCGATGATGCGCTGGATCTCGATCACCGCGATCGGGTCGATGCCGGCGAAGGGCTCGTCGAGCAGGATGAAGCGCGGGTTGGTGGCCAGGGCCCGCGCAATCTCGACCCGGCGGCGTTCACCGCCCGAGAGGGCTGGTGCGGGCGAATCGCGCAGGTGGTCCACGTGCAGGTCCTTGAGCAGCTCGTCCAGGCGCGCCTCGATGGCGGTCTTGCCCAAGGCCTTGCCGGCTTCGTCCTCCTGCAGCTCCAGCACGGCGCGCACGTTGTCGGCCACGTTGAGCTTGCGGAAGATCGACGCCTCTTGTGGCAGATAGCCCAGCCCCAGGCGCGCGCGCCGGTGGATGGGCAGGTCCTGGATGGCCTGGCCATCGAGCAGGATCTGCCCGGCGTCCGAGCGCAGCAAGCCCACCAACATATAGAAAGAGGTGGTCTTGCCGGCGCCGTTGGGGCCCAGCAGGCCGACCACTTCGCCTTTGAAGACCGCGAGCGACACGTCCTTGACGACCTTGCGGCTGCCGTAGGCCTTTTGCAGGCCCTGGGCCTCGAGACGGCTGATGTCGGTGACGGGCGCAGCGCGTTTGCCCGGGCTCTTGGCCTTGGCCGAGGGCATCGCCGTCACTTCTGGCCCTCGCCGAGCTGGTTGCTGGGGCGCAGGTTGGCCGGCGGCGCCGGCGTGGCGGCGGGTGCGCCCTCTTTGGGCACGGGCGTGAGCATGGCGCGCACGCGGCCGGTGGGGTTGCTGGCGGTGCGGTTGGCCACGCCTCCGTCCACGGTGAACACGTCGGTGGTGTTGTTGTAGACGATCACGCTGCCGGTGGTTTCGTCGTTGAGCTGGGTGCCCTTGAAGCGCTTGAGCACGGCGTCACCCACAAAACGCACGGTGTCGGCCTGGCTGTCGTATTCGATGCGCTGGGCCGTGCCCTCGATGAATTCGTCCACCCCGTCGCGCTTCTGGCGAAAAAAACCGGGGCTGCCGTTGACGATGCCGAACTGGTTGCCTTGTGCGTCCTGCCGGACTTCGACTTTGGCGCCGCGAATGACGATGGTGCCCTTGGTGATGATCACGTTGCCGGTGAAGATGCTGGTCTGGCGCGCGTCGTCATAACGCAGTGCGTCGGCCTCGGCGTTGAGCGGCAGGTTGCGGTCGGCCTTTTCGGCCTGCGCCGCTGCGGCAAACAACAGGCCCGCCAGAAGGCAGCCGGTCAGTAGCAAGGGGTGGCGAAGGCGCATGGGGGTGGTGACAGCAGGAGGATTTGAGGGCACGAAACTTGCATTCATTGTAACGACGTGATGCCCGCTGAACGGGTGGCGAGCGCCCTTTACCGGGTCTTTTCTCACATCGATTCAAGAAGTTGCGTCGAGTCGCCCGACGCCTGTGCCCGCAGCGCCAAAGAGAAAGCCCGCAGTGCGGGCTTTCTCTTTGGGGGGAGCAAACCTGGTCAGCCTTTGCGGACCTCGGCAATCAGCGCATCGGCCACCACCAGGGTGCGGGGGCCTTGACCGTTGACGTAGTAACGGCCGGCCACGCCCAGCGACGGTGTGCCTTCGACCTTGTAGGCATCCTGCAACTGGGTGGCCTTGGTGGCCAGGCCGGCGGCGGCGCCGTTGTAGAAGGCATTGAAGCGGGCCATGTCCACGCCGCCCTGCTTTTCGATCCAGGCGGTGATGGCGGGCTGGGTGGTGAGCTGCTGGCGGTCCACATGGATGGCCTGGAACACCTTGCTGTGCAGGCGCTCCACCAGCTTCATGTTTTCCAGCGTGAAGTACAGGCGCTGCATCGGCACGAACGCCGGGCTGAAGGCCACCGGCATGCGGCGCACTTTCACGCTGGCCGGCTGCTTTTTCATCCATTCGTCGAACATCGGCTCGAAGTTGAAGCAATGGACGCAGCTGTAGGCGAAAAACTCCACCACCTCGACCTGGCTCGCCGGGCTTTCCACGGGCGCCGCCGGGTTCAGACGAACGAAATCGGTGCCTTCCTTGGGACCCACGCGCTGGGCGAAGGCGGGGGTGACGAGACCACCGGCGGCGGCCAGGGCGGTGGTGCCGGCGGCCAGCAGGGACCGGGAAAAATCGCGACGTTGCATGGAATCAGACTCCTTGTGTGGACTGGTTTGGGGCTGGCGCGGCGGGGATAAGTTCCCGGCCTGTCCGCGAACCGGAATCAACGCTGGATGCGCACCAGCGCGGCTTCAACACCGTTGACTTCCAGCTGCTCCTGCGTGAGGTCGGCCAGGGCCTTCTGATTGAACGGCCCCACACGCACGCGGTACACCGTGCGTCCCGATTGTTCGCGCTCACTCACCTCGGCAGTGATGCCCAGCATGGCGAGTTTGGCGCGTTGCGTCTCGGCGTCCGCGGGGGTGCGGAAGGCGCCGGCCTGCACAAAGTAGGTGAACGGATCTGCACCAGGCGCGGGAGGTGTCGCGGCGGCTGTGGCGGGCGCGGCCGGCGCCTGACCCAGCCTGGATTGGGCGAGGTCACCCAGTGGATCGGCCGCTGGCACCGGGGGCAGGCTCTTGCCATCGGCCGGCGGCACCACGATGGCGCCCGCGGCTTCTGGCGGCGCGGCGGGCGCGGGCGCCGGGACCGCGCCTCCGTTCAAGGCCTGGTTCGGGTTCCAGCCCTTGTTGCGCTCAGCTTCCAAAGCGTCCTGGCCGGCGTTGCGCGAGACGTTGCGGTCGACAAAGGGAATCGGCACGCGGGTGACGTAGACCGCCACCGCCAGCGCAATGCCCAGTCCCACCAGCAGGCCCACCACAAAGCCGATCAGGGTGCCGCCGAGCGAGCTTGTGGACTTGGCAGGTTTCTTTTTCATCGCTTGTTTCACCATCACATTTTTTGCGGGGCACTGACGCCCAGCACAGCCAAACCATTGTGCAACACCTGTGCGGTGGCAGCGACCAGCGCGAGGCGCGCTGTCTTGACCACGGCGTCGTCCACCAGGATGCGCTCGGCGTCGTAGTAGCTGTGGTAACTCGCGGCCAGCTCGCGCAAATAGAAGGTCACGTCGTGCGGCGCCAGATCGCGCGCGGCGTCGGCCAACATGGCGGGGTACTTGGCCAGCAGCAGCATCAAGGCCTGGGCCGGCGCGCTGTCCAGCGCACCCAGATCGGCGTCTTTCAGCGTGGCCGCATCACCGCCCCAGCTGGCCAGCACCGAACAGATGCGCGCATGCGCGTACTGCACGTAATAGACCGGGTTGTCGTTGTTCTTCTGCACCGCGAGGTCCACGTCAAACGTGTACTCGGTGTCGGGCTTGCGACTGAGCAGGAAGAAGCGCACCGCGTCCTTGCTGGTCCATTCGATCAGGTCGCGCAGCGTCACGTAGCTGCCCGCGCGCTTGCTGATCTTGACCTCTTCGCCGCCCTTGACCACACGAACCATGGTGTGCAGCACGTAGTCGGGGTAGCCGGCGGGAATACCGACGTTGGCCGCCTGCAGGCCGGCGCGCACGCGGGCGATGGTCCCGTGGTGGTCGGTGCCCTGGATGTTGATGACCTTGGTGAAGCCGCGTTCCCACTTGCTGATGTGGTACGCCACGTCGGGCACGAAATAGGTGAACGAGCCGTCGGACTTGCGCATCACGCGGTCCTTGTCGTCACCGTAGTCGGTGCTCCTGAGCCAGAGCGCGCCGTCCTGCTCGTAGGTCTTGCCGGCGTCGATGAGCTTTTGCACCGTGGCCTCGACCCGCCCGCTGGTGTACAGGCTGGACTCCAGGTAGTAGTGGTCGAACTTCACCGCAAAGGCTTGCAGGTCGAGGTCCTGTTCGTGGCGCAGGTAGGCCACCGCGAACTGGCGCATGCCGTCCAGGTCGTTGATGTCGCCGCTGGCGGTGAACTCGCGGTCGTCGGCCTTCACGGTCTTCTTCGCCAGGAAGTCGGCCGCGATATCGGCGATGTACGCGCCGTTGTAGGCGTTCTCGGGCCACTGCGGATCGCCCGGCTTGAAGCCCTGCGCGCGCAGGTGGGTGGAGGTGCCCAGCGTGGCGATCTGCACGCCCGCGTCGTTGTAATAGAACTCGCGGTGCACGCTCCAGCCCTGGGTCTGGAACAGGCTGCAGATGGCATCACCCAGCGCGGCCTGGCGGCCATGGCCCACGTGCAGCGGGCCGGTGGGGTTGGCCGAGACGAACTCCACCATCAGCTTCTGGCCGTTGGGCTCTGCAATGCCAAAGCGCGCGCCGGCGGCCAGCACCTCGCGCACGATCTGCTGCTTGGCGGACGGCTTGAGGCGGATGTTGATGAAGCCGGGGCCGGCGATGTCGATGTCGGAGACCCACTGTTCGTATTCCACGCGGGCCCGCAGCGCACCGCGCAGGGTCTCGGCGAGCTGGCGCGGGTTGAGCTTGAGCGGTTTGGCCAGCTGCATGGCCGCGGTGCTGGCGAAATCGCCGTGCGCCGCCACCTTGGGCGACTCGAACGCCGCGCGCGCGGCAGCGCCGGGCAAAAGTGTGTCGAGCTCGGCGGCGAGGCCGTCGAGCAGTTCCTGTTTGATCTTGAGCATGGGCCCAATTTTAGGCGTCGGGCTCCGGCCTCACGGCGGCACGGGCCGCAGGTGCCGCGCGGCCGCCTCCTTCACCGCCGCCGTGAGCCGCTGCGCCGAGAGCGACTCGTGCGCCCAGTGTTGCCAGTACAGCACCACGTCCACGGTGGCGTCGGGCAGGATTTCCTGCAGGCCAGGGCGGGCGGCCAGGTGCTGCTCGGGCACCATGCCCCAGCCCAGGCCGAGTTCGATGGCGGTCTCGAAGGCTTCCACAGCGGGGGCGAAATGGCGCGGGTAGTTGGGCTGGCGCAGGCCGAAATGCTGCTCCAGAAACGCATCCTGAAGAGCGTCCTTGCGGTTGAAGATCACCGCCGGCTGGGCCAGCAGCTTGTGCACCGACACCGCGCCGCGCGGCGTGCGGCAGCGCTGCGCCACCGCCGGCGAGGCCACGCAGCGGTAGCGCATGACGCCCAGCGGCTCGGCCACGCAGCCGCGCATGGCGGTGGTGAGCGTGGTCACGCAGCCCATCACATCGCCGCTTTTGAGCGCGTCGTGCGTGTGGTCCTGGTCGTCGATCAGGATCTCCAGCAACAAATGGTGGCGTTGCAACAAGGCGGCCACACCGGGCAGGAACCAGCTGGCCACCGAGTCGGCGTTGATCGCCACACCCAGGCTTTGCCAGCGCACGCCGCCCCGGGGTTGAGCGCCGCCCTGCAAACCATCGAGCAGATCGGCTTCCATCAGCCGCACCTGCTTCACATGCCCCAGCAGCGCCTGACCGGCCGGCGTGGCGCGCACCTGTTTGCCGCGCACCAGCAGGCGCTGGCCCAGCGTGTCTTCGAGCGACTTGAT
>NZ_JALHLX010000029.1 GCF_022844385.1 Hydrogenophaga sp. | reverse complement strand
TTCTGGCGGAGAGGGTGGGATTCGAACCCACGGTACCTTGCGGTACGCCTGATTTCGAGTCAGGTACATTCGACCACTCTGCCACCTCTCCGGTGTTGGTCTTCGTCGCGAACCCGCAAGTATAGCAGTCAGGCAGACACTTGAAGCCGGCCCACCCGCCGCGCAAAGCCGGTGAGACAATGCCCCACCGCCGCTTCCATCACCCCATGCTCGTCGACACCCAACCCGCGACTTACCAGCACATGCCGGCTTCGCCTGAGGTGCGCGACCACTGGGTGAACTCCCAGCTCATCGGTGTGCTGATGGACAACATGGGGGCGTCGCTGCTGGCGGCCATGTTGTCTTTGCCAGTGCTGGTGTTCATGATGGCGGGCGATGTCAACACGCTGGGGCTGCTGGTCTGGACCGTGCTGATGCTGGCGATGCTGGTGTACCGCTACCGCCTGATCGGCATCTACCGCCTGCGCCACGACAGCCTCGAGGGTCCGCAGCGCATCACCTTCATCAAACGCTACCACTGGACCTGGGCCGTCATGGCGTTGCTGTGGGGCGGGCCGGTGCTGCTGAGCTACCAGCAAGCGCCGATTTCCACCCAGTTTGTGTGTGCTCTGGTGGTGCTCGGCCAGGGCTTGCTGACGCTCACTGCCTTCAGCGCCTACCTGCCGGTCTACCGTACCTACGCCAACGCACTCATGTTCTCGGTGCTCATGGGTCTGGTGATCGTCACGCTGGCGCTGCCCCAACCAGGCGGTTTCCTCCAGACCGGTCTGGTGCTCATGGCGCTGCTGGTGGCGTTCTGGGGCTTGCTGTTCATGACCGGCACGCGCATGCACGAGGTGCACCGGGCCAGTTTCGAACTGCAGTTCTCCAACCAGGAGCTGATCGACTCGCTGACTCTGCAGACACGCGCCTCCCTGCGTGCCGTGGCCACCAAGAACCGCTTCCTGGCGTCGGCTGCGCACGATCTTCGCCAGCCGGTGCATGCGCTGAGTCTTTACGCCGACTGGTTGGCCACCGAACCCGAGATGGCGCGCGACATCGCGCCGCGCATCCTGCAGTCCACACGCGCCATCAACGAACTGTTCGACTCCCTGTTTGACCTGACGCGCATCGACGCCGGCAACTACAAGGTGCGGTTGCAGCATGTGGATGTGGAGAAGCTGTTCGCCGACCTGTCGCTGCAGTTCGAGCCGGTGGCGGTGGGGAAGTCGCTGCGCCTGCGTTCACACACCCGACCCACCACCTTGTGGTCTGACCCGGTGGTGCTGCGCCGCATCCTGGGCAATCTGGTGTCGAACGCCTTGCGGCACACGCATCAGGGCGGGGTGTTGCTGGCCTTGCGACACCGCGAGGACATGCTGGTGTTCGAGGTGTGGGACACCGGCGTGGGCATCGCACGCGAGCATCAGCAGGCTATCTTCCAGGAGTTTTTCAGGGTGTCGCAACACCAGGGCACGGAGGACAGCCTGGGCCTGGGATTGACCATCGTGTCCAAACTGGCGTCGTTGATGGGATACCAACTGGCCCTGAGTTCGGAGGCGAACCGGGGAAGTGTGTTCCGGGTGATGCTGCCGGCCTTCACCCAGCAAGAAGCCGCCGGGCTGCCGGAGCCCACGGTGGTGCGCGCGGCGACCTGATCACAGGCCGCGTCGCGACGGTCCATCAAAGGTCAAGCAGGCCTGCGGTTCGGGCCAGGTGGCTGGCTTGCGAGCGGCTCTTGACGTTGAGGCGGCGGAACAGGCGCCACAGGTGCACCTTGACGGTGTGCTCGCTGATTTGCAGTTGTTCAGCGATGTCGCGGTTGCTCAGCCCCCGGTCCAGCATGACCAGCAGTTGTTTCTGGCGCTTGGACAGTTTGTCGGGAATGGTGGGGGCGTTCTCGTCTTCCACTTCTTCGGCCAGGAATTCGCGCAGCACCTTGGCAATCTGCGCGGCACCGGCCGACTTCTCCACATAGGCATCTGCGCCGGCTTCACGGGCGAGGTCTTCATAGTCAGAAGAAGGCGAAGCCGACAACACGATCAGGGAAGTGTCGGGCAGCATCTGCCGGACTTCGCGAACGCCCGAAACACCGTTGGTGTCGGGCAGCTTGAGATCGAGGCAGACCAGTTCGGGTTCGCCGTGTTCGGCGATGGCCTTGCTCACCGACGCCAGGCGTTCGAGTTCGATCACCTGGGTGGAAGCACGCAGGCGGCGAAGCAGCATGACGACGGCTTCGCGCATGAGTGGATGATCGTCAATAACAAAAATACTCATAACGGGCTGTGCTGGTAATAAATGGTTTCAACTGAAGAGCATATCGACAAGTTGGGGCTTTGGCGATAGCGGCCTCCGGCGAAATCGGGTCCGAAGTGGGACTTGCGGCACGGAAGGGATGTCCGTGAACGGCGCGGACCCGGATACCCCATATGGTACGCCGATGGTCCACGGCCGGTTGGCACGCGAACGGCTGCCCCGGAACCGGGTCTGCTGCGGCTTCATACAAATGTCCAGATGCCACATCAGACGCCTGGCTCGCTGAAAGAGCGCAGTGCTGTTTCCAACGCGCTGGCCTCGCCACGGCTGGCGATCTGGCTGGACAGCGCATCCAGCGCGGCGCTGCCCTCGCGCTGCAACTGCGCCATGGCCTGGGCTGCGGCGCGCGGAGCGGCAAAGCCGGTGCTTTGCAGCAGCAGGGCGCCTTGGGCATCCAGCAGCTTGAAATAGAACAGGCCGTCTTGCTCGCGGTACTGCTTGAAGGCGGGTGCGCTGGCCTTGCCGGCTTTGCTCGCCGCGGGTGCGGCCACCGTCTGCAGCGGCCGGAGTCCTACGGCATGACGCAGCCTGGCGGTGAAGGGTGTGGCGATGGCGCGGGCCTTGTCAGCGCCGGCCTTCAGGGTTTTTTCGATGCGCGCGGGTTCCTGGATGAGTTCGTCATAGACCGCCCGCATGGGCGCAATCTCCTGGTCCAGCCGCTCGAACAGGAGCTCTTTCGCTTCACCCCACGCAATGCCGTCGGCATAGGCCTTGGCCAGCGCAGCGGTTTCGTCGGGCGAGGCGAAGGCCTGGTAGAGCTGGAACAGCGCAGAGTCCTCGGTGGACTTGGACTCGCCCGGCGCGCGCGAGTCGGTCACGATGCCCATGATGAGTTTCTTCAGCTGATCGCGCGGCGCAAACAACGGGATGGTGTTGTCGTAGCTCTTGCTCATCTTGCGGCCGTCCAGACCGGGCAAGGTGGCCACATGGTCTTCAATGGCGGCTTCGGGCAGCGTGAAGTGTTCGCCATAGAGGTGGTTGAAGCTGGCGGCGATGTCGCGCGCCATCTCGATGTGCTGTATCTGGTCGCGCCCCACCGGCACCTGGTGCGCGTTGAACATGAGGATGTCGGCCGCCATCAATACCGGGTACATGAACAGGCCGGCAGTCACACCGGCGTCCGGGTCCACGTTGGCTGCGTTGTTCTTGTCGACCGAGGCCTTGTAGGCGTGCGCGCGGTTGAGCACGCCCTTGCCGGTCACGCAGGTGAGGAACCAGGTGAGTTCGGGGATCTCCGGAATGTCGGACTGGCGGTAGAAGGTGACCTTCTCGGGGTCGAGTCCGCAGGCCAGCCAGGTGGCAGCGATCTCCAGCGTGGAGCGCTGCACGCGTGCAGGCGCGCCCACCTTGATCAGCGCGTGGTAGTCGGCCAGGAAATAAAAACTCTCGACCTCGGCCAGCCGGCTGGCTCGCACGGTGGGACGCACCGCGCCCACGTAGTTGCCCAGGTGGGGCGTGCCCGAGGTGGTGATGCCGGTGAGGACGCGTTGGGTTTTCATTTAGAGGATGAGCATGCGAAGGGGGGTGAGCAGCACCAGGATGGCGCTTTCGGTGAGCATCATCAGCGGGCGCAGCCAGAGGTTGCCGACCACACCGCTGATGACCAGTGCCATCACGATGAAGAAGCCCCAAGGCTCCACACGCGAGACCAGCTCGGCCTGGCGCAGGGGCAGCAGGCCCACCAGGATGCGGCCGCCGTCCAGCGGGGGCAGGGGGAAGAGGTTGAAGGCGAACATGACCAGGTTCACCAGCACGCCGGCGCGGCACATCTGCAGGAAGAAGGGTTCCTGGGTGCCTGTGGCCACCAGCACATACAGCAGGATGGTCCAGGCGATGGCCTGGAGCAGGTTGGCGCCGGGACCTGCGAGGGCCACCCACACCATGTCGCGTTTGGGGTTGCGCAGCCGCCCGAAATTCACCGGCACCGGCTTGGCGTAGCCGAACAGGAAGGCGCCCGCCGTGGCGAAATAAAGAACGAGCGGCATTGCGATCGTGCCGACCGGGTCGATGTGCTTGACCGGGTTGAGCGTGATGCGTCCCATCAGTTCGGCCGTGCGGTCGCCGAAATGCCTGGCTGCGTACCCGTGCGCCGCCTCGTGCAGCGTGATGGCGAACAGCACCGGTATGGCGTAGATGGCAACGGTTTGAACGATCTGGGCGAAATCCATGGAGGGTGCGCTGGGAGCAAACGCGTATTGTCCCAGAGTGGGCGAACGCTCCCGGCGGGCGGGCTCAGAGCCCCAGCGGGCCGAGTGCTCCCTGGCCCTGGCGAATCACCTCAGGCTCACCGCCATCGCCCATCGGGGTGAGGTCTATCACTGTGGTGGCTTCCAGCGCACAGGCGCCGGCATCGATCACACCAGCCAGTTCGTGCTGCAGGTGTGCGCGGATCTCCTGCGCGTCGTTCAGCGGGTCGGTCTGGCCCGGCAGGATCAGCGTGGTGGACAACAGCGGTGCGCCGTGCAGACCCAGCAGCTCCAGCAGGGTCTTGTGCTCGGGCACGCGCAGGCCGATGGTTTTGCGCGAAGGATGGCTCAGCCGCCGCGGTACCTCTTTGCTGGCCTCCAATATGAAGGTGTAGGGCCCGGGTGTGGCGAGTTTCAACAGCCGGTACTGGCGGTTGTCCACCCGCGCGTAGCTGGCGAGTTCGCTCAGGTCGCGGCAGATCAGGGTGAGGTGGTGCTTGTCGTCCACCTGGCGGATGCGGCGCAGCCGGTCGGCGGCGGTCTTGTCGTCCAGGTGGCAGACCAGTGCATAACTGGAATCGGTGGGCACGGCCAGCACGCCGCCGCGCTCAAGCAACTGGACGGCTTGTTTGAGCAGGCGCGGCTGGGGATTGTCGGGGTGGACTTCGAAGAGCTGGGACATGAAGCGATTGTGATCCCGCTCAAGCCTCGGGCTGTTCGACGGGCAAGCGGCGATCGCGTGCGGTGAGCCAGCTGGCCGTAGCGCCACAGAGCACGATCATGCCGATGCCGGCGAGCTCCAGCGGGCCGGGTGCGTGGCCGAACACGGCCCAGCCGCACAGCATGGCGAATCCGATCTGGGTGTACAGGTAGGGGGTCAGCGTGGACGCCGGGGCTCTTGCAAATGCGAGGATGAGCAGGAAGTGCCCCACCGTGCCCATGAGGCCGATGAGGCACAACAAGGCGAAGGTGCGTGCATCCGGGATGACCTGCCACACGAAAGGCAGCGCCAGGCTGGCCATCAGCGCGCCGACCCAGCCGGTGTAGAAGTGCATCGTCATCGGGTCTTCGGTGCGCGCCATCTTGCTGGTGAGGATCTGGAACCAGGCGTAGGTGAACACCATCACCAGCGGTAGCAGGCTGGCCCAGCCGATCACCTCCCTGCCAGGCTGCACCACCAGCAGTGCACCGGCAAAGCCGCCAGCGACCAGCGCCCAGCGCAGTACCGACACGTCTTCCTTCAGGAACAGCGCCGCCAGCAGGGTGACCGCCAGCGGTGAGATCATGATGATGGCCGTGAATTCACCCACCGGCATGAACTGCACGCTGACGAAGGACATGATGCTGACCATGAGCAGCAGGCACCCCCGCAGCACCTGGTAGCGGGGGTGCGCGGTCTGCCACAGCCGCCGTCCGCGCAGCGGCAACATGATGGCCGATACAGCCACCGCATGAAAAACGTAGCGGAACCAGACCGCCACCAGCACCGAGACGAATGCACCCACGTACTTGACGGTGGTGTCGAGCACCGCAAAGCAGGCCGTGGCCGCAATGAGGAAAGCGATGCCCAGCAGGGCGTGCGCCGGGGTGCGGCGTGCCGGTTCGGGCATCAGTGGATGCGCGATTGCAACAGCTCCCACACCGGCGTGACGCTGCCGGGCAGGTCGGGCAGTTTGCCCAGGTCCATGTGGCTCTCTTCCGGGCTGTGGAAATCGCTGCCGCGCGAAGCGACCAGACCAAACTCCTGGCAGTAGCCGGCGTACTTGACGTAGTCGGCCTGGTTGTGCGCACCGGTCATCACCTCCACGCCCTGACCACCGTGGCTCTTGAACTCGGTGAACAGCGCGAACTCTTCGTTGGGTGTGAGTTTGTAGCGGCCCGGGTGGGCAATGACGGCCACGCCGCCTGCCTGCGTGATCCAGCCCACTGCGTCGGCCAGCTTGGCCCAGCGGTGCGGCACGAAGCCGGGCTTGCCTTCGGTGATGTACTTGCGGAACACATCGTTGGTGTCCTTGCTGACCCCGATCTCGACCAGGTAGCGTGCAAAGTGTGAGCGCGAGATCAGCTCGGGGTTACCCACGTACTTCAGCGCGCCTTCGTAAACACCCTTGATGCCCACGCGGGCGAGGTCGTCGCTCATGTCGCGCGCGCGCTGTTCGCGCCCGCCGCGCGTGGCCCGCAGCCCGGCCAGCAGGGCAGGGTGTGTGTGGTCCATGCCCAGGCCGACGATGTGCACCGTGATGTTCAGAAAGCTCACGGAGATCTCGACGCCGGTGAGGTAGCTCATGCCCACCTCGTGCGCTGCGGCCATGGCGCGGTCTTGACCTCCCAGCTCGTCGTGGTCGGTCAAGGCCCACAACTCGACACCGTTGGCCCGCGCGCGCTGTGCGAGCGCTTCGGGCGTGAGGGTGCCGTCGGAGACGACGGAGTGGCAGTGCAGGTCGGCGTTGGTCAAGGTGTTCACACGTGGATTTTAGGTTTTACCCGTTCACCCTGTGTTCCTGAGGCCAGCCGCAATGCCGTTGATGGAAATGTGGATGCCGCGACGCACGCGTTCGTTGCGGTCGGCGTCGTTTTCGCCAGCGCGGTAGCGCCGCACCAGCTCCACCTGCAGGTGGTGCAGCGGGTCGATGTAGGGGAAGCGGTGGCGCATGGAACGCTGCAGTGCGGCGTTGTTCACCAGGCGCTGTTTTTCACCGGTGATGAGCGCCAGCGCATCGGCGGTGCGGTGCCACTCGGCTTCGATGGCGGTGAACACCTGTTTGCGCAGGCGCTTGTCGGGCACCAGCTCGGAATACAGCGAGGCGAGCGCCAGATCGCTCTTGGCCAGCACCATGTCCATGTTCGAGAGCAGGGTGCTGAAAAACGGCCACTGCTTCACCATCTTCTGCAGCAGCGCCTTTTGCGCAGCCACGCCCTTGGGGCCGTCGCGGTGCAGGAAGGTGTGCACCGCGGTTCCGAAGCCGAACCAGCCCGGCAGCGTGAGGCGGCACTGGCCCCAGCTGAAGCCCCAGGGAATCGCGCGCAGGTCTTCAATCTTTTGCGTGGCCTTGCGCGAGGCCGGGCGCGAGCCGATGTTGAGCTCGGCGATCTCGCGGATGGGTGTGGCGGCAAAGAAGTACTCGGCGAAGCGCGGGGTGTCGTAGACCAGCGCACGGTAGGCCGCCATGCTCTGGCGCGAAAGCTCGTCGGCGGCGGTCAGGAAGGCTTTGGGCGCGTTGCGCGTGGACTGCAGCAGCGTGGCCTCCAGCGTGGCGGCCACCAGGGTTTCGAGGTTGCGCCGGCCGATCTCGGGGTTGGCGTATTTGGAGCCGATCACCTCGCCCTGTTCGGTCAGGCGGATCTGGCCGCGCACGGTGCCGGGGGGCTGCGCCAGGATGGCCTGAAAGCTCGGGCCGCCGCCCCGTCCAACCGTTCCACCTCTTCCATGAAACATTCGCAATTGAATGGGCTTGTCGCGACCTTGGTTGAGCGAGTCGAACAACTCGACCAGCGCGATCTCGGCCCTGTACAGCTCCCAGTTGCTGGTGAAGATGCCTCCGTCCTTGTTGCTGTCGGAGTAGCCGAGCATGATGTCCTGCTCGCAGTAACCCTCCGCCGTGCCGCGCTCGACCATGGGGCGCACACCGGGCAGGGCCAGGTACTCGCGCATGATGGGTGCGGCATTGCGCAGGTCTTCGATGGTCTCGAACAGCGGCACCACGATCAGATCGCAGACGGCGTCGTCATTCAACGTGCCGCGCATCAGGCCGGCTTCCTTCTGCAGCAGCAGCACCTCCAGCAGGTCGCTCACGGTTTCCGTGTGGCTGATGATCGCGTGGCGAATGGCCTGCGCGCCGAATCGCTCGCGCCCGCTGCGCGCGGTGTCGAAGATGGCCAGCTCGCCCAGTGTGTGCGCCGAGTAGGCGACACCCGGCACGCGCAGAGGCCGCGCGTCGTTCAGCTGGCGCAGCAGCACGGTGCGTTTGCCGGCTTCATCCAGTCCCGAGTAGTCCGGCTCGATGCGGGCTGCGGCGAGCAGTTCGGCCACCACTTCTTCGTGTTTGTCGGAGCTTTGTCGAAGATCCACTGTGGCGAGGTGAAAACCGAACACCTGCACGGCACGCATGAGCGGCCGCAACCGCGCGCGCGCCAGTGCTTCGCCATGGTGCGACTTGAGCGAAGCCTCGATCGTGCGCAGGTCCCCCAGCAGCTCGGCGGCGCTGCGATAGGCGTCCTGTGGCGCGATGGCGTGGCGGGCTGCTTCGCCGCCGGTGAGTGTCTTGAGCGTTGCCGCCAGGCGTGCGTACATGCCGGTGAGTGCACGGCGGTAGGGTTCGTCCTGGCGGTGGGCGTTGGTGTCCGGCGAGCGTTCGGCCAGCGCCTGCATGGCCGGGCTCACGCGGGTGAGCATGGCCGAGACCGACAACTCGGCGCCGAGAAAGTGCAGTTGCGTGAGGTGGTGGCGCAGCACCATGTCGGCCTGGCTGTGCAGCGCGAGTTCGAGTGTTTGCGCCGTCACGTTGGGGTTGCCGTCGCGGTCACCGCCAATCCACTGGCCCATGCGCAGGAAGGGCGCGATCACGGCTGCCTCGCCGGCTTCGCCCAAGCCCTCCTCAAGATCGCGGTACAGGCGCGGGATCTGCGTGAGGAAGGTGGCCTCGTAGTAACTCAGCGCGTTTTCGATCTCGTCGGCCACGGTGAGCTTGGTGAAGCGCAACAGGCGGGTCTGCCAGAGCTGGGTGACGCGGGCCCGGATCTGCGCCTCGATGTCGGCGCGCTCGCGTGGCAGGCGTTCCTGCTCGTCGCGCTCGCTCAACAGGCGCGCGATGGCGCGCTCGGCATCCAGAATGCTCTTGCGCTGTACTTCCGTGGGATGAGCCGTGAGAACCGGCGAGATGTGGCTGTGCGCGAGCGTGTTGACGATCTCGTCGGGCTGGATGCCGGCCTTGTGCAGGCGCTGGAGCGTGCGCGCGAGACTGCCTTCCTGCAGATCACCCGCGCGCTCGTGTACCGCGCGGCGTCGGATGTGGTGTCGGTCTTCTGCCAGGTTGGCCAGGTGGCTGAAATAGGTGAAGGCCCGGATCACGCTGACCGTCTGGTCCCCGCTGAGGCCCTTGAGCAGCTTCTTCAGTGCCTTGTCGGCCGACTGGTCGTCGTGCCGGCGAAACGCCACCGAGAGCTGGCGGATCTGCTCGATGAGGTCGTAGGCCGCCTGGCCTTCCTGTTCGCGGATCACATCGCCCAGGATGCGCCCGAGCAGTCGGATGTCGTCGATGAGGGGCTGGTCCTTGTCGGCGCGGCTGCTGGGTCGGGTGCGGGTGGGCGCGATCGTTCGGCTCATGGTGTTGGTAGATGGGTGGCCTGCCGACAGGGCCGGGTGATCTGGGGAAAACCCGGTGGAAGGGCCATGCTAGCATCCAAAAACACCCTTCCCGGTTACGGACCGGGTACCAACTTCGCGGCTTGTTCCGCCCCTGTTTTCCTCAAGTTCCATGCCCACTTCCACCTCCCTGGCCATCACCATCGCCACCCGCGAGAGCCGCCTGGCGCTGTGGCAGGCCGAACACGTCAAGGCCTTGCTGGAAGGTCTGGGTCACCGCGTCACGCTGCTGGGCATGACCACGCTGGGCGACCAGATCCTGGACCGCAGCCTGTCCAAGGTCGGTGGCAAAGGCCTCTTCGTCAAGGAACTCGAAGTGGCGCTGGAAGAAGGCCGCGCCGACATCGCGGTGCATTCGCTCAAGGACGTGCCCATGCAACTGCCCGAAGGCTTTGCGCTGGCCTGCGTGATGGAGCGCGAGGACCCGCGCGACGCCTGGGTGTCGCCGCACTGCGCAGGCTTGGCCGAGCTGCCGGCGAACGCGGTGGTGGGCACCTCCAGCCTGCGCCGCCTGGTGCTGCTGCGCGAGTCGCTTGACCGGCTGGACCGCAGCGATGTGCGCATCGAACCGCTGCGCGGCAATCTCGACACGCGCCTGCGCAAGCTCGACGAAGGTCAGTACCACGCCATCGTGCTGGCGGCGGCCGGCCTCAAGCGCCTGGGCCTGGGCGAGCGCATCCGCCACATCTTCGAGCCGGCCGACTCGCTGCCCGCTGCGGGCCAGGGCGCCCTGGGCATCGAGGTGCGCGCCGATCGGCAAGACCTCATCGATGCCCTCGCACCGCTGGCACACACCGCCAGCTGGCAACGCGTGGCGGCCGAGCGCACCGTCTCGCGCGCCATGGGGGGAAGCTGTTCCATGCCGCTGGCGGCCTATGCGGACTGGCAGGCCGACGGCAGCTTGCAGCTCGACGCGGCCTGGGGCGACCCACTTGGTCAGCAAGCGGTGGTGCGGGTGAGCGGACAGGCACGCGTGCAGAACCTGGCCGAGGCCGAAGCGCTGGGCCAGCGCGTGGCCGCCGACCTGCGCGCGGCCGGCGCCACACCGCCGCCGGTGGAGGTCTGAAGCCTTGAATGACACCACCGCCCGGCGGCCCGAACCCGGCCGGGTGGCGCGGCTGATCGTCACGCGGCCCGCGACCGAGGCGGCGCACTGGGTGCAGGTGCTGCACACCCACGGCTGGCCCGCCCATGCCTTGCCCCTGATCGACATTGGTGAGCCCAGCTCGGCCGAGGCCAGGGCCGCGTTGCAGGCCTGGCGGGCCCACTGGCAGCAGGCCAATGCCCTGATGTTCGTCAGCGGTGCGGCCGTGAGCCACTTTTTTGCCGAGGGCGTGGCGCCGCCCACGTCCCCGATCGCCACCCGCTTCTGGGCGCCGGGCCCCGGCACCGCGAGCCAACTGGCCCAGGCGCTGACCACGCTCGGTGTGGCGGTGGACCGCATCGACTCGCCTCCCGAAGACGCAGCCCAGTTCGACTCCGAACACCTCTGGCCGGTAGTGGCCCCGCAGGTGCGCGCCGGCAGCCGCATCCTGATCGTGCGCGGCCTCTCGGTGGACGCGCCACCCGGCGCCGGGCCGGTGGCCGGCAACGGGCGCGACTGGTTGATCCACCAATGCGAGGCCGCGGGTGCCCGGGTCGACGGTTGCGTCGCTTACGAGCGCCGTCCGCCGGTGTTGGGCGAGGGCGATACGCAGCGCATGCTTGAGGCCACCAAGGCCGGCAGCGTGTGGTTGTTCAGCAGCTCCGAAGCGCTGGCGGCGTTGCGTGTGTTGCAGCCGCAAGCGCAATGGAGCGCCGCCACGGCGCTGGCCACGCACCCGCGCATCGCTCAGGCCGCGCGCGAGACCGGCTTTGGCCGTGTGATCGAATCACGTCCCAGCCTGAACGAAGTGTTGCGCGCCCTAGAATCAGAGCGGTCCGCATCATGAGCTCCAACCAACCGCTTCCACCCCCCACCGACACCACGGCACCCGTTGTTGTGGAGAGCGCGCCCGCGCCCTCACCGGTGCGCCGCGCCGGGCAGGGGCTGGTGTGGATGGCCCTGTTGCTCGGTGCGCTTGCACTCGTGTTCACCGGTCTGCTCTGGCAAAAGCTCAGTTTCACGCAGCAGGAGCTGGCCCGCCGGGTGCAGGACAGCGGTGCGCAGGCCGTGGAGGCCCGCACGCTGGCTGCGCAGGCCGAAGCACTGGCGCAGGAACTGCAGGCCCGCCTGACTGTGGCCGAAGTGCGCCTTTCCGAGGTGAGCCTGCAACGCAGCCAGCTCGAAGAACTGATGCTCTCGCTCTCGCGTTCGCGCGACGACAACCTGGTGCAGGATCTGGAGTCTGCCGTGAAGCTGGCGCAGCAGCAGGCCCTGCTCACCGGCAGCACACAGCCCATGGTGGCGGCCCTGCGCGCGGCCGACCAGCGCATTGCGCGCGCTGCCCAGCCGCGACTCAACCCGGTGCAGCGAGCCATCGCACGCGACATCGACCGCATCCAGGCCGCTCCGTTGGCCGACATTCCGTCGCTGGTCTTGCGCCTGGACGAACTGGCGCGGCAGGTGGATGAATGGCCGGTGCGCAACCAGGTGGGCCACCAGAAGACTGAGCCCGTTGCCAGGCCCGCGAGCCCTGGGCCAGCGCCCACCGCAGCGAACGAACCCGCCCCCGCAACGGCAGCACCGAATGAGACTGCTGCTGCCACGCCCCCACCGATCGACAGCACCGACGCTGCGGCCCGTGATGGAGGTTTCAGCGATGGCTGGAGCCGTGTCTCCGGTTGGTGGAGCGCGCTGTGGACGCGCACCTGGGCCGAGCTCACCCGCAGTGGCCGCGAACTTGTTCGCGTAAGCCGCATTGACCGCCCCGAAGCCGCGCTGCTCGCGCCGGAGCAAGCCTTCTTCCTGCGCGAGAACCTCAAGCTCAAGCTGCTCAACGCCCGGCTCGGTCTGCTGGCCCGCCAATGGACCACAAGCCAGGCCGACCTGCTGGCGGTGGAGCTGGCGATCGAGCGCTACTTCGACACCAGCGCTTCGCAGGTGGCCAGCGCACAAACCCTGGTGGCCCGCTTGCGCCGCGACCTGGTGGCCACCGACGTGCCGCGCCCCGACGAAACCCTGGCCGCGCTGGCCGCCGCCGCGGGAGGCCGCTGATGCGCAGCCGCCAGCGGGGTGCGATGCGCAGCGTGTTCTGGCTGCTGGGCCTGGCGGCGGTGGCGGTCGCGCTGGCGCTGCTGGTCGGACACAACGCCAGCACGGTCACGCTGTTCTGGCCACCCTACCGGTTCGATGTTTCCTTCAACCTGGTTCTTTTTTGCCTGGTCGCCGGCTTCGTGCTGCTGCACGCTGCGCTGCAGGCCATCAGCGCCATCCGAGATCTGCCCATGCGCGCCCAACGCTGGCGCAGCCAGCAAGTTGAACGCTCGGTGGTGGGCTCGGTCATGGACGCGCTGGCGCACCAGCTCGCCGGGCGGTTTGTGCGCGCGCAGTCCGCAGCACAGCATGCACTGGATCAGCTCAAGTCGGTCTCGCCCAACCAGTGGCCGCGCCGCGACCAGTTGCAGGTGCTCGCACACCTGCTGGTGGCCGAAAGCGCGCAGTCACTGCAGAACCGCGAGCGGCGTGACGAAAACCTGCAGGCCGCGCTCGACCCGGCCCTGGCCAAGGGGGCGCCCGATGCATCCGAAGGCGCCCTGTTGCGCGCTGTGCGCTGGGCCGTGGAAGACCGCGACGTGGAAGTCGCGCGCAGCCGCCTGGCCGAGCTGCCTCAAGGCGCGGGCCGCCGCATCCAGGCCCTGCGTCTGAAGCTGCGGGTGGCGCGCCTGGGCGGTGCGACAGAAGAGGCGCTCGAAACCGCGCGCCTGCTCGCCAAACACAAGGCGTTTTCACCCGAAGCCTCGCGCAGCATCGTGCGTGGGCTGGTGCTCGACGCCCTGCGCGAAGCCCACGACATGGCCCAGCTCGAAACGGTGTGGAACGGTCTGGACGCCAGCGAACGTGCCATGCCCGAGCTGGCGCTGGCTGCGGCGCGGCGCGGCAACCAGCTGGTACTGCAACACAGCGATATCGACGGTGAAGAGGCCCGGGCGGTGGCCGAACGCCTGCGCGCTTGGCTGGAGCCGCTGTGGCAACAGTTCGACGCCCTGGAGCCCGCGCAGCAGCGGCAACTTGTCATGGCTTTCGAGCCCGGCTTGCCGCAGCTCGACAGCGCCTGGCTCGCGAAACTGGAACAACAGCAGCGCAGCTCGCCCAACAACGCCTTGCTGCAGTACCTCGCCGGGCAGGCCTTCATGCAGCGCCAGCTGTGGGGCAAGGCCAGCCAGTTGCTCACCCAGGCCAGCCACGGCTTGCGCGACGCCGCGCTGTTGCGCCGCACCTGGCGTTCGCTGGCCCGTCTGGCTGAAGAGCGCGGTGACGAAGCGGCGGCGCAAGCGGCCTGGAAACAGGCGGCCCAGCTCGACTGAACAGGCATCGGCGAGCACGCAAAAGAAAAGCGCCCGAGGGCGCTTTTCTTTTGGTTGATGCACCGCCAGGCGTCGGGCGCCTGACGGTGATTCCCGATCAACGTGTCTCGAAAGGCAGTTGCATGTCGCGCAGGTCCTTGCGCGTTTCGACCAGCACCAGCGGGCCATCGTCCAGCACCACCGCCGGCTTGGGCTCGCGCGGCACATGCACCGGCTTGGGCTCGGCCGCGATCGCGGCCTGCACCTGCGCCACCTTGTCGGCGTTGGAGTTGACCCACTCCAGACCACTGGCCTGGGCAACCTGCTGCATCTCGTCCAGGGGCAGCGAGAAGCTGGCGACCTTCGGCAGACCGCGGGCCGCGGGGGCCTCGACCACCACCGGTGCGGCGGGCTTCGGTGCAGGCGCGCGGGGAGCGGGTGCGGGAGCGGCCACCGGGGCCGGGACGACCTCGGGAGCGGCCACCGGCGCCATCACGGCAGGTTCCATCACCGGTGCCGGGGTGGCCTGTTCCATCACTGGAGCTGCCATCGGCGCTGCAACTGGCGCCGCCACCGGAGCAGTAGCGGCCACAGGGGCTTCGTTCATCACCGGCGCAGGCACATCCACCGGCAGGCTGAAGTAGCTGCGCGTTGGGGCTTCGTCCACCGGCTCTTGCGAAACCATCGGCGTTGAAGCGGCGGCAAAGGCCACTTCGCTGGCGGGCAGCTCGGCGGGTGCCTCGCCTTCGCCGCCTTCGGAGGCACCGTTGGCATCGCGTGGGCCGCGCTCGCGCCGGTCGCGGCCGTAACGGTCGCGGCTGCGGCGTTCGCGCGGGGCCCGTGGAGCGCCGTCGCCGCCTTCAACCAACTCACCTTCGCGCGGTGCGTCGGTGCCGTTGTCGGCTTCCTGCATGACCGGTGCTGCGTCACCTTGGGCAGCGGGGACCTGGCCCTCGGCACCTTCGGCCGGGCGGCGGCGGTTCTCGCCACCGCGTCCGCCACGACCACGGCGCTGGTTGTCGCCGCCTTCGTTCGTTTCGCCGGGTGCAGTGGCTGGTGTGCCGTTCACCAAGTCGGCTGGCGCAGCGCCGTCCACCGGTGCGGCGTCGCGGCGGTTGTCGCGGCGACCATCGCCCCGGCGACCTTCGCCCCGTTCGCCACGGCCTTCGCTGCGACCATCTGTGCGAGGCTCGCCACGCGTTTCGTTGCGGCCTTCGCCACGCGGCTCACCGCGGCCTTCGCCCCGGCGACCCTCGCCCCGGCCTTCAGCACGGCCTTCCGGGCGTCCTTCCACACGGCCTTCGGCGCGCGGTTCGCGGCCTTCGACCGGGCGGCCTTCGCGAGCACCGTCACGGCCACCGCGACCGCCTTCGCGACCACCTTCACGCTGACCACGGCCCTCGGCGCCGCCACGTCCACCGCGGCTGCGACCATCTCGGCCGCCTTCACGGCCACCTTCGCGTGGGCCGCGACCTTCGGCGCGCTCTTCGCGGGCACCGGGCTTGGCGGCCGGCGCGGCCACGGCCGGCTTGGGCGCCACGGGCGGAGCGTCAACACCGCCGAACAGGCTCTTGAGCCAGCCGAAGAAGCCTTTTTCAGCCGGTGCAGCGGCCACGGGGGCTGCCACGGGTGCGGCAGCCGCTTTGGCGACCACAGGCGCGGCGACCGGTGCCACCACCTCGGGGCGGGGCGCCGCCACAGGCGCGGGACCGTCGGGCAACACGCCCTTGATCACGGGTTCCTGCTTGTTGGTGCGTTCCTGGCTGCGGCGGGTGAAGCCGGTGGCCTCGTCCGGCTCATCGGCCAGTTTGTAGCTGGCGTCCAGGTTGTCCAGGCGCGGGTCGTCGTGCTTGAGGCGCTCGAGCTTGTAGTTGGGCGTGTCCAGCGATTTGTTGGGCACCAGCAGCACGTTGATGCGCTGCTTGAGTTCGATCTTGGTGATCTCGGTGCGCTTCTCGTTCAGCAGGAAGCTGGCCACTTCAACCGGCACCTGCACCAGCACGGCGGCCGTGCTGTCTTTCAGCGACTCTTCCTGGATGATGCGCAGGATCTGCAGCGCCGACGACTCGGTGTCGCGGATATGGCCCGAGCCACCGCAGCGCGGGCAGGGGATGGACGAACCTTCGTTCAGCGCGGGCTTCAGGCGCTGGCGGCTCATTTCCAGCAGGCCGAACTTGCTGATGGCGCCGAACTGCACGCGGGCGCGGTCCTGGCGCAGCGCGTCGCGCAGGCGGTTTTCCACGTCCCGGCGGTTCTTCGACTCGTCCATGTCGATGAAGTCGATCACGATCAGGCCGCCCAGGTCGCGCAGACGCGCCTGGCGGGCCACTTCGTCGGCGGCTTCGAGGTTGGTGCGGGTGGCGGTGTCTTCGATGTCGCCGCCCTTGATGGAGCGGGCCGAGTTCACGTCCACGGCCACCAATGCTTCGGTCTGGTCGATCACGATGGCGCCGCCGCTGGGCAGCTGCACGGTGCGGCTGTAGGCGGTTTCGATCTGGTGCTCGATCTGGAAGCGCGAGAACAGCGGTGCGTCGTCGCGGTAGCGCTTCACGCGATGGCCGTGCTCGGGCATCACGTGGCTCATGAACTGGTGCGCTTGTTCAAAGATGTCGTCGGTGTCGATCAGGATCTCGCCGATGTCGCCATTGAAGTAGTCGCGGATCGCACGGATCACCAGGCTCGATTCCTGGTAGATCAGGTAGGCGCCCTTGCCGCCCTGGGCTGCGCCGTCAATGGCGTTCCACAGCTTGAGCAGGTAGTTCAGGTCCCACTGCAGCTCGGGCGCGTCGCGGCCGATGCCGGCGGTGCGCGCGATGATGCTCATGCCGTTGGGGTACTCCAGCTGGTCCAGCGCCTGCTTGAGTTCCTGGCGGTCTTCGCCTTCGATGCGACGGCTCACGCCACCGCCGCGCGGGTTGTTCGGCATCAGCACCACGTAGCGGCCGGCCAGGCTCACGAAGGTGGTGAGGGCTGCGCCCTTGTTGCCGCGTTCTTCCTTCTCGACCTGGACCAGCAGTTCCTGGCCCTCGCGGATCACGTCGTTGATGCGGGCCTGGTTGACCGGCACGCCGGCGGCGAAATACTGGCGCGAGATTTCCTTGAACGGCAGGAAGCCGTGGCGGTCTTCACCGTAGTCCACGAAGCAGGCTTCCAGCGAAGGCTCGACGCGTGTGACGACGGCTTTGTAGATGTTGCCCTTGCGCTGTTCGCGCCCTTCGATTTCGATTTCGTAGTCGAGCAGTTTTTGCCCGTCCACGATGGCCAGCCGGCGCTCTTCGGCCTGCGTGGCGTTGATCAGCATGCGTTTCATGATGCGATTTCCTTCGTTCAAACACACAAGGACACCCGGGTCGGAAGACCACAAGCGTCAACTCGCCGTGAACCAGCGGAAAAAGCGAACGGGGGAGGAATTGCCGGAGAGCCGTTGACCCGCGGTTCGGGGGAGGCGTTCAACACAGGCAGGCACCGAGGTGCCGCGTCGAACCGCCAGGTCAGGGCGTAGGCGCGTGGAGTTGGGTGAGCAGGGAAGGCTGGATGGCTGTCAAAGACATGGATCTGGCCGGGTTATCTCTGTGTTCACTTTGTCCTCGACCAGCTTCTCTTTGGAAAGCTGGTCGATTGGGGTATTCCGTAATCGGGTTCGCTGTTTTCATCAACTGGTTCGCCCGCGGCGTCGACCGCACCTTGACCGCACCAGGATTCCAAGGGGAATGACTGCGGATGCGGTGGGGAGTGCCGGGTGCTGCGGGTGGCAACCATCTCGCGTCGGTCTCCCGCCTTGTCGGGCCGGGAGGTCTGCGCCGTCAGTGCGTGCCTTAAACTCAAGGCAAATCAATCACTTACGGCACGTGACGCGAGTGACGCATTATAGACAGCCATCCATACCGTTGGTGTCCTATTTCCCTTCTGGTCACCCCTCGATTTCCCTTGTCCCAGCTCCCAACCCCTCCAGCCGCTGCCGTGCGGCACCTCACGGTGGACGAAGAGTCGGCCGGGCAGCGCCTCGACAACTTCCTGATCCGCGAGCTCAAGGGCGTCCCCAAAACCCACATCTACCGCATCATCCGCTCGGGTGAGGTGCGACGAAACAAGGGCCGCGTGGGGGCCGACGACCGGGTGCAGGCCGGTGATGTGTTGCGCATTCCACCCATTCGCACGTCGGAGCGCGCCGAAGAAAAACAGCTCAATCCCGCGCCTGCGCGGCAATTCCCGGTGGTGTTTGAGGACGAGGCGTTTCTGGCGATCGACAAACCTGCGGGTGTGGCCGTGCACGGCGGCAGCGGTGTGAGTTTTGGCGTGATCGAACAAATGCGCCAGGCGCGCCCGGACGCCCGTTTGCTCGAATTGGTGCACCGCCTGGACCGGGAAACCAGCGGCCTGCTGCTGATTGCCAAAAAGAAAAGTGCACTCAAGGCCTTGCAGGATCAATTCCGCGAACGGGAAACCGGCAAGACCTATCTGGCGTTGGTCAAAGGCGCCTGGCCAGCAAAGCTGAAAGTGCTCGATCAGCCATTGCACAAGTACCTGTTGGCAGACGGAGAGCGCCGGGTGAAGGTGACCACCAAGGAAGATCCTGATGGCATGCATTCGGTCAGCCTGGTCAAGGTCGCGGCCCGCATTCCGGCACCTTCGGGCTTGGCTGCACTGCTGCCCGAGGGCTTGAGTCTGCTCGAAGTGACCATCAAGACCGGGCGCACTCACCAGATCCGGGTGCACCTCTCAAATGCCGGGCATCCGATTGCGGGGGATGACAAATACGGTGATTTCGAACTCAACCGCCAATTGGCGCGCGCGGGATTGAAGCGCATGTTTCTGCACGCCTGGCGCTTGCGATTGAACCATCCGGTAACAAATGCATCGATTGAGTTCATGTCGGAACTGCCGGCAGAACTGAAGGCCTGGGCGCAACCTGGTCCGGGAAAACGCGATTAGAATGCAAGCCTGCATCGGCAGAGTGCAATCCATCATTCCGATCCGTTTTCAACTTCAACAAGGATTTCTCAATGGCAAGCTATTCCGAACTCATGGCGCAAGCGCAAACCCTGATGGCGCAGGCCGAACAGGCGCGCAAAGACGAACTTGCTTCCGTGATTGCCGACATCAAGGCCAAAATGAAACAGTTCGGCATTTCGGTGGCCGATCTGGGAGGTGCCAGCGGTGGCAAAAAGCCGGCCAAATCCAAATCGGTATCGGCCCCGAAGTACCGTGGTCCCAACGGTGAGCTCTGGGCCGGCGGCCCGGGGCGCAAGCCGGAGTGGGTGCGCGCTGTGCTGGCTTCGGGCAAAAGCGTTGACGACTACCTGATCTGATCCGCCCGCACTGTGAACCGACAAGACCCGCCTCTGGCGGGTTTTGTTTTTTGAGCTGGCCTTTCGGATCGTTCCGGCTCGTTATCCTTGGCGCCATGGTCAACATCCTCCTCGTCTGCATGGGCAACATCTGCCGCTCTCCCATGGCGGCCAGCGTGATGCACGCCGAGGTGGTTCGGCGCCAGCTGACCGATCGGGTGGCGCTGGACTCGGCCGGCACCTATGGCGCCCATCAGGGTGAAAAAGCGGATCGTCGGGCCGTGGCGCTGGCGCAGGCCCGGGGCTACGAACAGATCGTCAATGAGCGTGCACGCAAGGTGACCGAAGACGACTTTGAACGCTTCGACCTGATCCTCGCCATGGACCTCGACAACCTGACGAACCTGCAACGTGTGTGCCCGGCCGAGCACCGGCACAAGCTGCACCTGTTTCTGGAATACGCGGGTGTCGAGGAGCGCACCGAGGTGCCAGACCCCTACTACGGCAACGAGGCTGGTTTTGAGGCGGTGCTGCGGCTGTGCGAGCAGGGCGTGGACGGCGTGCTCAAGCGCGTGGTCCAGGTGGGTTGATTCACACCTGGTGGAACTGCCGGTACCAGGCCACAAACCGCTGGATGCCCTCGGCCAGCGGTGTTGACGGTGCGAAGCCCACCCACTTGCGCAGGGCCTGGGTGCTCGCGTAGGTGGCTGGCACATCACCGTCCTGCATGGGCAGGAATTGTTTTTCCGCGGTGCGACCCAGCGCGGTCTCGATGCAGCCGATGAATTCGAGCAGCGGCACCGGGTCGTGGTTGCCGATGTTGAAGACGCGGTAGGGCGCTCCACCGCCCTGTGCGGGCGTGGCGGGTTTGTCCAGCACGCGCAGCACGCCTTCCACGATGTCGTCGATGTAGGTGAAATCGCGCTTCATCTGTCCATGGTTGAACACCGGGATCGGCTGGCCCGCGAGCACCTTCTGCGTGAACGAGTAGTACGCCATGTCGGGCCGACCCCATGGCCCATACACCGTGAAGAAGCGCAGGCCGGTGGTGGGCAGGCCGTAGAGGTGGCTGTAGGTGTGCGCCATCAGCTCGTTGGCCTTTTTGGTGGCCGCGTACAGGCTCACCGGGTGGTCGACCGCGTCGGTTTCCTCGAATGGCATCTTGGTGTTGCCGCCGTACACACTGGAACTCGACGCGTAGACCAGGTGACCCAGCTTCTGCGCGCGGCAGCCTTCCAGCACATGCCCGAAGCCGCTCAGGTTGCTGTCCAGATAGGCGTTGGGATGGGTGATCGAGTAGCGCACACCCGCCTGCGCCGCGAGATGCACCACCGCGTCGAAGTGGTGGTCTGCAAACAACCGGGCCATGGCCTCACGGTTGGCGATGTCGATCTTTTCGAACTGAAAACCGGTGTGCTGCAGCAGCGGCGCGAGCCGGGCCTGCTTGAGCGCCACGTCGTAGTAGTCGTTGAGGTTGTCGATGCCGAACACCGTGTCGCCGCGCGCCAGCAGGCGCAGGGCGGTGTGCATGCCGATGAAGCCGGCGGCGCCGGTGAGGAGGATGTGCATGCCGCGATGTTAACCAGCGCGGCATGCCGGCTCAGGTGGCGTTCAGCCCTTTTGCCAGATGACCTTTTTGCCCGACGCTTCCCAGGCTTCGTAGTGCCTGGCGTAGAGGTCTTCGATGCGGTTGCGCTTGACCTTGAAGGTCGGGGTGATGACGTCGTTGTCCACGGTCCAGGCGGTGGTGACCACCACGACGCACTGCAGCTGTTCGTGCGGGTCCAGCGTGGCGTTGATGGTCTTGAGGTGCGCCGCCAGCGAGGTCTCCAGTTCGGTGCGTGCCGAAGCATCGGCCACCTTGGCCACCGCTTCGGCGTTGAGCATCACGATGCCCAGCGGCTGGCCGAGGTTGGCGCCGGTGACCACGCAGGCCTCCACCGCGTCGTGCATCACCAGCTTGTCTTCAATGGGTGCGGGCGCCACGTATTTGCCCTTGCCGGTCTTGAACAGGTCTTTCACCCGACCGGTGATGCGCAACAAACCCTGTTTGTCGATGGTGCCCTTGTCGCCGGTCTTGAGCCAGCCGTCGGGGGTGAAGCTCTCCGCGCTCTTCTCGGGCTCCTTGTAGTAGCCCAGCATCATGGCGGAGTTGCGCATCTGCACCTCACCGGTCACGGGGTCGATGCGGTGCTCGACGCCTTCGTAGGCCGGGCCGACCGTGCCCTGCTGGTTCTTGCCGGGCTCGGTGATGTGGGAGAGCGCGAGGTTCTCCGTCATGCCATAGCCTTCGTTGATGTTCAGGCCCAGTTTGCTGTACCACTGCAGCAGGGCAACGGGCATGGGTGCGGCGCCGCCGGCGGCGAACTTGCACTGGTCCAGTCCCAGGGCTTTCATGACCTTCTTGCGCACGATGCCGCCCAGGATGGGAATACCGAGCAGGCGGTTGAGCTTGGCCGGTGGCATCTTGTGGTGCACACCTTGCTGGAACTTCACCCACAAGCGCGGCACCGAGAAAAAGATGGTGGGGCGGGCACGTTGCAGGTCGGCCGCGAAGGTGTCGAGCGACTCGGCAAAGAACACGTGCATGCCGGTGCGCAGCCAGCCGTGTTCAACCAGCATGCGCTCGACCACGTGCGCCAGCGGCAGGTAGGACAGCATGCGGTCGTTGCCGGTCATCGGAATGCGCTTGAGGCCGGCGTCCAGCGCCCAGGCGAAGTTGGCAAAGGTGTGCATCACGCCCTTGGGCATGCCGGTGGTGCCCGAGGTGTAGATGAGGGTCGCGAGTTCATCGCCGTCGCGCACCGGTTCTCCCTGAAGCGGCTGGCTGCGTTGGCAGATGGTGTCCCAGCCCTCGTGATTTTTCACGGCGTCTGCCGGCGAGAGCGCGTAGCTCATGCAGGGCAGGTCGGTGGGCACGCCGGGTTTCATGCCTTCCCAGCCGTCGAGCTTGCCCACAAAGAGTGCCTTGGCTTCGCTGTGGGTGAGGATCTGGCGGATGGTCTCCGGTGCGAGCGTGGGGTACAGCGGCACCGACACATAACCCGCCATCCAGATCGCCAGGTCGCTCATCATCCACCAGGCGCAGTTCTTGGAGAGGATGGCCACCTTCGAGCCGGGTTCCCAGCCATGTGACTGCAGGTGGGTTGCCATGCGGCGCACCTGATCGGCCACCTGGGCCCAGGTGAACTCCTGCACGGCGCCGTTTCCCATGGGCTGCGTGAGGGCCACGCGGGTGGGCGCGGTCTTCTCCCAGTGGTACAGGCGTTGCAGGGCCAGCAAGTCCGGTGCGATCTTGGTCATGAAGCGTGTCTCCGTTGTGGGTATGACGCAGGAATCTACCAAGGCTGCCGCCATGTGTTTAGAGGGTTTCACCTGCAAGCCTGCGCGCAGGTCAACTCGCGAAAGTCACGGAAAGGCTGGGCAGGGGTGACGAGAAACGCGCTTCCCAGTGCTCGCCGGGCACAACCGGCCAGGCGTCGGTCCATGTCCCGGTGGTGACCACGTCGCCGGCCTGCAGATCGGGTGCGCCCGGACAGGCGCGCAAGGTTTGCGTGAAGTGCAGCAGCGCACGCAGCGGACCGTCCAGTACGTTGGAGCCCTCGCCTTGCTCCACCGCCTCACCGTTCCTGAGCAGGCTCACGCGGGCTTGGGCGAGCCTTTCGTCGAGCGCTGCGGCGCTGCTGGCCACATCGCGCACCGGCGTACGGCGGCCCACCAGCAGGCGCGCGTGCAGGCCACCATCGGCCACCGTGTCGGCGGGCACAAACTTCCAGTCCGGCAGGTGCGACTGCACCACCTCGAAACCTGGCGCGACCCAGTCGATGGCCGCAAAAAGATCGTCGAGCGTGGCGTCGGGTGCGGGGCTGGCCTTGAGGCCAAACACGACCTCGGGCTCCAGTCTGGGTTGGCAGGTGTGGGCCAGCGACACGCTGCCTTCGTCCTCGCACAGCGTGAGCGTGCTGTCCCACACGCAACCCCAGATGGGTGCGAACACGTTGTAGCGGGGCCAGATGGTGCGGTTGGTGAAACCCACCTTGTAGCCACGCGGTTGTTCGCCGCGCCCGATGCGCAATTGGCGCACCGCGAGCGCCTGGGCGTAGGCGTCCTGCAGCGAGAGCCCGGAGGGAGCAGGCCAGAGGCGGCCTTGGTCGAGGTGGTCCAGAAGTGCGTCGGGTGTCATGGTCGCGGCGATGTGGAAAAAGACCTCATCATAGGCAGCCGCTATGCTGCGGGCCATGACCTCACACACCCTGGAAACCCTCGAACTCATCACCGGCGGCAACCCTGCCGCCGGGCCTGTGGCCAGCATCGTCGTGCTGCACGGCCTGGGCGCCGACGGCAACGACTTCGTGCCGATCGCACAGGAGCTGGATCTTGACGCCATCGGCCCGGTGCGTTTCGTGTTCCCCAGCGCGCCGGTGCGCCCGGTCACCCTCAATGGTGGCTACGAGATGCGCGCCTGGTACGACATCCACCCGCCCATCGGCCAGTCGCGCCTGGAAGATGATGCCGGTCTGCGCGAGTCCTGCGCACTGGTGCAGGGTTTGCTGGACCGCGAGGTTGCGCGCGGCGTGCCAGCTTCACGCACCGTGCTCATGGGGTTCTCGCAAGGCTGCGCCATGACGCTCATGGCCGGTCTGCGTGCGCCGCAGCGCCTGGCCGGGCTGGTGGGTCTGTCGGGCTATCTGCCGCTGGCGGCCAGCACGCAGGCCGAGCGCTCCGAGGCCAACCGCGACGTGCCCATCTTCCTGGCGCACGGCACCCACGACCCGGTGGTGGTGGTTCAGCGCGGCACCGAATCGCGCGATGCCTTGCAGGCGCTGGGCTACCCGGTCGACTGGCACACCTACCCGATGGAGCACTCGGTGTGCGCGCAGGAAGTCGCCGATCTCAACGCCTGGCTGCTGAGTTTGCTGGCCACCGCCTGATGCCTGCCGCCAGCGGATTCTTCTCGCGCCGATGGAACGGCGAGGTACCGGTGCGCGAGCTGTTCTGGCGCGACATGGTGCTGGTCGGCACCCTCATCAACATCCTGTTCACCGGCGTGGCGCTGGCCATGGCAGCGTCAGACCTTCCCATTGCGCTGGCGGCCGCGGTGCACTTTGCACCCTTGCCCTACAACCTGTTCCTGGTGGCCGCGGTGTGGCGCCTGCCGGCCAGTGTGGTGCACCGCTGGGCGGCGCTGGTGTGGCTGGCGTTCGTCACGCTGGTGTGAACCGGGCGCCTGCAGCGCGCTGAAGGCCCGAAGTGGGCGCACAAGCCGGGGCTTATCGCCTTTTGAAGCCCGCGCAGGCTCTTGAAAACTCAAGTCTGACAAGTTGTGACCGATACAGGGTTACATCCGCCGGATGCCCTTTTCAACTTTGCCTCATATGGAGTTCTCATGAAACTGAACCGCGCCCTCATGCTGGCCACGCTGGCCGTCTCTGCCTCCTTCGCCCACGCCAACGACCCCAAGGCCACCATCGCCGAGCTCGACAGCCGCCTGGGCAAGATCGGTGCACCGCGCGTCGAAGGCACCGACACCGTGGCCGGCAAGACCGTGCCTGCGATCTTTTTTGGCCAGCGCAAGATCAACAACAACTTCGACGTGGTCGACGGCCTGCGCAAGAGCCACCAGGCTACCGCCACCGTGTTCGTGAAAGACGGCGAAGAGTTCGTGCGCGTCAGCACCAACGTGCTCACGCCCGAAGGCAAGCGCGGCGTGGGCACCCAGCTCGCCCGCAACGCCGCCTACGCAGCCGTGAGCAAGGGCCAGCAATTCTGCGGCCCCATCGACGTGCTCGGCACCGCCTTCGACGCCTGCTACAACCCGATCAAGGCTGCGGACGGCGCGATCATCGGCGTGAGCTACATCGGTCACAAGAAGTGACGGCGGTGGCGCGATGAAAAAACTTCCCAACCCCTTTGGCTGGCTCCGTCGACTGACGGTCGCCCAGCAGCTCTTCGGCGCGTTTGCGTCCATCCTGGTGTTGACGGCTGCTCTCGGCGCCACCGCTCTGGTGGGTCTGAAGAGCGTGGATGGCGAAGCCATCGCGCTGTCCGAAAAATGGCTCAAGGGCGTGGGCGCTTTGTCCGATGCCCGTGCACTCGCTGTCGAGTACCGCGAGTTCGAGATCAAGCACAGCCGCACCGACGACACCAGCTACCACGCCGAGTACGAAGACAAGATGAAGGAGGCCGGCAAGTCTTTGCAGGCCTTGTTCTCGGGTTACCAGGAACGTGTGTCGGGTGAGGAAGAAACGGCGCTGAACGCGACGTTGTCCACCGCCTGGGCCGCTTACCTGCAGGCCAACGAAAAGGTCATCAAGCTCGGTCGCGACATGCAGCAAGTGGACGCCGCCGACATCGCCGACGGCCTATCCAGCATGGCGTTTGACGAGGTGGTCTCGGCCCTCAACGGCTTGATCCAGTTCAACTACGACGGAGGCGAAGCTTCTGCGATGCGCGTGACCACGGTGTACGACCAGGCGCGTTTTGCGGTGATCGGCCTGATCGGTCTGGCTCTGGTGGTCGGCATGAGTATGGCGCTGATGATCACGCGCAACATGCTGCGACAGCTCGGTGGCGAGCCGCGCACCGCGGTGGGCATTGCCCGCGCCGTGGCCGAAGGCGACCTGACCACGCCGATCCACCTGAAGAGGGGCGACACCGACAGCCTGCTGGCCTGGCTGCAGACCATGCAGGAAGGTTTGTCCAAGGCCGTGACCGATGTGCGCCGCAGTTCCGACTACGTGTCGCACGCCAGTGGCGAGATCGCTGCGGGCAACCAGGACCTGTCGGCCCGCACCGAGCAGCAGGCCAGCGAACTGGAAGAGACCGCCGCGACCATGGAGCAGCTGGGCACGACCGTGCGCCACAACGCCGACAACGCGCGCCAGGCCAGCCAGCTGGCCCAGAGCGCGTCCAGCGTGGCGGTGCAGGGCGGTGAGGTCGTGGGCCGGGTGGTGCAGACCATGAAGGGCATCAACGAGAGCAGCCGCAAGATCAGCGACATCATCGGCGTGATCGACGGCATCGCGTTCCAGACCAACATCCTGGCGCTCAACGCCGCGGTGGAGGCGGCGCGCGCCGGCGAACAAGGTCGGGGTTTTGCGGTGGTGGCAGGCGAGGTGCGCAACCTCGCGCAGCGCAGCGCCGAAGCCGCCAAGGAAATCAAGGGCCTGATCGGCGCCAGCGTGGACCGTGTTGAACAAGGGTCGGCCCTGGTCGACCAGGCCGGTACCACCATGCAGGAAGTGGTGGCCTCGATCCGCCGCGTGAGTGACATCGTGGGTGAGATCAGTGCCGCGAGCACCGAGCAGAGCTCGGGCGTGGCGCAGGTCGGCCAGGCCATCACCCGCATGGACCAGGGCACACAGCAGAACGCAGCGCTGGTGGAAGAAAGCGCCGCAGCGGCCGACAGCCTCAAGCAGCAAGCGTTGCAGCTGGTGGCGTCGGTGGCGGTGTTCAAGACGGGTGTTGCGCGGGCCTGAGCTCGGTCCCTTCTGAACCTGCGCCGGTCGGGGGCGACCGGTGTCCCCAGCTCCGCGGCTGTCCCCCGACCCGGCTTCGCCGGGTCTCCTCCTTCATGCCGCTGCGCTGGGGACACCGGCCGCCCCCGACCTCGTTGGCGTGCGAAGGATGTCTTGAAAGCTTGGCGTGCAAGGGTGCACACCGCGTCCGCGAGCCGAAGAAGCGCAGGCCACCAAACAGCCGAGCCCTGGCCTGATTCAAGCAACCGCTTGCGCCAGTTGCATCGCCAAACGGTTGTGCCTTTCCAGCAAAGGCCCGAGGTCCACCGTGGTCAGCTGACCCTGCCGCACCACCACCCGCCCGTTCACCACCGTGTACGCCGCCTGCGCACTCGCACAGAGCAGCAGGCTCGCCACCGGGTCATGCACCGCACCACCGGCAAAACCCAACGTGCGCAAGTCGAACAATGCAAAGTCGGCACACATGCCGGGTGCCAGGTGCCCCACATCGCTGCGGCCCAGCACCTGCGCACCACCGCGCGTGGCCATTTGGAGTGCGTCGCGCGCCGTCATCTCCGCCGGGCCCAGGTCACAACCAAAGAAGGTCTTGCCGTCCCTGAGTTCGGGCGCCTGCATCGCGCGGCCCACGCGCGCCAGCAGCAGCGCCTGCCGCGCCTCGCCCACCATGTGCGCGCCGTCGTTGCTGGCGCTGCCGTCCACCCCCAGGCCCACGGGTACACCGGCGTCGAGCAGGCGGCGCACCGGGGCGATACCGGATGCCAGGCGCATGTTGCTGCAGGGGCAGTGCGCCACGCCGGTGCGGCTGGCGGCAAAGAGCGAGATGCCATCTTCGTCGAGCTTGACGCAGTGCGCATGCCACACATCGTCGCCCAGCCAGCCAAGGTCCTGCGCGTACTGCGCCGGTGTGCGGTTGAACTTCGCCAGGCTGTAGGCGATGTCGTGGTCGTTTTCGGCCAGGTGGGTGTGCAACCGAACGCCCTGGCCCTTGAACGACCGCGCCAGCGCCGCGCTGTCCTTCATGAGCCCGGTGCTCACCGAAAACGGCGAACACGGCGCGAGTGCGATCTGCAGCATGGCGCCATGGTGCGCGTCGTGCCAGGTTTCGATGAGCCGCTGGCTGTCGTTGAGGATCGCGTCTTCACGCTCCACCACACTGTCGGGCGGCAGACCGCCTTGCGACTGCCCCACGCTCATGCTGCCGCGCGTGGCCACAAAACGCATGCCGATGGCCTGCGCCGCTTCGATGCTGTCCTCCAGCTGAACGCCGTTGGGGTAGAGATAGAGGTGGTCGCTGCTGGTGGTGCAGCCACTCATGAGCAACTCGGCCATGGCCACCTGGGTGGACACCTGCACCATCTCGGGCGTGAGTCCGGTCCAAATGGGGTAGAGCCCGCGCAGCCAGCCGAACAGCTCGGCGTTCTGCACCGCTGGTACCGCCCGCGTGAGGCTCTGATACATGTGGTGGTGCGTGTTCACCAGGCCCGGCATGACCAGGTGGCCCCGCGCGTCGATGGTCTCGTCGGCCGCGTCGCGCAAGGTGGTGGGCAGCTCCGCTGAACAACCGATCCACTCGATCAGGTTGTCGCGCACGAACAGCGAAGCGTCTTGCCACTCGCGCCCCCGTGCCGGATCGCTGTGGTCGAAGGTGGCGATGCAGGTGGCGCGGTGAATCAGCAGGGTGGCCATGTGAGAGCGGGTGTTGATGTGGCGACAATGACGGTCATGTTCACATTCTCAGCCAACCTCAGCACGCTCTTCCCCGAGCTGCCCTTCGCCGACCGTTTTGCCGCTGCGCGCGACTGCGGCTTCGAGGCGGTCGAGTGCCAGTTCCCCTACACCCACACCGCCGACCACCTGGTCGCCCTGCTGCGCGCCAACCGCTTGCGCATGGTGCTGCACAACCTGCCGGGCGGTGATGCTGCTGCGGGTGACCGCGGCATGGCTTGCCATCCCGACCGCGTGGGCGAGTTCCGCGCCGGCGTGGCGCGCGGCATCACCCACGCGCTGGCCCTGGGTGTGCCACAGATCAACTGCCTGGCGGGCATTCAGCCCGCGGGCGTGAGCGACGCGCTGGCCCACGCCACGCTGGTGGGCAACTTGCGTTTTGCCGCCGCCGCGCTGCGCGTGCACGGCCTGCGTTTGCTCATGGAGCCCATCAACACGTTCGATGTGCCCGGCTTTTTTGTGAACCACGCCGCGCAGGCGCTGGCCATCATGGACGAGGTCGGCGCGGACAACCTCTACCTGCAGCACGACCTGTACCACGCCCAGCGCATGCAAGGCGAGCTGGCTGGCCACCTGCGCGCGCTGCTGCCGCGCATCGGCCACATCCAGATCGCCGACAACCCCGGGCGCGGTGAGCCCGGCAGCGGCGAGATCCATTACCGGTTTCTGTTCGACGAACTCGACCGGCTCGGCTACCGCGGGCACGTGGGCTGCGAATATTTCCCTCTCGAACAACGCGCTGGCGGCACCCGCGCCGGCCTCACCTGGCTGGCCGCCCACGGACGCCACCCTTCTGGAAGACCCCTGTGATGCAACCCTCCCTGAACGACCCCCGCGCCTTGCTGCGCCACCTGTTCGATGTGGCGGTGCAGCGCGCGCTGCCGCTGCACAACACCGCCGCGTTCCTACCACCGCCGCCCAAGGGCCGCACCGTGGTGATCGGCGCCGGCAAGGCCGGTGGCGCCATGGCACAGGCGGTGGAAGCGCTGTGGCCCGAAGACGCGCCCCTCTCGGGCCTCGTGGTCACGCGCTACGACCACACGCCGCCGCGCCCGGCGGGCTTGAAGGACCGCATCGAGGTGGTGGAAGCTTCGCACCCGGTGCCCGACGCGGCGGGTCTCGCCGCCTCGCAGCGCATCCTGCAACTCACGCAAGGCCTCACCGCCGACGACCTGGTGCTGTGCCTCATCTCGGGCGGCGGCTCTTCGCTGCTCACGCTGCCGGCCGACGGCCTCACGCTCGAAGACAAGCAGCGCATCAACCGGGAGCTGCTCAACAGCGGCGCCAACATTCTGGAGATGAACACCGTGCGCAAGCACCTCTCGCGCATCAAAGGCGGTCGGCTCGCTGCGGGGTGCGCACCCGCGCGCGTGGTCACCATCACCATCAGCGACGTGCCCGGTGACGACGTGAGCGTGATCGCCAGCGGCCCGACCGTGGCCGATGCCACCAGCTGCGCCGACGCGCTGGACATCCTGCAGCGCTACGGCATCGACGTGCCACCGGCCGTGCGCGCGCAGCTGGAGCGCGGCGAGCTCGAAACGCCCAAGCCGGGTGATGCGCGCCTGCAAGGCCACGAGGTGCACCTGATCGCCACGCCGCAGCAAAGCCTGGAGGCTGCTGCGGCTGCTGCGCGCGCCATCGGGCTCAACACCTGGGTGCTGAGCGACGAGATCGAAGGCGAGTCGCGCGAGGTGGGCAAGGTGCACGCGGCGCTGGCGCGCTCGGCCGCGCTCGGCCGCAGCGACTTCAAGAAGCCCTGCGTGATCCTCAGCGGCGGTGAGACCACCGTGACGGTTCGACCCCGCGTCGAGGGCCAGACCAAAGGCAAGGGCGGGCGGGCAGGGGAGTTCTGCCTGGGCATGGCGCAGGCGCTCAACGGCATCGCCGGTGTGTGGGCCCTGGCCGCCGACACCGACGGCATCGACGGCATGGAAGACAACGCCGGCGCGCTCGTCACCCCCGACACCCTGGCCCGCGCAGCAGCCAAGGGCCTCAAGGTCACCGACCACCTGACGCGCAACGACGCCAACGGCTATTTCCAGCCGCTGGGAGACCTCGTGATCACCGGGCCCACGCACACCAACGTGAACGATTTCCGCGCCGTGCTGGTACTTTGACGCGGGCAGGCGTGGGACGCCAAAGTAAATGCGACTGCCGCCAAAGTGCTGCGACTGACCACAACTGTTTCCTGGGGTGTTGTCGCCAAGCTTGGGCCGCATTTCCGAGGGTGATGCTGCCTTGGCTACGATGACGCCGATCGGCCAACAGCAGACAGGGCGCGAGGGCAATAGCGGGTGTTCAGCTTAAGGGACACCTTGAAGTACAGGCTTCAAGCTTCTGCGAAGCAGTGACTTCGGGTGAAGTCCGGCTACTCAACGGCGACGAACCAAGGCGTAAACCCCCACACCCAGCAGCAATACCCCCACCAACAAGCCCGACAGATCGGTGGCCAACTGGCTCAGCACTTCCCAGCTGTCGGCGAACAACAGCCCAAGGCCACCGTACAGAAACACCCAGGCCACCTCCCCCAACACCACGGCGACCAGGAAACGATGCCAAGGAAACAGGGTAGAGCCAGCCATCAAATTCACAGGCAGGGCGATCGGCGTGAACAAGAACCTGCTCAGGAATACGCTCCAGATGCCCCAGCGCTGAAACTGTTGGTCGGCCGATCGCCAAGCCTTTGAGCCCTTCCAGCGCGATGTGAGCCGCTCCCCCAGCAAGCGGCCCAACAGATAGCTGCAGCTATCGCCCGCCACAGCCGCCACCACGGCAACGCTCGCGGCTGCCTGCACGCTCATCACACCTTGCCTGCTGAAGGCGCCGGTGGCCACCACCAACATGGTGGCGGGCAAAGGCAGGCCCAACGCCGCCAAAAACAAGGTGCCCCCCAAAATAAGCGCTCCGTGGTTGAGCAGGCTGGTAAGCAGGAAATCGGTGATCTCCGTCACTTCACCGCTCCTGAGGGCGGTTCGTGTTCCAAGATCAGTTTCTCGATGATGTGTCGTACGGCGTCAGGTTCTAGATTTGCCTCCTTGCTCCAGTCGCGAACACTTCGGTCATCAAAGCCGGTGGCGGGCAAGCCCAAAGCCTGGCGCAGCTCGACCTGCGGTACGCCATAAACACGCTCGATGTACGGAAGCGTCATCCAGCCCCGCAAAGTCTCCACCTGCACTTCGCCGCGAGCAACCCGCTGGTTAAACTGAATCTGCTTCCATGCCCGCCAGCCAAAACCCACCACCAAGGCCATGCCCACAAGCACTGCCACCACCGCCAGCCAGCGCCGGATTCTCCCCTGCAGGGAGACTTTTGAAGGCAGTGATTTCATAGGCTTTCGATCTGATTCAATTTACGACTGGTTCAAAGCCAAAGTCTATGGTGCAGCTGATTCAGTTCGATCCTCTTCTGATCTTCTGTCTTGCGAGGTCAAGGGCGGCAGCGAAGCCGAGTCAGATAATCGTTGACGTGATTTGCTCTCTCCAACCATGCCGATCGAAAGCATGAAGTCCGGGTACAAGGCAAGGGAGCCGCGTAATGGCCACAAGTGCCTCTGAAGCATTTGCGCATCCAAGCGCGTACCGGCCTAGAGGTGGGTATGCCGACCGCTTTGCGGAACGTGCGGGATCGTCTGCTTGGGGCCCAAAGCGGCCATGGCAATAGATAGAAAGCCGACGGTCAGCGATCCAGACTCTTCGGGACAAGTTGATCATCCGCCTCACCAGAAAGCCGAGTCGGCGAACTCCTGAACACACGCGGGACGGCATTTCTGGATGGGAATGTCTTCTCCGGACAAGGACTGGCCAAGCCAGCCTTCTGGCATCGAGAGCGGTTGAGGAGCCCGGATGACCTCTTCCGACAACGCTCGAAAGCCGACCTTGGCATAGAAGGCAGGATCGCCATAGGTGACCACGAGCTCCACGGCGCGATTCTTCAACACTTCAAGTCCGAACCTGATCAATGCCTGCCCAATACCCTTTCTCTGATGTGAGGTGCTGACCGCAACGGGCGACAGCAAGTAGGCGTAGATAGGGTCATCGAATCGAAGTCGGGTAAAAAAGATCAACCCCGTAAGGTCGCCTTTTGCAAAGGCACCCATACAGATCACTTCCTGGTTGTCGATGCGTGCGGCCAGCGCGCTGGCCAGTCCACCGATCAGCGCACCTTCCTTTTCTCCTTCGGATGACGAAAACACCGAAGCAAACAAGCTCGTCACCTCGTCTTGGCTGATGCGATCAAGGATCTCGAAATTCATGTCTCTTCTTGAACCAATGAGCGTCCCAAAAGAACGCAGAATAGCCACAAGGTGACAGCTTTGCGAGTTGGAATCGAACTTCCGCTTCTGGCCGATCGGAGTCATCGTATCCGAGGGGAGGCGTCAAGGCATGCATGGCTCATGCGAGCTGAGCACCCCAGGACGGACCTCCCATCGCAAGAACCCTGGCAGCGGAACAGGCCGGTCGCAGCAACTCAGTCAGTCGTCGGCTGACGCCGTGGCCCAAAGCGCTGCAAGCCCATGAAGTTGCTTGCCCGCCAGAGTGAATTTTCTGCCCACCTGCGGTAGGGACCTGCCGGCGGTTACAAGTCGGTCCGGCGGATCGTTTCTAATGTCGCCTTGGCCGCCGGTTGTCCGGCCCGGCCACCGCTGACGGGCGTGCACGCCCCCCAAGTCGGCAACCCACCCTGTTCTTGATGCCGATTGCGCCTGTGGGGCGCCAAGGAATGCTTTTTTGCGCAGCAAT
>NZ_JALHLX010000028.1 GCF_022844385.1 Hydrogenophaga sp. | reverse complement strand
CGAGAGCGAGGGTTTTCACCGAGCGTTTTCCGGGATCTCCCTCCAGAAAAGCGGACCTGACTTTATTAGTATTGGCGCTCTCCAAACAATCGAACGATCGTTCGCTTTTGTTCAACCTCTTTTCCTGGCCGCCCATGTCCGACTCACCTACCCGCCCCTGGCACGCGTCCTACCAGCAGGTGGGCATCGCGCCCGCGCTGGAGGCATTGCCCTATCGCAATCTGGCCGAGATGGCCCACGAAAGCTGCAAGCGGTGGCAGACCGAGAGCCAGGTGAAAGCAGCGTTCAGCTGTGTGGTGCCCAACGGCATGAACGGCCGCCTGAGCTTTGCCCAGGTGGACGAACTCTCGGACGCCTTCGCCGGCTACCTGCGCGCGGTGCTGGGGCTGAAGGCGGGTCACCGGGTGGCGGTGCAGTTGCCCAACAGCCTGGGCTACCCGGTGGCGGCACTGGGGGTGTTCAAGGCTGGCTGCGTGTTGGTGAACACCAACCCGCTCTACACCGAAACAGAAATGATCCACCAGTTCAACAATGCGGGCGCGCAGGTGCTGGTGATGGTGGACATGTTTGCCGACAAGCTGCCCGCCGTGCTGGCCAAAACCGGCATCAAGCAAGTGGTGCTGGCATCGGTGTCGTCGTTCTTCCCCGCCGTGCCGGGCGCCATCGTGCGCGGGGTGCAGCGCTACTGGAACCGCGTGCTGCCACCCGTCACGGCGCCGCACATCCGGCTGAGCGAGGCGCTGGCACAAGGGCGCGCCACGCTCGCCAAAACGCCGGCCCGCGAGTACTGGCAAGGCATCGGCCGCCATGAGCTGGCGGTGCTGCAGTACACCGGCGGCACCACGGGCGTGAGCAAGGGCGCCATGCTCACGCACGACAACCTGCTCAGCAACATCCAGCAGACCCGCGCCATGGGTCAAAGCCACATGGCCCCGGGCCAGGAGTGCGTGCTCACCGCCCTGCCGCTGTATCACATCTTTGCCTTCACCACCAACCTGCTGGGCTTCCTGGCCATCGGTGGACACAACGTGCTGATTCCCAGCCCACGGCCGGTGCAAAACCTGCAGCGCGCGATCGAGAACTTTCCGATCACCTGGATGACGGGGGTCAACACGCTGTTCAACGGCCTGCTGAACGAAGAGTGGTTTGTGGCCTACCCACCCAAGACGCTCAAGGCCTCCATTTCGGGTGGCACGGCACTGCACAGCGCGGTGGCGAAACGCTGGCGCGATGTGACGAAGACGCCGATCGCAGAGGGCTATGGTCTGACCGAGACCTCGCCGGTGGTGAGCTTCAACCCGCTGACCGGAGAGCCGCGCGACGGCAGCATCGGCATACCGGCGCCGGGCACCGATGTGCGCCTGGTGGGCGACGATGGAAAAGACGTGGCCGCCGGCGCGCCGGGAGAGCTCTGGGTGCGCGGTCCGCAGGTGATGCAGGCCTACTGGAATGCCGAAGAAGAAACCGCCAAGGTGATGCACGACGGCTGGTTTGCCACCGGCGACGTGGCGGTGATGGACGAGACCGGCTTCATGCGCATCGTGGACCGCAAGAAGGACATGGTGCTGGTGTCGGGCTTCAACGTCTACCCCAACGAGGTCGAGGACGTGATTTCGAGGATGGACAACGTGCTGGAAGTGGCCGTGATCGGCGTGCCCGATGGCAAGACCGGCGAAGCGGTGCGCGCCTATGTGGTGCAGAACCCCGACAGCCCCACGGAAGTGATGCCCGCCGATGTGCTGGCCCACTGCAAACAGCACCTGGCCGCCTACAAGGTGCCCAGGCTGGTGGTGGTGCGCGACGAGCTGCCCAAGAGCCCGATCGGCAAGGTGCTGCGCAAGGATCTGCGCAAGGCCGTGGCCGAAGAGATGAAACAGCACTAACCCGAAAGACAGGCACACATGATCTCCGAATTCGAGACCAAGCTGCTGGGCATCATGATGATCGTCATCATGCTCGGCATGGGCGCGTCGCTGACCTGGCGCGATTTCCTCATTGCGTTCCGCAAACCCAAGGGCGTGCTGGTAGGCATCCTGTGCCAGTACGGCATCATGCCGCTGCTGGCCTACTTGCTGGCACAGGCGCTGGACCTGTCCCCCTCCCTCACGGTGGGCCTGATCCTCATGGGCTGCATGCCGGGCGGCACTACCTCCAACATCTTCACTTACTTCAGCAAGGCGGTGCTGGCCTTGTCCATCATGATGACCTCGGTGTCATCGCTGGTCGCGCTCGGCATGGTGCCGGCGCTGCTCGAGTTTTACTCGCAGCTGGCCGGCCTGGAAGGTGAATTCCGCATCCCCGCCGGCAACGTGGCGCAGGTGCTGTTCGTGCTGCTGGTGCCCACCGTCATCGGCATGGTGCTGCGCAAGCTCAGTCCCAACATCGGTGCCACCGTGGAGCTGGTGGGCGGGTTCCTCGGCGTGGTGGTGATTCTGTTCCTGCTCACCACCTGGGTGCCGCGCAACCACATGCTGCTGGCCTCCACGCCGTGGTACGTGTTCTTCGCCGCCATCGGGCTGGGGGTGTTCGGCATCGGACTGGGTTTTGTGCTGGCCCGGTTGTTCAAGCAGGACCCCAACCGAAGCCGCACCATCGCGCTGGAAACGGGCATTCAGAACGGCCCGCTGGCGGTGCTCATCGTCACGCTGACCTTCACCGGCACGATGCAACAAGAGGTGCTGCTGATCCCGGTGCTGTACTCGCTGTTCATCGTGATCACCTCCAGCATCGTGACGGTGTTCTTCCGCCGCATGAGCGTGCGTGAAGCACTGGCCCGCGACCGCGCCAAGGACGGTTCGGTGCTGGCCACCTGAGCACCTGAATCGGTCGGGTGGCGGCATCCGCAGGCGCCTTCGGCTGACGATTCCTGCGCGTCTGCGGCGTGGCCATCCCGGTGCTGCAGCAGACTCCGCTCGGTCAGTGCCGGGCCTGTGCACGGCACCGAGCCCCTGCCTCCTGTGACGCCCGAACGCAGACTCAAAACTGGCGCCGCGACTCTGCCTGCGAACGGTCCATCTTCGGCAGGTCCAGCGCCTGAAGGTTGGCGCGGGCGCGGTCGGCCAAGCGCAGCACCAGAGCGTCGAGTTGCTCCACTTCGTGGGGCTCCAGCGCCAGCAGCAACTGCCGGTTGAGTTCAATCACCACCGGCAGGAACTCGTCATACAGGGCACGACCTCTTTCCGTCAGGGACACCCTGGCCTGGCGCCTGTCGCTGGGAATCACCACACGCGCGATGAGCTTTTTTTCGACCAGCGCGGTGATGATGCGCGAGGTCCGTGCACGGTCGAGCTGCGCCAGATCCGCCAGCTCGGAGGACAGCATGGGCACGTGCCGGGCCAGCATGACGATCAGCCGCCATTCGCGGCGCGAGATGCCGTAGCGGGCCTGGCACAGGCGCCCCACTGGCGCCACAGCCACCGCTTGCAGGCGGGAGAGGCGGTAGAGGAAGAGTTCGCTCGCTGCATGGGGTTGGTCGGGCCGAATATCAATCACGTTGACTCCTCTGGGTGAATACCCTGAGATTGGTTGTATTGGTCAATCAAGTGTTCCGGACATAGATTCAACGCTCACGTCCGAACAACTCAGGAGACAACATGTACACCATCCCCACTCCCCCGTCGACCTCACGCTTTGCCTACACCGCCTTGTTGGCCCTGGCAGCGGCCTTCGTCGCGCCCCTCGCCCTGGCCCAGACCTGGCCCGGCAAGAGCGTCACGCTGGTGGTGGGCACACCCGCCGGCGGCTCGGTCGATGCCTATGCCCGGGCGCTGGCGGACCAGCTCGCCCGCCAGACCGGGGGCACCTTCATTGTGGAGAACAAGGCCGGCGCCAACGGCAACCTCAGCGCCGACCACGTGCTTGCCGCCGCGCCCGATGGCCACACACTGTGGATCAGCACCCAGGCCATGTTCACCATCAACCCGTCCGTGTACCCCAACCTGCGCTGGAAGCAGTCAGACTTCAAGCCGATCGCCAAGGGCATCGAGAGTCCGCTGGTGCTGGTCACGCATCCGTCGGTGCCCGCCCGGACCTTGCCGGAGCTCGTCAAGTGGGCGGCGGCGAACCCGAAGAAGGCCGCCTACGCTTCTTTCAGTCCGGGCACGCCCTCGCACTTCCTGGGCTTCCAGCTCAACGAACGCATGAAGCTCGACATGGTGCACATCCCCTACAAGGGCAGCGCGCCGCAGATTGCCGACCTGCTGGGCGGCCAGGTGCTGCTCGGGTTTACTCAGTTGCAGGCGGCGCTGCCACAGGTGCAGTCCGGCAAGCTCAATGCCATCGCCGTCACCTCGAAAGAGCGCACCAAGTTCCTGCCCGAGGTGCCGACCCTGGCCGAGCTAGGCCACCCGGATCTGAGTTCCACCGTCTGGTTCGGTTTGGCGGCGCCGTCGGCCGCACCCAAGGTGGTGCTCGACCAGATCGCAGCGGCAACAGTGAAAGCTCAGGCCAGCCCGGAATTCAAGGCAAGGCTGGAGGCACAGGGCTTCGACGTGCCACAGGAGCAAGGTGAAGCGTTCGCAGCGACCATTGCCGCCGAGACAGCACGCTGGGCGCAGGTCGTCAAGGCCACCGGGTTCCGCGCCAATGAGTGAAGCCAGCCACCAGGCATGGGCCCCGCCCGCACCACCCACGCTGGAATTCTTTGCCACGCTCTCGGTGCAGGTAGCGCCGGCCCACGAGATCGGTCAGACGCCGGCGGGCAACCGGCGAATCATCCCCATCCTTGGCGGACAAGTGCAGGGCCGTGGATGGAACGCCCGCGTGCTGCCGGGCGGCGCCGACTTCCAGGCCATCGTCACTCCCACGCTGGCCCGGCTGGACGCGCGCTACCTGCTGGAGACGGAGGCGGGCGAGCTGATCTACGTCTGCAACCGGGCCGTTCGCACCGCAGCGCCCGAGGTCACGGCCCGCCTCGTCCGCGGCGAACCGGTGGACCCAGCCCAGGTGTATTTCCGCTGTGTGCCCACGTTCGAGACCTCCGCGCCGGGCTTCGCATGGATCAACGAGCGGGTGTTCGTGGGCTCCGGCGTGCGCCGTCCCGACCGGGTCGAGATCAGCTGCTTCAACGTACTTTAAGAGCGGCCGGCCCGAGCAATGTGGCCGGCTACCTGCTGCGACTGCGCAGCGATGGCACGCAACAGTCCACCGGGCTGGCGCACGTCGAAGCCCACGAAATACACCCCGGCCAGATCGCCCTGCCCCACCACCTGTGTGGGCATGCCGCGCGCGTCCAGCGGCAAGGGCGTGACCGGAAACAGTTCGTTCAACGCGGGGTCGTAGCCGGTGGCAAGCAGGACCGTGTCGAAGGGGTGTTCGGTGCCGTCGGCGAAGCGCACGCCGCCGTGCAGCAGGGTCTCGATGCCGGGATAGACCTGGATGTCGCCGCGCTTGATGCGTGCGACCGTGCCCACGTCGATCACCGGTGTCTTGCCGTCTTCGCGCAGTTGGCGCAGCGGTGACACGTCGGCCGTGTGCAGGCCGTAGCGGCCGAGGTCGCCCACGCTGAGGTTGCGCAGCAGCGTGGCGGCCGCGTCGCCCAGCGCGTGCGGCAGCTTGCTGAGCAGGATGCTGGAGAGCTGGGTGGGCCGGCCCAGCACATCGCGATAGACGATGTTGACCGGCGAGCGCACCGACAGCGCGGCGCGCACGCCGTGCTCCACCAGGTCCAGCGCGATCTCGGCGCCGGTGTTGCCCATGCCCACCACCAGCACGCGCTGGTTGGCGAAGGGCTTGGCGTTGTGGTACTCGCGGCTGTGCAGCACGCGCCCGCCAAAGTGGCCTTGCCCCGGCAGCGCGGGCGCACGCGGACGGCGGTTGGCGCCGGTGGCCACCACCACCTGGCGCGACGCGATCAACCGCCCACTGGCGGTGCGGGTGATCCAGCCCGCGCCCGGCGCTGCAGGCTCGATGCCCACCACGGAGTCACCCAGCTCGGGTTCGATCCCGTGGCGATCGGCGTAGCGCGTGAGGTAGTCGACCACGCCTTCGCGCGACACGTACCGTGGTGCGCTGTCGGGAAACGGCAGACCCGGCAACGCCGAATGCGTCTTGACGGTGTGCAGGTGCAGGCGTTCGTAGTGGTGGCGCCAGCTCGAGGCGACCTCGCGCGCCTGATCGATCACCAGCGAGCGCTCGCCGTGTTGCGCCAGGCAGGCCGCGGTGGCCAGGCCAGCCGGTCCGGCACCGATGACGAGCGTGTCGACCTCGGTGCGCGTGGTGGGTGTGGGATACATGAACACTCGTCTTTTTTGACGAGTGTGGGGGGCGCGCGCGCGCCACGCCATGGGGGCTTGTACCCGGGCAAAAGGACCACAGATCAGCGCAGACTCATCGCCCGTTCCAGCAGGAAAGTTCGCTCCCGCTCGTTGCCGGCGAGGGACGCGGCCCGTTCGAACTCGGCACAGGCCTCGGCATCGCGTCCCAGCCTGGCCAGCAGGTCACCGCGCACGCTGGGCAGCCAGTGGTAGTCGCGCAGGGCCTTGTACTGCATAAGAGCGTCGACGATCAGCAGGCCCGCCGCAGGGCCGGCGTGCATGGCCACGGCCACTGCCCGGTTGAGTTCGACGACGGGTGAAGGCGCCACGCGCGCCAGCCCGGCATAGAGCGCCGCGATGTTCTCCCAGTCGGTGTCCTGCGCACGCACCGCACGCGCATGGCAGGCAGCGATGGCCGCCTGCCACTGGTAGGGCCCCGCAGTGGGTGCCAGCGTCTGCGCACGCGCCAGCGCCGCCAGACCCCGGCGGATGAGCAAGGCATCCCAGCGGCTGCGGTCCTGGTCGGCCAGCAGCACCGGGCGGCCCTGCGCATCGGTTCGTGCGGCAGCGCGCGAGGCCTGTATCTCCATCAACGCGAGCAGGCCATGCACCTCGGCTTGCTGCGGAGCAATACCAGCCAGCATGCGGCCCAGGCGCAGGGCTTCATCGCACAACGCCGGGCGCATCCAGTCACCACCGCTGGTGGCGGTGTAGCCCTCGTTGAACACGAGGTACACCACCTCCAGCACCGAAGCCAGGCGCTCGGCCAGCGCCTCACCGCGCGGCACTTCAAACGGCACACCGGCTTCGCTCAGCGTCCTTTTGGCGCGCACGATGCGCTGGGCAATGGTGGCCTCGGGCACGAGGAAGGCGCGCGCGATTTCGTGTGTGGTGAGGCCGCCCAGCAGCTTGAGCGTGAGCGCCACGCGCGCGTCGGCCGAGAGCACGGGGTGGCAGGCGGTGAACACCAGGCGCAGCAGGTCGTCGCCAATGTCGTCCTGCCGCGCCTCGTCGAGCGCATCCACAAAATCGGGCACATGGTCGGCGCCCAGGGCTTCGAGATCGGCGGCGATGCCGTCGTGCCGCGCCTCGGCCATCTGGCGGTGGCGCAAGTGGTCCAGCGCACGCCGTTTGGCGGTGGTCATGAGCCAGGCGGCTGGGTTGTCGGGCACGCCTTGCGCGGGCCAGTGTTCGAGTGCGGCCACCAGCGCGTCCTGCGCGATTTCTTCGGCCACGCCCACGTCGCGCACCACGCGCGCCACATGCGCCGTGATGCGCGCGGACTCCAGGCGCCACACGGTGGCAATGGCCTGGTGAACACCGGAGTGCATGCGCAGCGGCTACATTTGCGCCGGCGCTGCAGCCATGTCCATCCAGAACACTTCCCACTGATGTCCGTCCAGGTCGGCAAAACCGTGCTGAAACATGAAGCCGTGGTCTTGCGGCGCATTGGGCGTGGTGGCGCCAGCGGCCACGGCCTGGGCGACGAGCTCTTCCACCTCGGTGCGGCTGTCGCACGAGAGCGCGATCAGCACCTCGGTGGTCTTTCTGGCGTCGGCAATGGGCAGCTTGGTGAAGCCCTGAAAGAAGGGCTCGACCAGCAGCATGGCGCAGATGTTGGGTGCAATCTCCAGGCAGGCGCCTTTCTCGTTGGTGAACTGTGGGTTGAAGTTCAGGCCCAGCGCCTTGAAGAAGGTCCGGGATTTGTTCAAGTCCTTGACGGGCAGGTTGACGAAAATTTCGCGCAGCATGGGGTCCTCCGGTCGTTGGGTCAGTTGGTGTCTTCGCACAGGCGTTTGAGCTTGTCCAGGGCCGACGGCCAGAGCTTGGCCATCATGTCTTCGTAGCCACCGAACGCGTCCAGGGCCACGCGCAGGCGGGTGCCCCCGCTCTCGTCGCTGAAGCTGTAGTTCTCGAAGCAAGGGGCCCAGGCGCGCACCGCGTCGCTGGTCGTGTCGTCCTGGCCATTGGCGATGAAGCCGAGGTGGCGGATGGACACAAACTCGGCGGGACGGTGTTCGGCAATTTCGGACACCATGCCGTTGCCGTCCGAGCCAAAGAAGCGGATGGTCTGCCCCGCGTCCCAGGAGCCTTCAAACCGCGAGCCTTCGCAGAAAACGCTGGTCCACTGCTCGTAGGTGGGCGACTGCAGCATGGTGGTCCACACCTGCTCACGTGGCGCCTGGATGAGGATGTCGAAGTGTTGGGCTGGCATGTCGGGCTCCTCAGGGTTGGGGCCTCTGCAGGGCGTCGAGCTTCTTGAAGTCCTCCAGCGGCTGGCTCGGCGGGAAGTCGTCCAGTTCACAGAGCTGGCGCAGCTCGACCACGGCGTCCTTGCCGCGGCCGGCCGGGTTGGGGAAACGGCGGCTCCACTCCAGCGCTTCTTCGCGCGAACGCACCTGGATCAGGGTGTAGCCGGCGATGAGCTCCCTGGCTTCGGCAAACGGGCCATCGACGATGCGCTTGCTGCCATCGGCGCTGTGGTGCACACGCCAGCCTTTGCTGCTGGGGTGCAGGCCCGAGCCGTCGAGCAGCACACCGGCCTGGGCCATCTCCTCGTGGTAACGCACCATCTCGGCCATGAGCGCCTCGTCGGGCGCGGGGCTGGTTTCGGCTTCGAATTCGTCGCAGGACTTGACGATGATCATGAATCGCATGGGCTTCTCCTGGTGACCGGGGTCGGTTGGGTTGTCTCAACCGGTACGACGAAGCAGCAGCGGCGTTTTCGACACGCTCATTCGTAACAGGGCGCCAGGGCCCGCACCTCCACCGTGGCCCACTCGGCTGCCGGGCATTCGTGGGCAATGGCCACGGCCTCATCGAGGCTGGCGCAATCGAGCAAAAAAAAGCCGCCCACCATTTCCTTGGCCTCGGCAAACGGGCCATCCACCACGGTCGCCCGCCCGGCGGTGGTGGACACGCGCACCGCGCTGGTCTGGGAAGCCAGCGATTCGGAAGCCCTCAGCTTGCCCTGCGCTTGCAGGCTTTCACCAAAACGCTGCATGCGGCCATACAGCTCGCGGCCTTCGGCTTCGGTGCGGGTGGCGCGCTGCGTGGTGGGTTCGATGATCAACAGCATGTAGGACATGGGGTCTCCAGACGGGGTTGGCAGCAGGCCGAACATCCTACACAGCACAGGGTTTCTTTGACACCTTCATTGGGGTCTTGGCGCACGGCGCTGCAGCACCGCGCCAGCGCCGATACGATGACCGGCATGACCAACACCACCCCCGCCCAGAGCTGCATGACCGTGCTGTACGACGGTGATTGCCCGCTGTGCCGCCGCGAGATCGCCGTCTACCAGGGCCTGGCGGCGCGCGAGCCGGTGCGCTGGGTCGACGTGAGCGCGCCCGGCACCGCACTGCCCGACGAACGCAGCACGTTGATGGCCCGCTTTCATGTGCAGCGTGAAGACGGCAGCCTGCTCAGCGGCGCCGAGGCCTTTCTGGCGCTGTGGGCGCGCCTGCCGGGCTGGCGCTGGCTCGCCTTTCTGGGCCGCGTGCCGGGGGCGGCCTGGCTGATGGAGCGCGCCTACGTGGGTTTCCTGCGCGTGCGCCCGGTCATGCAGCGCGTGGCGCGCGGGCTGGACGCACCCGCCGTGCCCGACGACATGCTGGCCGAGCTGCGATCGGACCACGCGGGTGAAACCGGTGCCGTGTGGATCTACCGCGGCATCGCGCTGGTGACGCGCGATGCCCAACTCAAGGCCTTTGCGCAGCGCCACGGTGCCACCGAAGAAGACCACCTGCGGCGCGTGTGCGAGGTGCTGCCCTGGGCACGGCGCAGCTGGCTGCTGCCGGCCTGGCGGGTGGCGGGTTTCCTCACCGGCGCCCTGCCCGCGCTGGTGGGCCCGCGCGCGGTGCACGCCACCATCGCGTCGGTGGAAACCTTTGTGGACCACCACTACCAGCAACAGATCGACCGCATCGAAGGACGTCCCGGTGTGGATGCTCTGCGCGCCTTGCTGGTCGAATGCCAGGCCGACGAGGTGGCCCACCGCGACGAGGCGCTGGCCCTGCAGACCCAGCCGCCCGGGGTATTGCTGCGAGCCTGGTGCGCGCTGGTGGGCAGCGGCTCGGCCATGGCGGTCAGGCTCGCGCGGCTGGTCTGACCCGGCGGCGTCGCCAACGGACTTGACCCGCGTCACCCCTTGCGGAGAATCCCCGCCCATGAACACCACCTTTGAAGCCTTCCGCCAGCAACGCCTCACCGAGGGATTCGATGAGGTGCTGGAGCGCGAATGGGCACCCCTCACCGTGCTCGACACCCACTCCCATCCTTTTGCCGCCAACGCGCTGGTGGCACGCGGCGAGATGTGGCTCACGGTGGGCGAGCACACGCGCCACCTGCGGGCAGGTGACAGCTTCGAGCTGGACGCGCATGTGCCGCACGCCGAGCGCTACGGCGCCGAGGGCGCGGCCTACTGGGTGGCGCGGCGCAACGCCTGAACCGCCTGGCGCCTTCCCCCATCCGGGGGGTGGCGTTGTCACGCGGCGGGTGCACAGTGGTGGTCACCATCTTGCGGAGGACTCGCCATGAATCTCAAGCAACTCAGCATCGGCTCGTTCAACCTGTACAACCTGAACGAACCCGGCCTGCCGATGTACACGGACAAAACCGGCTGGACCCAGGCCCAGTACGACCGCAAGATCGGCTGGACTGCGCACCAGCTCCAGTCGCTGGACGCTGACGTGTTCGGGCTGCAGGAAATGTGGAACGTGGTGTCGGTGCAGCGCGCGCTCACCTCCGCCGGTGTGGCCGACAACTACGACCTGCTGGCACCACCCAACTCCAACGGCAAACGCATCGACTGCGGTGCCCTCGTGCGCAAAGGTTTGCTCACGGGTCAGCCCGAGTGGATCACGAAGTTCCCACCCGGCTTTGTGCTGCGCTCCACCGGCGACGACCCACAAACGCCCAGCATCGGCGTGAACATCAAGGGCTACTCCCGGGCGGTGCTGCACTTCACCATCCAGCCGCGCAAACCCGGCCCCGAGGTGCATGTGTACGTGTGCCACTTCAAGTCCAAAGGGCCGACCCAGGTCTTCAACGAGAAGTGGTTCAAGGCCGACAAGGTGCTCTACAGCAAACACGCCACCGGCCTGGGCGCGGCCATCTCCACCATCCGGCGCACGGCCGAGGCCACGGCGCTGCGGTTTCTGTTGTCCGAACAGATGAAGGGCAACGACACCCCGGTGATCGTGCTGGGCGACATCAACGACGGCCAGCACAGCAACACCGCCAACATCCTCACAGAGCAGCCGCGGTATCTGGTGGGCGAGAGCAAGGGCGGTGGCGACACATCGCTCTACACCGCACAGACCCTGCAGGAATACCGCGACACCCGCGACGTGTACTACACCCATGTGCACCAGGACATCCGTGAGTCGCTGGACCACATCCTGGTGAGCCAGGAGTTCTACGACAACAGCAAGAAGCGGCTCTGGATGTTCGACGGCCTGGTGATCAACAACGACCACCTGAACTTCGAGGACCACAAGACCCTGGGCACTGGCGACCACGGGATCATCCGGGCGACGTTCAGGTACAGCCCGGCGAAGGTGGTTTGAATCTCAGGCGCTGGCCACCGGCTCCAGCAGCACATACAGACCCATCACCGGCTTTTTCTGGTCTTCGCGCAGCGGGGCCTGCCAGCTCTGGCGCACGCGAAAGCCGTTGAGCGTGGCGAGGCGGTCGATGTAGGCGGGTGAGTGCGCGTAGCGCAGGCTGGGCAGGAGTTTGAGTTCGCTGCCGTCGCTGGCGAGTTCCACCGAAAACGCAAAACACGCACCCGGCTGCAGGCGAGAGCGCACCGCCTCGAACACCGCGTCGAGCGCGCCCACGTAGATGAACACGTCGGCTGCCATCACGAGATCCACCGGCTCGGTGCTCTCGCGCAAGAACGCCAGCAGATCGCCGTGCACCACGCGCCGGTAGGCGCCACTGGCCTTCGCCTGCGACACCATGGCGGAAGACAGGTCGACACCCTCAACCGAACCGGCCTGCGCCTGGATCAGGCGGCCACACAGGCCGGTGCCGCAGCCCAGGTCGAGCACACGCTCGAAGCGCTGGCCGCTGGCGCGCAACGGCGCCAGCAGGGTGGTGTGCGCCTGGTAGTTCAGTTGCTCGACCAGGTGGGTCTGGAACTCATCGGCGTATTCGTCGAACAGCGCCTCCACATACAGCGACGGTGGATGGGCCGGCGCGGCACCGCCCTGCACCGACGACAAATAAAAGCGGTTGAGGGTTTCGTCACCGCCGTTCGCCAGCGCCTGCTCGTAAGAGCGCGCGGCTTCGGCGTAGCGCCCGGTGTCGCGCATCAGGCTGCCGCGCTGGCTCCAGGCTTCGGCCAGGGTGGGCTCCACCGCCACCGCCTGGTCGAGCGCGTGCAGCGCCTCCATGGGCTGTTGCAGGCGCATGCGGCACATGGCCAGCGACAGCCAGAGCTGGCCGGTGACGGCGCCCAGCTGGATACCGGTTTGCAAGGCATGCGCCGCCTCGCTCCATCGGGACAGCGCCTCCTGCGACAGACCGAGCGCAACCCAGGCATCGCGGTGGGTGGGGTCGGCCTGGGTGGCCTGCGTGAGCGTGGCCACGGCCTGCGGCCATTGCCGCAACCGGCACTGGGTCACGCCCAGGTTGGCCAGGAGGGAGGGCCGCCCGGGCACCAGGGCCAGCGCGGCCTGGTAACACGCAGCAGCCTCTTCGAGGCGACCGGCTTCGAAGAGGGCGTTGCCTTCAAAAAACAGGGTTCTGGCGGGCTGGGTGGGGTCGGTGTCGCTCATGGAGCGGGACCTTACACCACCCGTCCTGCCCGGCACAAACAGTTGTCTCCGCCGTCGGCAGGCAGCGTCGGCCTCAGCCCGTCTGGGTGCTGACGTTTCACAAGGGCTTGCGGGCAACGATGAAGGCCCTGATGTCCTTGCCCCGGGTTCCATGTCGCTCGACCGAAACCAGCGCCATGCCCTGCCGGGTGATGGCCGACTGCAGATCGTCGCCCTTGAAGCAAAGAACATGCGGTGCCTTGCCCATGGCGCGCATGAGTGGCAACGCCAGGTGGGGGATCAAGGGATTCATTTCCCCGACGCAGGGCGTCTTGGTGACCAACAAGCCGCCCGGCTTCAGTGCCTGTATCGCAAGCGACAGCGTGTGATCCAGATCGCTCACCAGGTGCAGCAGGTTGAACGCCAGCACGGCGTGGTACGCGCCGTGTGCAAAGGCCGGGGTATCCGCATCAGCGAGAGCGAAGCTCAAGCCACGCACCGGCCGATGCGCCAGCTTGTCCCGGGCGATGGCAATCATGTCGGCGGAGAAATCGGTGGCCAGCAGGCTGCGGGTCGACGGCGCCAGCTGCAGGGCGGTGGTGCCCGTGCCGCAGCCGATTTCCAGCACATCCTGATCGACGGACAGCCAGGTCCGCACGCGCCGCAGCGTGGCTTCGTAACCCGCCATGTCGGCAATCGGGTCCGATGCGTACTTGCGTGCAATGCGGTCCCAGAAAACCGCCTTGGGGTTGGGGGCGGTGCGGGCCTGCGCAGACGACGGGGCGGGCGCGGAGTGAGCAGTGGTGTGCAGGGCCATGGGTGCGAAAGATTGAGGGTGTGTGATCGGTCGTCCGCATACTATCCATGCGTTGCATCGCAGGGAATTGCGATTATTTGCAGCGGGGATATGCGTTTTTGTATGAATCAACTCGACTGGAACCAGCTCAAGGCCTTTCTTGAAACGGCCGACACCGGCTCGCTGTCGGCCGCCGCCCGCAAGCTCGGCCTGACCCAGCCGACCCTGAGTCGCCAGGTGGCGGCCATCGAACGGCAGATGGGCGTGACCCTGTTTGAGCGCGTGGGCAAGTCCATGTCGCTCACCCCGACCGGACTCGAACTGCTGGAACACGCACGCGCGATGGGCGCCGCCGCCGAAGCGCTGAGCCTGGCGGCCACCGGTCGTTCGCAGGCGGTGGGCGGGGTGGTGTCCGTCTCGGCCACCGACGCAGTGGCCGCCCACTTGTTGCCCCCGATGGTGCGCCGGCTGCGCGAGCAGGAACCGGGCATCGCCATCGAGGTGATTGCCTCCAATGCACTGAGCGATCTGCTGCGCCGGGAGGCGGACATCGCCATCCGTCATGTCAAGCCTGAGCAACCCGACCTGATCGCCCGCCTGATCCGCGAAGCCTCCGCCAGCTTCTATGCGTCTGAAGACTGGGTTCGCATCCACGGTCATCCGCGCAACGCCGACGATGCGGCGCATCTCGCCTTTGTGGGCGCGGATCGGTCCGGTCAGTATCTTTCCTACCTGCGCCAGCACGGGCTGCCGTTGAGCGAGGCCAATTTCAGCTGCTACGCAGAGCACTCGGTGGCGAGCTGGTCGCTGGTGCGCCAGGGCATGGGCATTGGCGCCATGATGGACGAGATCGCGCGTGAAACGCCGGGCGTGGTGCGGGTGCTCGACGATGTTCCCCGGGTGCACTTCCCCATCTGGCTGGTCAGCCATCGTGAATTGCGCACCTCCCGGCGCATCCGGGTGGTGTTCGAGGCGTTGGCGCAAGGCCTGGCCTGACGCTGAAGTTCAGGGTCCGACCTGCCCTTTGGGGCAGTTAGGCGGATTCTTTGACCGGGCACAAAATACGGCGCATCGGAACTGAGTCGCGCAAGCGCTGCCTATGAACCTGCTCCTCGTCGACGACCACCCCATGTTCGGCGTTGGCTTTGTGCACGCACTGACCCACGCGCGCGAGGGCGTGCAGGCCCGTGCAGTGCTGAGCCTGGAGACCGCGCTGGAGACCGCCTGGCGCTGGCCCGAACTGGACCTGGTGCTGATTGACTACCGCCTGGCGGGTGACGACGGGCTGGAGGGTCTGCGTCGATTTGGCGCGCGGCACCCGTTGGTGGCCCGGGTGCTGATCTCCGGCCAGGAGGACGCAGGGTTGCAGGCGCAGGCGCGTGCGGCTGGCGCTTCGGGCTTCGTGGGCAAATCACTGCCGATCACGCACATCCTCAATGCGCTCGACCGGGTGGTGCGCGGTGGCGAGTGGTTCGACCACACCGCAGAGCCTGTGGAGCCAAGGGCAGGCCCGACCGCGCGCCAACTGGAGGTGCTGAGCCTGATCGCACGGGGCCAGCAAAACAAGCAGATTTCCCAGGAACTGGGCATTGCCGAACGCACGGTGAAGCTCCATGTCACGGCGTTGCTCGGGGCGCTGGGCGCGCGCAACCGAACCCACCTGCTGGTGCGCGCGCGCGAGGCGGGGCTCTCCTGAATGCCCGCACGGTCAAAGCCCCATGGCGCCGAGGCCACCGCGCTCGAGATCGAGCAGATAGAGCACCTCATCCGCACCACCCCGGTGGCATGGCTGCTCAGCATGTTGGGGGCCCTGATCTGCTACGTGCAGTTCATGGAGACCCAGGCAGGACACTCGCTTGACTGGTGGTTCGGTGCCTTTTGCGCCGTGAGTCTCGCCCGCCTGGTGGCGGCACTCTTTCATGTGTTCTCCCGCCTGGTGGCACCGCTCTCCCTGCTGCCTCGCGGCCGGCCGATGTCACCCTCGCGCGCCTGGGTGCGCGGCTGGCTGGCGAGCACCCTCGTGCACGCTGCGCAGTGGGGCATGCTGCCTTTTGTGCTGCTCTCCCCGGGCACGGCACAAGCCGAGTCGATCCTGCACATGACGCTGGTGGCCATTGCCATGGGAGGATCGGTGCGGCTGCCCGGTTTTCCCCGCGTTCTCGTGGCGCACGTGTTGCTGGTGCTCGGCCCGCTCATCCTGCGCGACCTGCTGCTTGCCGACACCTACCTGGCCCTCATGGTGCTGCTGGTGTTCCTGATCGGTGTGTATGCCCTGGCCAGCGGCCGCAACCAGTCTCGCGTGTTGCGCGAACTCCAGACGCAGCGCGAGCGCAACGAGGAACTCATCACAGAACTGCAGCATGAGAACCAACGCAGCGAGGCCGCGCGCAATGCCGCCGAGCAAGCCAGCGCGGCACGCACACGCTTCTTTGCCGCGGCCAACCACGACCTGCGCCAACCGCTGCACGCCATGGGCCTGCTGTCGCAGACACTGATCGACCGACCGAAAGAGGTGGACGTCGACGAGGTCGCCCGGCACATCGGCGAATGTGTCGACGGCATGGCGTTGGTGATCGATGACCTGCTGGAGATCACCCGCCTCGACGTGGGCAACCTGGCGCCACAGTGGTCGGTTTTTTCTCTTCAGGAGCTCGTGCGCGAATGCAGTCGGCCATACGAGCCGCTGGCACGTGCCAAGGGGTTGCAGATGGTCAACGACGTGCCTGCGCTGGTGGTTCGCAGCGACCGCGCCCTGCTGTCGCGCGTGCTGTCCAACTTGCTGTTCAACGCCATCCGCTACACGACGCAGGGCCAGGTCCGTGTGCATGCCGTCGCTGGTGAGCATTCGGTGCAAGTGCGCGTTGAGGACACCGGCATCGGCATGGCGAGCAGCGACCTCCCCCGCATCTTCGACGAGTTCTACCAGGTGGGCAATCCGGCGCGTGACCGCAGGCTGGGCCTGGGGTTGGGACTCGCCACCGTCAAGCGCCTGAGCGATCTGCTGGGCCTGGGCGTGTCGGTGGAGTCGGAGCTGGGGCGCGGCAGCACGTTCTCGCTCATGTTGCCCCTGGCACCCGCTTCAACGCCGCCCATCACCACTTCCCATCCGCTGCCTGTGACGGAGTCTTCATTCCCTGCACGCCGGGTGTTGGTGGTGGAAGACGACGCCGACTCCCGCGCTGCGCTGGTTGGCCTGCTGCGCTCCTGGGGTTGCGACGTTCAATCGGCAACGAACGCTCCCTCCAGCTTGCAGATCGTGCGCGATGGCTTTCGCGCCGAGGCACTCGTGGTCGACCTTCGCCTGGCCGATGGTGCAAGCGGGATCGATGCCGTGCATGAACTGCGACAGGCACTCGACGACGAGATGTTGCCCGCACTGATCGTCACGGGTGACGCCGGCAGTGACCAACTGGAGAGCGCGCGCGACTTCGGCCTGGCGGCGATGGTCAAGCCTGTGCGCCCGGTGCGGCTGCGCGCCTTCCTGGCGCATGCGTTTGCACAAGCTTCGCTGCTCCAAGCCTGATCGGGGGGCACCGCCCCAGCGCGCGCAAGACAGCACCTTGGGGCAGGTCAACCACGCTTTCGACGCATGCCCGAAGGTGCTGTTCGCCGCAGCGCCCCCCTTCCCTAGCATCCCGTTCCATCCCCAATACAAGGAGCTGGAACTTCATGAATGCGAAAACAACCGGGCTTCTGTCGGCCCTCCTCTCGGTGGTGCTGCTGGCCGCATGCGGCGGCGGTGGCTCGGGTGCACCGATGCCTCCAACGCCCAACGCCCGATCCCTCACCGTCACCCTCAGCGGCAACGGCCTCATCAGCTCGCAGCCCGATGGCATCCGCTGCGGCAGCGAGTGCGTGGCCGACTTTTCCGAAGGCACCGTCGTCACGCTCACGGCCACACCCGGCTCGCGCCAGCAACTCAACGGATGGAGCGGCGCCTGCACCGGCACAGCGCTCACCTGCACGGTGACCATGACCGAAGCGCGCACTGTGCGGGCCAACTTTGGCGCCAGCCCCGCAACACGATTCCCGCTGACCGTATCGACCACCGGCGACGGGCGCGTGACCTCGGTCCCTGCCGGCATCGACTGCGGCAGCACCTGTGGCGCGAGCTACGACGCAGACACGGTGGTGACGCTCACGGCTGCCGCTGGCGCCGGCCAGGTGTTTGACGGCTGGGGCGGCGCCTGCAACGGCACCACGCCCACCTGCAGCGTCGCTGTGAGCGCCGCGCGAAGCGTGAGCGCTGCGTTCCGCGTGAGTGCACCCGTGGCAGGATGGGGCGAACTGGTGCGACTGGCAGGCGCGGGAGCGTCAGCGCCGGTGGTGGTGATCGACAACAACGAGCGTGCCACTGCGGTGTGGCTGCGCCTTCAGGCGGGCACCGCCGAAAACCACGTGTGGGCCAGTCGCTCCAGTGGCGGAGGCACCTGGTCCACGCCCGAGCGGCTGGAAACGAACGTGGGCAATGTCACCCGGTTGCGGCTCTCCATCGACCGCAACAGCGGCTTCGGCATGTTGCTGTGGACGCAGACCGGCAGCACGCAAGACCTGCACGCACGGGCGCTCGACCCGGTGAATGGTTGGGGGCCTGAAGTCCGGGTGGAGAACAGTGCAGGCGTGGTGGGCGAGAGCACCGTGGGTGTTGACGCTGCTGGCAACGCGGTGGCCGTGTGGTCGCAAATCGGACCGGCGACCCGCTTCAGCATCTACGCCAGTCGCTACACGCCGGTTGGCGGCTGGGGCACGCCGGAACTCCTGGAAAACAACGAAGTGGTGGGCAGCGTGGACGGCGACCCCGTCGTGGGCGTCACACCCGCCGGCGAAGCCCTGGCGGTGTGGAAGCGCTCCGGCGCAGGCAATGGCAACGGGCTGTGGAGCAACCGGTACTCGGTGGCCACTGGCTGGACAACGCCTTCGCAAGCTGTGGCAGACGCCGGTTCGTTGCAAAGCATCGGAAGACACGACCTCGTCGTGGCCGACAACGCCTACGCGCTTCTGGCGTGGGGACAGCTCGACATCAGCGGTGGCACCGGCAACAACGGCATCCGGTTCAAACGATACGAATCGGGCGCCTGGTCGCAGGGCAGCAGTGCCGTCACGGCCCCGGTTCCCAACAGCCAGGGCTTCATCAGCATTCCTGTGTTGCGCGCCAACGCCAGCGGTGACGCCATGGTGGCCTGGGTTGAATTCGACAACACGCTGCGGGTGGCCAGTGCGCCCGCGGGTGGCGCATTCGCCGGCGTGACTGCGGTGCGAGCGGCCAATGCAGGGACCTGGCTGGGTCTGCCGGCGCTCGGTATCGACGATTCGCGCAACGCATTGATTGCCTGGGCCGATCCGGTCAGCAGGGACGCCATGGTCGCCCGCTACACCGTCGCCGCAGGCTGGGCCGCCGCCGTGGCGAACGAGAACTACCCCGACCCCTCGAACCCGCCCGCCTTGGCCATGAACGAACGCGGCAACGCCGTCATGGGCTGGGCCCAGTTTTTCGGCAACGTGGGCGACGAGATCGTGCTGCGGCGCTACACGTCGGGCCGCTGAGTGCGGGCCTGTTGCCCGCGACAGGTCATCCGGGCCCATGGGCCTTGAGACAGCCGTTTCATTTCATCAACACTTTGGAGATCTGCATGTTTTTTCGAGCCATCGCACTGTTCGTCGCTCCACTGGCGATTCTCACGGGATGTTCCTCCACCATGAAGCAGGAGGATCTGGAAGCGCGCACGGCCATGGCCGTCGGGCGATCGGTGGGCCAGTTCACCATCACCGACCGCACCGAGGACACAGGTGGCCGGGTCAACTACACGGTGAACGTCAAAAACGGCGGCTCGTACCGTTGTTACCTGTACGGAGCCACGGCCTTCCAGAAGGCCATGAGCTTCGGACAGACACCGCACTCCGATGCCGTTTGCAACGCCGTGGTGGGTGGCCAGAACCGCAGCGGCAGCAAGGCGCCCGCGGCAGCGGGAGACCGCAACAGCGCAGGACAATGCAACGCCTTGATGAAGGCGGCCGGGCGGTGTTGAATCTGGCGGGCAAGGGCGCAGCGGCTTGGGGCGCTCCTTGGATGGCTTGGCCCATGAAGGCGCCTTCGATCACACGGATCGTCGCGTGCCTGCTGGCGTTGGGCGCCGCATCGGTCCTGGCGGCAGATGCCGGAGAGCGCAAGTTCATTCGAAAGGGCATGGGCGAGGGCGAGGTGATCCTGAAGATCGGCAAGCCCGACCACGAAGCGTTCAGGCGCTTGGTCCGGGGAGAGCCCGAGGAAAAAACCTGGACCTACTTTCCACACGCCAGAGACCGTCAAACCATGACGGTCCTCACGTTTCATTCGGGTGTGGTGACAGAGATCAGTCGCCGGATCGCCAGGTAAACCTGGCACGGTGGATGGCTCGACGTGGACCCAAGGCTTGGAGGGACCGCGACTCGGCCGCATTGCGATGTGTTCAATGGAACAACGCAAGTTTTTATCAGGCATCACGATTGCCTTTTTTCCATGTACTGGTGTGCCCAGCGCTCGCGCCCTTTTGTTTCAGTGAAATCTCGGCCACGCGCACACAGTCCGGTGGGACGCCTGCAACGGTCAAAATTTTCAACGCTCAGTCCAATCCCGAAATGCGTGGTTTCGGCACGCTCACGTTCGCCGTTCCAGGCATGAACGCCGCCCTTGCGGGCATGGGAGAAAAGCAGGACTTCATGGTCAGCATTGAAAGACAGGAAGTTTTCAAAATGAGTTGGAGAGATGGTGCCGCTGCTCGCGACGCATTGCGAAGTTGCATTGGGCAAAACTGAAATGTCTGAAGACTCGTTTGCGCAGCCAGTTGATCGCTTGCAGCGGTTGCAGCGGTTGCAGCAAATGACCGGTTTCGTCTGGTGCGTTCGTTCGTGGTGCCGGGTCTGGCCAACATCAACCTGGCGCGTCAGCGCCTCGTGACATTTCTGTCAACGAGAGGCGCCATGTTCAAAGTCCGCCGAAGATCGAGCCCGGTGCAACGAGCGGCAGGAAGAGAAAGAAGGTGGAGCCCTCACCCAGCGCAGATTCGGCCCACATGCGGCCTCCATGCGCCAGGACAATTCGCTGGCACAGCGCCAGGCCGATACCGTCACCGCTGACGACATCGTCCGGGTTGGCGCGACCGAACATCTGAAAGATGTGCGACTGCATGACGGGATCGAATCCGCAGCCGTTGTCGTTCAAGGACAGCGTCCAGCCACTGTCCGTGCTGGCGCAAGCGAAGGCCAGCTGCATCACTTCCTGAGGACGGCTGTACTTGAAAGCGTTGTCGATCAAGTTTGTCCAGACTTCGCGAAACAGCACGGGATCCACCAGGACTTCGGGCAATGCTTCCACACCAACGGCCTGAAACCGGCGATCCTGAAATGAGGCCGCCACTTCCACGAGACACTCGTTGACCAGATCTGCCATGGCAACCAGGGAAGGGCTGATCCCCAGCCGCCCCAGGCGCGAGAAACGCAGCAGACCGTCAATCTGCGACTGCAGAAGTTTGCCGGCGGAGACGATTTTCCGGCAATAGGACTTGGCGGATGCCATGTCACCTGCCACCAGGGATTCCTCCAGAATTTCAGCATAGCTGGCCATGTGCCGGACCGGCTTCTTCAAGTCGTGCGACAGGGCGTGTGAAAACGCCTCCAGTGAACGATTGGCCTCCTCAAGGTGATGTGTCCTTTCGCCCACCATGGCCCGCAGCTTCTCGTTCGTCAGGCGCTTTTGCTCAATCAATTCCTTGTACAGGCTCACGTCCTGGACGGTCCACGTCGCCGGAAGCCGGATCCTGTCGCCGTTTTTCACCGGAACTCCACGGCAGCGCACCCACCGGCGTCGCCCCTTGTGGGTCGTTATGGGCAGTTCACGGTCGAATTCCTCCCCGCTCTGCATGACCTCTTCCAGTCCCTTGAGCAGTTCCAGTTGCGTCTGCGGGCAGAGGTAGTCGAGTACGGCTTCAGGGGTCTTGGGCGCTTCGTCCCCGGGAAGCTCAAGGATGGAATACACCTCGCTGGACCATCGCACCAGGCCCGTGGCGGCATTGAATTCGATGCGGCCGAGACGCGCCAGCCGCTGAGCCACCTGCAAATGGTGCTGGAGCTCGGCGTTGGCTTTTTCAAGCGCACGCTTCTCGCTGATGTCGCTCTGAATTGAAAAGTAGGCCACCACCTTGCCCTGATCGTCCCGGATGGGCTCGATATTCAGCAACGCCACGTATGGCTCACCGTTCTTGCGATAGTTGACGATTTCGGCTGCAGGCACCGAACGTCCTTGAAGCAAACGATCGCGCAGGCGTTGCTTGATCAAAGGATCGGTCAAGGGCCCGTGCAACTGCTCTCCTGCCCGCTTGCCTTGTACTTCTTCAAGCTTCCAGCCGGTGATTCTGGTGTAGGTCTGGTTCACCCAGCGGATCCGTTGCGAAGAATCGGTGATCACCACCATGTTGGCGCTTTGCTCCACGATCTTCTCCAGAACAAGCAGCCAGGAGGTCAGGTCGTTGAGCTCGTCGGTGGTGTCCCGCATGGATGGCGTCTCCTCATGAGTGGGTGATGGATCTCGGGCTCCTCAAGTTGCCCTGCAATGATCTGCTTCGGTGTTTGAACACGTCACGTGCATTGATCATCGACAAAAGTGAGGAATTCGCAGGACTATCAGCATGCTTAGTGATTGAGATCACAGACGTTTGTTGCACGTAAGAATTTCACATGGTCTGGGCCACTAGCATCGACTTGCGCTGTTGTTGCCGCAAGAATTGCATGTCGTTTTCTGGGTTGCAGCAAACTTTTGACATACAACATTCCCGCGAATTTTTACGAGCGTGAACAATTCCCTTCAGTTGACGACGGAGCAAAGCCGCAAACCCCGCTGCGATCATTGCTCGACGCAATCACGCTGCCTTTTCGCCACACTGCCCCAGGCAACACACGAACAGCTCTGGTTGCAGGCCCGCGAACGCACATTGGCGGTCGGAGAGCGTTTGGAGACACAGGGAGCTCACGCGCAGACACTCGGGGTGATCAAGGTCGGACTGCTCAATGGCTTGCGACGGGGCCCCGGTGGAGAGGTCAAGCCCATCGTGTTGCTGGGCAAGGGTCGTCTGGTCGGCTTCGCGGCGCCCTTTGGTCAGCCCTCAATGCTGAGCCTGGTGACCATCACCCCGACGCGCGTCTGTGAAGTGGATGTCCAGGCGATCCGGGAGATCGCCATGCACCATCCGCCCTTTCAGCAGGCACTCTACAAGTCCATCACCGACTTCATGGGCTGCATGGGTGACTGGTCTCACCTGCTGCGCCAGGAAAGTTATCTCACCAAGGTGTGTGTTGCGCTGCACCTGATTGCTGCAGAAGAGGGCAACCAGTCCTTCCGCATTCCCAGCCATACCGAGCTGGCCAACGTGCTGGGAGCACGCCGCGAGACCATCGCCAGGCACATCGCCCTTTTGATCGAGACGGGCTTGTTCAGGAAGATCGACCGCTGGCATGGCGTCTTGACGACCCCTGATTGCAGCTCACTGTCAGGGCGTGCTGTCGAATAAGGCGTTGCGCCACCAGCCTTGACTGGGTCGGCAAAGGTCCGCTCATGCAGCGCCCATTGAGCCGACGGCCACCGATCGCTTGCGTCGCTGGCGAAGGGCTTTTCGACCATCAGATGTCCTCGCACAGGCGCACATCGCGGTGGAGGACGCCGAAGTTCGGCCGGTGCTCGTGCGCGTTTCGTCACTTGGCGTTCAGATTTCCAGCATTCGTCCGGATATCCCCCCCAAATCAAGGCTTCACCTTTTGGCCAGTGTCCCGATGCTTCATGCATCGCATTGCTTGCGAATTCAAACTTCGGTCAACCCAATTGGAGAAACGCATGAACCTCACCCAGAACCTCAAGATCGGCACCCGACTGGGTTTGGGCTTTGGCGTGCTGCTGATGCTCATCGTGGGCATGGCCGCCACGGGCTTCGTGGGCGCAGCCAAACTGTTCGCAGAAGTCAAAACCATCTACGAAGACCGCACAGTGCCTCTGGGCAACCTGGCCACCATCAACCAACTCATGATGACCAACCGCGTGCTGGTGATGGACGCCATCCTCCAGCCGGACGACCTGGAGAAGAACCAGGCGCAGGTCCAGGCCAACGCTGCACGCATCAGCACGATCTGGGAAGGCTTCATGGCCACCCACCTCACGCCGAAAGAGGCTCAGTTGGCTCAGGCCTATGCCCCCGCCCGTGCTGCCTTCCTGAACGACGGTTTGCTGCCTGTCCTCACGGCTGTGCGCAGTGGTGATGTCGAAGGCGCGCGGACGATCTACAGCGACAAGGTCGTGCCTCTGGCCCAAACCGCCATCGGCCTGTCTGAACAACTCATCCAGCTCCAGGTGGATGTGGCCGCTCAGGAGTTCAAGCTGGCCCGCGAACTCGAAGTGCTCGTGGAGACTGCAATGATTTCTGCCGCCGCGTTTTCGCTGCTGCTGGGTGTGGGACTGGCCATCGGGATCACCCGCTCCATCACACGGCCCATCAATGAGGCGGTGAAAGTCGCCGAGACCGTGGCCGCAGGCGATCTGACCTCACAGATCAACCCCAGCGGCAGGAACGAGGTCGCCGACTTGCTGCGCGCCCTCAAGTCCATGAACGAAAGCCTGGTCAAGGTGGTGGCCGAAGTGAGAGGGAACGCCGAGAGCGTGGCCACAGCCAGCGCCCAGATCGCGCAAGGCAATGCCGACCTGAGCCAGCGCACCGAGGAGCAGGCCTCGGCGCTGGAGGAAACCTCAGCGTCCATGGAGCAGATGGGCTCGAGCGCCAACCAGAATGCTGACAACGCCCGTCAGGCCAACCAGCTGGCGTCCAGCGCAAGCACTGTGGCCAGGCAAGGTGGCTCGGTGGTTGGTCAGGTGGTCCAGACCATGCGCGACATCAACGACAGCAGCAGGAAGATCAGCGACATCATCGGCGTGATCGATGGCATCGCCTTCCAGACCAACATCCTGGCGCTCAACGCTGCAGTGGAAGCCGCCCGCGCCGGCGAGCAGGGGCGCGGCTTTGCGGTCGTGGCCGCCGAGGTGCGCAACCTGGCCCAGCGCAGTGCCGAAGCAGCCAAAGAGATCAAGGGGCTGATTGGTGCGAGCGTCGAGCGCGTCGAACAGGGAACGGCACTGGTCGATCAAGCCGGCACCACCATGCATGAGATCGTCTCTTCCATCCAGCGGGTCAGTGACATCGTGGGCGAAATCAGCAGCTCCAGCGTCGAGCAAAGCGCCGGGGTCGGTCAGGTCGGGGAGGCGATCAGCCAGATGGACCAGACGACCCAGCAGAACGCCGCGCTGGTCGAGGAGTCTGCAGCGGCTGCGGCGAGCCTGAACACCCAGGCCCAGCTGCTGGTGCAGGCGGTCGAGCATTTCAGACTGTCAGGCAGCAGCGCCCGCACCGACCGCTCGCTCCGCCCTGATGCCGCACATGCTGCCACTCCCGAGACCGCACGTGTGTGACAGGAATGTCTGACAAGAAGTCTGATCCCCCGCGACACGCCCGCTCCAGGAGAACAGGATGCAGCAAGGCTTCATACATTTCCACTCAGCGGGCAATCACCAGAGGCATCTCATGATTGCCGTCGAGTGCCTGTTGCAGCACATGGAAGATCAGAAGAATGGCGAGAGCACCGGGAGCGAGAGCCTGCCCGAGGAGATCATGGAGCAAATCGTTCATCTCTCTCAGGCCATGACTGTGGACATGGAAAAATTCACATGGGCACTGTTCCGGCACACGGAGTGCGATCACGCCATCTGGCAGTTCAAGGAAATCGAAGGGCCTTGCCAACAATTGCTTGATGCCAATCTTTGCGTGGTGGAAACCGCGCATGCCGTGGCCAGCAAGCATGGGCACGCGCCATGGATCATCAGGGCTCTGGCGAATCTTTCAGCGCGCACGAAATTGATCCATGGCCAGTTGTGCGAATACACAAGACTGACCTCCTTCCCTGCTGGACTTCGCGCAAACGGAAATCCGGGGGCATCAGGCCATTGACTGCGTTGCCATCCGCATGACGGAGCAAGCCACAATGGGAACGAGAGGTGCGATGAGGTCAAACGACCGGTTTCGGAGGTACTGCCACCGTTCGGGGCGCAGCTTCGCCAACCGTGGTGATTCAACGTCACGACAGCTCAAGCATGGATGTCCAATGTTGGAGAACTGTCTGAAGCGGCTCCTGCCGCTGGATGCGGTTGCACGCTGAGTCAGATCACCCGGGCGCCGTTCGAAGTCAGCGGCCAGTAGCGGTCCCGGCAAAAGAATTCACCGCTTTGCCGGTCTGATTCCGCGCTGCTGGCCGGGGCACACTGCTAGACTGAAACAAAGTGTCAGCCCGAACCCGCAGCGCCCCGCCCCATGCCGCTCCCGTGAACACCACCCCACCCGGCGAACCGGGCGCCCAGACGCCGGTGAACCTGCTGCCCGCCGCCAACGCGCGCGACCCGCAGCGCATCTGGCTCGGCTTGCTGTCGGTGGTCGCCATCGGGCTGTTCCTGCTCCTGGCCATCGGCCTGCTGGTGTCGCAGCACCAAGCGGCGCTGGACATGGCCAAGGCACAGGCGCAGCGCGAAGTCAAACGCCTCGCGGCTGAACTCGAGGAATCGCTGCGGATGGCGCGGGCCGGCATGGACATCGTGCTCCAGTCGCCCGAAGTGGCCCAGGGCGAGCTGCTCGGGGACCACACCCCGCTGGTCAGGTCCTTGAACCTGCCTTTTTCCCTTCGCCAGACCCAGGCTGCAACGCCCGGGCAAGCCGCTGGCCAGTGGTTGCCCGGTCTGGCCCGCGAGGAAGCGGGTCGATGGGTGGTCCCTCTGACCTGGCAACACCCCCCCGAGCAGGGCGGCCAGACTTTTGAGGTCCTGCTGGACCGCCAGGCCTTGCTGGGCCGGTTTGCCTCTGAAGGCATGTCTGCAGGCGGCAGCATGAGCCTGTTCCGCGTCGAAGACGACGGAGCCACGACCATACTGGTGCGGTACCCGGTGGTCGAGCGGGACCAGGGGCGCACGGTACGCGGCCACGTGACCACCGCCCTGCAGCAGGCACCCAGCGGAGTCATGAAGGTGGTGGCCGTCATCGACGGCGTGCCACGCATTGTGGGCTACCAGCGCATGAACGAAGGGGCCGGGCGACTGGTGATGGTCTACGCGCTTCCGCTCGACGGTGTGCTGGCCACCTGGTCGGCGATGCTGCCCCTGGCCATCGCGCTCACCCTGCTGGTGGCCGCCGCCATGGCCTTTGGAGCCTGGCGCCTGGACCGGGCGATGCACCAGCGGCATCGCAGCGAACGGCATTTCCAGACGCTCACCGGGCACCTGCCCGATGTGGTGGTGCGTTACGACCAGAAGCTGCGGGTCCTCTACGCCAACCCGGCTGTTGAAGCGGCCAACGGACTCAAACCCTCTGAAATGCTGGGCAGAACCCTCAGCGAGATCGGTGCGCCACCAGACATCGCAGCGAAGTGGAATGCGTACATCGAGGGTGTCTTCAGGACCGGGCAGAGCGAAACACTGTGTTTTTCCTACCCTGGCCCTGATGGTCAGCGCCACTGGGAAGCGCAGGCCCTGCTCGAACCGGCGCTTCCCGGTGACAAACCCACGGTGCTGGCGGTGAGCCGCGACATCACCGAACGCCACGAGGCTGAAGCCCGTCGCCTGTCCGCCCAGCAGTTGTTCGAGTCGGTGTTTCGCTCGGCCCCGGAGGCCATGTCCCTCACCGAATGGCACACCGGCCGGCTGGTGCTGGTCAACGATGCGTTCTGCGAACTGTTCGGCCGATCTCGCGAGCAGCTGATCGGCCGATCGACCATCGAGCTGAATCTCTGGCAGTCGCCCTCCATCCGGCACGATCTCATCGAACGCCTGGAGCGCGGTGAAGTGGTGCGCCATGCGGCCGGCAGCAGCTCGCGCCCGGACGGGTCCCTCATCCACGTGCGGTACAGCGCCGAGCGGGTGCAACAGAATGGTGCGCAATGCCTGCTGCTGATGTTCCGCGACGTCACCCAGCTCGAAAGCGAACAGCGTGCGCTGGAGCGCAGCGAGCTGCGGTTCAGGCTGGCGGCGGCCCAGGGCCAGGTCTGGGAATGGGATTTCGATGGTGGATTCATTCAACCCAGCGACGCGTTCTTTGTATCGCTCGGACACCCGGCTCCCTCCACGCAGCAGATGGGGCAGATGTTCCTGGACCTGTTGCACCCCGAAGACCTGCCCCGCCTGCGAATGGTGCTGCAGCGCTTCTTCAAGGGAGAGGACAACTACCAGCTTGAGTTCCGCGCACGCGATGCACAGGGCAGGTACCACTGGTTCGACACCCGGGGCAGCGGCCTGCGCGAGGCCAACGGGCGCGTGACCTACCTTGCTGGCACCACCTTCGACATTTCCGACCGCAAGGCACTCGAAGAAGCGCAGCGCCAAACGCTGGTCCAGCTGGAGACGGTGGCCAACGCTTCACCAGCGCTGATCTGGACCAGCGGAAACGACAAGCGGGCCGATTGGTTCAACGGTGCGTGGCTGGCTTTCACTGGTCGAACCTTGAAACAGGAAGTGGACGACGGCTGGCTGAAGGGAATACATCCCGACGACCAGACCCGGTGCATGACGGCATACTTCAACGCCTTCGAAGCCCGCGAGCCGTTCAGCATGGAACACCGCCTGTGGCACCACAGCGGCGGATACCGGTGGCTGCTGGCGCAAGGTCGACCCCGATTCGATGCAGACAACCGCTTCATCGGCTTCATCGGCTCCTGTCTCGACCTGACAGAGCTGCGCGAGGCAGAGGCCACCGCGCGCGAACGCGGCGCCATGCTCGAGCAGGTGTTCGATGTGCTGCAGGACATGCTGTTCGTGGTTGACGAACACGAACGATTCGTCCACTACCAGGCGGGACGGCAAGACATGTTGTACGCCCCGCCCGAACAGTTCCTGGGTCGCGTCATCGACGACGTGATGCCGCCAGAACCAACCGCCCAGTTGCGCGATGCCTTGGCCCGTGCGCGAAGCCAGGGCCTGCAGGAGATCGAATACAGCCTGGCACTGCCCGACGGCATGCACACCTTCAGCGCCCGCCTGGCCTGGTTGCCCGAAAGCAGGCTTGGCATGTTCGTGGTGCGCGATGTCACCGAACGGCGGGCGGCGCAATTGGAGAGCGAGCGCCTGAACCAGTTTGTATTGTTGTTGTTCGGACTGGCCAACCGTTTCATCAACCTGCCGGTGCACCAGGCGGACGCCGCCATCAGCGAGGCGCTGGGCGACATCGGCGAGTTTCTCCGCGCCGACCGCACCTACCTGTTCGAATACGACTTTGCGGCCGAGACCGGCAGCAACACGCACGAATGGTGTGCCGAGGGCGTCAGTCCGGAAATCGGCAACCTCCAGAACCTGCCTTTCGAGCTCATCCCCGACTGGATCGGCAATCACCGCGTGGACAAGGAGATGCGCGTCCCGGACGTTCAGGCGCTGCCTCCGGGCCATCTGCGCGACCTGCTGGAATCCCAGGGCATCCGCAGCCTGATCGCGCTGCCGCTGACGCACGGCGAGCGCTGCATGGGTTTCGTGGGACTGGACACGGTGCGCAGTACCCACGACTACGGGGAAGAAGAAACCACGCTGCTGCTGCTGTTCGCCCAGATGCTGGTGAACATCCGCCTGCGGGTGGAGGCGCAGGAGCAGATCCGGGGCCTGACCGAAGGCCTCGAGCGCAAGGTCATCGAACGCACAACTCAGCTGGAGACCAGCGTGCAGCAACTCCAGGCGGTCAATCGCGAGCTGGAATCCTTCACCTACTCGGCCTCTCATGACCTGCGCACACCCCTGCGCGGCATCGAAGGCTTCAGCTCGCTGCTGCTCGACGAGCACTCGGACCAGCTGGACGACCAGGGGCGGGAGTACCTCAAGCGAATCCAGCGTGCAACCATCCACATGTCGACGCTGGTCAACGACCTGCTGGCCTATTCGCGGCTGCAGCAACTGACCGACCACATCGAGCCCGTGGACCTCGCTGCGGCCGTGCAGGCGGTGGCAGCGCCATTTCACGACGAGATCGAGGCACGCGGGGGCCAGCTGCAGGTGACGATGGGCGACGGCGTGGCGGTGCGAGCCAATCCCCAGGGGCTGGCCATCGTGCTGCGCAATTTGATGGACAACGCCCTGAAGTTCACACCCGCTGGCCAAGCTCCGCAAATTCGCATTGAGGCGCAGACCTTGAACGACCGGGTGCTGTTGAGCGTGAGCGACAACGGCATCGGTTTCGACATGAAGTACCACGACCGGATCTTTGGCATGTTCCAGCGACTGCACCGGCAAGAACAGATTCCCGGCACCGGCATTGGTCTGGCGCTGGTGCTCAAAGCGGTGGAGCGCATGGGCGGGCGTATCCGGGCACAGAGCACAACTGGCCAGGGTGCCCGCTTCGAGATCGATCTTCCCAGCGCCTGAACGAGCTCAACTTCCTCCGCCGGACCGCGGGATATGAGATGGTCCCGATCGGCAGGCATGGCTCGTGCGAATGCGTGCCGCTGCGCAGTCCGGAAGGCAGTGCACTCGATGTGGGCGAGTGACGCTCAGCGCGGTGAGCGCCTCACACCTTTGAAAAATCCGGCTTGCGACGCTCCATGAACGCACCAAACGCTTCCTTGGCAGCCGGCTCGCCCAGCATGCGGCCAAAGCTCACGCCCTCTTCGGCCATCACGGCCATGACCTGTTTGAGCTGACCCTGCTTCATCAGGCGCTTGGTCTCGATGAGTGAGCTGATGGGCTTGGCGGCCATCTTGCGGGCCACGGTCTGCGCGTAGCCGGCGACTTCGAGCGGGGGCAGCACGCGGTTGACCAGGCCCACTTCCAGCGCGGCTTCGGCCATGAAAGGCTCACCCAGCAGCAAGGCTTCGGCGGCGCGGTGGTAGCCCAGCATCTGCGGCACCAGCAGGCTGCTGGCGGCTTCGGGGCACAGGCCGAGGTTGACGAAGGGCATGGAGAAGGCGGCGTTGTCGCCCGCGTAGACCAGGTCGCAGTGGAACAACAGCGTGGTGCCGATGCCCACGGCCGGGCCACACACGGCGGCGATCAGCGGCTTGGGAAACTGCGCGATGCCGCGCAGGAAGCGGAACACCGGCGACTCGGTGGTGGCGGGCGGGTTGTTCAGAAAGTCGGCAATGTCGTTGCCAGCGGAAAAGATGGCCTCGTTGCCCTGGAACACGACGCAGCGCACCTGCGCGTCGTCCTGCGCGGCCTGCAGCGCGTCGGCCATGGCGCTGTACATGGCGGCAGTGATGGAGTTTTTCTTGTCGGGGCGGTTGAACGTGAGGGTGCAGACGCCGGCTTCGGTGTGGACGAGGATGTCGCTCATGGGGTGTCTCTCGGTGGGCAAAGTAGGCAGCGCAGGGCTGAAGGGGAAGCCGCAAATTACCACGAACGCGCGTGCTTTTCTGGGTCGTGCTCCCGAGTCCTGACGGCTGCGTGACAGCGTGTATCGGCACCGGTTTTCAGCGGGTGCCCGCCTACACTTGGCCGCATTCCGGCGCCTGGGCGCCGCCCTTGCTCACAGGTGTTTCATGCGCTCCCGTTTCATTCCCCTCGTCTTCGCCACGCTGGCGACCTTGCTCGGGCCATTGCCGTCAGCCGCGCAGGGCTCGGTGGCCATTGATCGGCCCCGTGTGGCCCTGGTGCTCTCAGGCGGCGGGGCGCGCGGGTTTGCGCATGTGGGTGTGCTCAAGGCGCTGGAAGCCGCGCAGGTGTCGGTCGACATGATCGTGGGCACCTCCATGGGCGCGATCATCGGCGGCTTGTATGCCAGCGGCATGAAGGCCGACGACCTGGAGCGCGAGATCCTGGCGGTGGACTGGGGTGGCCTTTTCAACAGCCGTGAGCCGCGCCAGTTGCTCTCGCAACGTCGCAAGGAAGAAGACTTTGAACTCTCGCCGGTGTTGCAACTGGGGTTTCGCAATGGCGAGTTCCGCCTGCCCACGGGCGCGGTCTCCAGCCGCTCTCTGGAGGTGCTGCTGCGCCGCTACACGCTGTCCACCCGCCACCTCGAATCGTTTGACCAGTTGCCCACGCCGTTTCGCGCCGTGGCCACCGACATGGAGACCGGGCGGGCGGTGGTGATGGAGCGTGGCGACCTGGCGGCGGCCCTGCGCGCGAGCATGTCGGTGCCCGGGGTGTTCTCGCCCTTGTCGATCAACGACCGCATCCTGGGCGACGGCGGGCTGGTGAACAACCTGCCGGTGGACGTGGCGCGCGCCATGGGGGCCGAGGTGATCATCGCGGTGAACATCGGCACACCGCTGGCCGGGCGCGACACGCTGGGCACGGTGCTGGGCGTGACGGCACAGATGGTCAACATCCTGACCGAGCAGAACGTGCAGGCCAGCATTGCCACGCTCACCCCCAAAGACCTGCTGCTCGCGCCGCCACTGGGCAAACTCACGTCGAGCGATTTCGACAAGGCCGAAGAGCTGGTGAAGATCGGCAACGACTACGCCGGCACAGTGCGCGAGGCGCTCGCGCGCTTCGCGGTGGGCGAGGCTCGTTACGCGCTCTGGGTGCAGTCGCGCAGCGCGCAGGCGCTGGCCAACGCGGACCGCGTGGGCCGCATCGGCGCCATCCGGTTCGAGGGCGTGAGCGAGGAGCGCGCCACGCTGCTCGCCCGGGCGCTGGAGGCCGAGCCTGGCCAACGCGTGGATGTGCCCAGGATCGAGGCGGATTTGCAGAAGCTCTCGGTAGCAGGCGACTACGAGCGCATCGACTACACGCTGACCCGGCGCGAAGACAACGGCACCGAAGACCTCACCATCAACCTGCGCGAAAACGCCTGGGGCCCGAACTACCTGCGCGTGGGTCTGGACCTGCGCACCGATTTCCAGGGCGAGGGCGCGTTCAACCTGCGCATCAGCCACAACCGCCACTGGCTCAACGAGAGCGGAGCCGAGTGGCGCAACCGCGTGCAGCTGGGCGAAACGGTGGGCCTGTTCTCCGAGATCTACCAGCCGCTGGGTGGCAACAGCGAGCGCTTTGTGGCGGCGTATGTGGACGGCAGCATCAGAAAGGTGGAGCTGTTCAGCGACGAGGGTGACGCACTCGCGCTGGTGCAGCGCCAGGGCGTGAAGATCGGCGCCGATGTGGGCTGGCCGATCGGTCTGCGTGGCAGGGTGGGTGAAGCACGGCTGGGCGTGGTGGCCAGTGCGCGGCGCGCCAAGCCGGAGCTGCTGTCGGCGGCGATTCCCGCCGGGGTGAGCACGGTGCGATGGACCGAGCGCGGCCTGCGCGCGGCCGTGATCGCCGACCAGCTCGACTTCGCCAACTTCCCTTCACGCGGCTACCGTGGGCAGGCCGAGCTCTCCTGGGGTCGCCGCGAAGTGGACGGGGGCACCTCCAACGACTTCACCCGCCTGGAGAGCTCGTTCACCGCGGTGAAGACCTGGGGCGTTCACAGCTTCAACCTCGGCGGGCGGCTGGCCTACACCAACCAGATCCCGCTGGCCGCCATCGACGAGTATTCGCTCGGCGGCTTCCAGAATCTCTCGGGCTACCGCACGGCGCAGGTGGCGGGCAACTACCTGCTGTTCGGCCGACTCACGTATTACCAGCGCCTGGCCTACAACGTGGGTGTGGCGCGGGCACTGTTTGTGGGCGGCTCCCTGGAAGCTGGCAACGCCTGGACCGAGCGCAGCGACATCACGCTGCGGCAACTGCGCGGCGCTGGCAGCCTCTTTGTGGGCGCGGACACCGGCATCGGCCCGCTGTACCTGAGCATCGTGAGCGCACCGCGTGGGTACACCGGGCTCTACCTGTTCCTGGGCAG
>NZ_JALHLX010000027.1:18363-34646 GCF_022844385.1 Hydrogenophaga sp. | reverse complement strand
TGCGCCACGATGTCGCGGTGCACCACGGCAAAGCGCAGGTTGCTGTTGAGCTTGTCGCGCAGGGCTTGCGGGCTGCTGTCCACCAGCCGCTGGAAGTGCGCCACGCATTCCTCTTGCAGTTCCAGGTGTTCGGCGTGCATGAGCGGCATGTAGAGAAACACGCAGCCGGCGGGCGTGAGCGTGGTGTCCATGCCCTCGGCGATGGAGCGGCGGGTGAGGCGCTGCGCACGGGCATCGCCGTCAAAGGCGCGGCGCTGGCCGCGGTGCACGTTGCGCGAGAGCTGGTCGAGCAGCACGATGAGCGCCAGCCGTGTGCGGGGCTCCGTTTCCCATTCGATGAGGCCACCGTTCAGTGCTTCGTCCACCAGCGGGCCAAAGCGCTGGCGGATGACCTCGTCCTGCGCCGGGCCGCCGCCAAACCACAGTTCGTTGTGGTCTTGCGAGGGCCAGTCGAGCTGCAGGCCGTCGCCGAACCAGAAGTCGAGCACGTCGGAGGCGGTGGGGGGTGTGGTTGGGATGGTGTCGGTCATGGGGGTTACGTCTGGCAACGACTTTGACGGGGCGTGCGGTACGGCGCCGCGGACGATTCCTTGTAATGCAGGCACAGGGTAACCAAAACCCTGACCCCAGCCCCATGCGAACCCAGGAGCCCATCATGAAAACAGCCTCTCTCAAAGCCCACTGGGCCCGCACCTCGGCCCTGGCCCGGGGTCTCACGCTGGCCGCCCTGGCCGCCAGCGCCTGGGCCATGTCCACCGTCGCCACGCCAGCGCAGGCGCGCGACAACATCTCCTGGTCGATCGGCATCGGCTCCCCCGGTGTGGCGGTGGGTGTGTCCAACTACCCGCAGCCGGTCTACGTGAACCGCTACCCGGTGTACGAGGAGCGTTATCCAGTCTATGAAGAGCGCCGCCCGATCTACCAGCGCCCGATCATCGTGCAGCCGCGCCCGGTGGTGGTGTATCCGCAGCCGGTGTATGTACAGCCGCGCCCGTACTACCGCGCCGGCTGGGGCCACGGCCCGCGCTGGGATGACCGCCGCCACGGCCACGGTCACCGCAAACACGGTCACCGCGGTGGGCGCGACTGGGACGACGACGGTCGTCGCGGTCACCGCTGATTCGGACTACAACCGGGACACAGTGTCCCGGTTGGACCGAGCGAGGTTGCGAAAAGCCTTCGAGATGCGTGGGTCATGCGCAGCCAGCGCCCAATACTCCGATGCCAGCTGCACCGCTCGTGCCCACACTCCAAGGGTGTTGGCGGTGGGGTGCAACGCACGGGCAGCGAAATCGCGTTCCACCAGTTCGCCGTTCACCGGGGCATAGAGCATCGGCAGCATGTCGTAGGTGGGTGAAAGGCGCCACTGACCCTGGTCGAACAGCAGGGAAATGTTGCCGTAGTGGCGATCGGTGTTGCCGATGAGCGCGCCGAAAGCGTCGAGCAGGCGCAGATGCAGCGCATCGCTCTCTGTCATGAGTCGTCGTGCCTCCATGCGCTGGGCGGTGTCGGCCCAGTGGTCCATCTGGCCCACGTATTGCGCGTCATACACGAGCAGCGAGACCATGCCGATGCGTCCGTGGGCCGTGCGGTCAAAACGCTGGGCTTCCAGAAAGACGCGGTTGGCCGCCATGACGATCCGTGTCTGGGCGGCGGGCACCTTGTTCTGCGCGAGCACTTGCAGCGCCAGGTGTTCGCACACCAGCAGATCGCGCCAGCGTTGGTCGACGGGTGCCGCGCCCGCCGGCGAAAACTTCACGATCATGGGCTGGCCGTTCAGCGTGGTGCAGAACTTGGGCTGTTCACCGCCCGCCGACGATCCCGGCAGCGTGCCCTGCATGGCGCGCTCAGCGAGCACGGGGTATTCCCGTTCGGGTTCGGTGGTGATCGAGAGCCGTTGCGCCAGCGTGTGAAAGCGCTCAAAGGCCGACTGACCCACGATGAGGTTGCCCGGCAGATCGTCCCCGGCCTGCACCAGTGCCCGGAGCACATCGTCTTCGCTCCAGTGGCGCAGATCGCTGGGCAACCGCAGTTCGGGATGGGCTTGAGCAAACATGCGACCCATGAACCCTTGCGGCCGCATGTCTTGAAGAAACCAGGGCAAGCCGGCATGCAGTTCGCTCGGACCATCTGCCTCTTCGACCCAGAAGCGTCCGCCCGGCAGTGCCACCAGACGGCCGAAAGCCGATGTCTTGCCTTGAGCGTCCACCCGCATCAAGGGAATCTCGCTGCCCACTCCATCGATGTGTCGCGCCAGCAGGTATCGCTGTGAGCGTGCTGCACCCACCTTGATCACCCGGCCGTCGCGCAGCAAGGGCGCCAGCGCCCGTGAAACCGTGGGTTGGCTCACCGCCATCCGCGCCTTCAACTCGGCGCTGGTGGCCACGCCACCAAGCCGTCGAAGGGTGTCCAGCAAAGCTTCACTCATCTGATTTTTGACTGGATATTTGAATGGATAAGTGAATGTATCCGTATATGGATAGATCTGGCGATTTACCCGGTCTGAATGAATAGATACTCCCGCTCAAACGGCGGGGCAATCCAGGGACCGACTTCACATCGCCCGAAACCGGTCCGCGTACAGCCGGCTCACGGCAAAGGACTCGGGTCGCGCACGCAACCGCAGGCTCATGCGCCCGGCTTCATTGCGGGTGACGCTCTCGATGGCCTCGGCCCGCACCACGGTGCCCCGGTGGACCTGCCAGAACACGGCGGGGTCCAGCTGGGGCATCAGTTCTTTCAGCGGGGTGCGGATCAACACCTCGCCTTGCGCCAGCAGCACGCGCACGTATTTGTCGGCCGCTTCAAACGCCACCACTTCGCTCAGTTGAACCATGCGGATGCTGTTGCCCACGCTCGCCGGGATCACCTGCAGGCGGGCGGCTGGCGACGAGGTTTGGGACATGAGGCAACGCAGCTGTTCCAGCGTGGCGTCCAGCGGGCCGGTGGCAGGCCGGCGCTGCGCCAGCAAGGCTTGCACGCGCTGCACGGTGAGGCGCAGCCGCTCGGGCTGCACGGGTTTGAGCAGGTAGTCCACTGCCTGTGCCTCAAAGGCCTGCACGGCGTAGGCGTCATAGGCGGTCACAAACACCAGCGCGGGAAACGGCTGGTCGTCGGGCCATTCTTCGGCCAGCTCGGCGGCGGCCTCCAGCCCGCTTTGGCCGGGCATGCGGATGTCGAGCAACAGCACGTCGGGCCGCAGCGCCAGCGCCTGCGCCACGGCGGCCTCGCCATCGCCCACCACCCTCACCACCAGCTCGGGCCAGGCGAGCGCCAGCTCGGCCTGCAGCGCCTGGGCCAGCAAGGGTTCGTCTTCGGCGATGAGGGCGGTGGCGTTCATGGGGTGTGCAGGGGCAGGGTGAGCAGGGCGCGGGTGCCGGCGCCGGGGGCGCTGTGCCAGTGCAGCCTGGCTTGGCCGGGGTAGGCGGTGGTCAGGCGTTCGCGCACCTGGCTGAGGCCAAAGCCGGCCGCGGGCTCGGCCTCGCAGCCCACACCGGTGTCGCTCACTTCCAGCTCAAGACCGCTGGCGCCCTGACGCGCCACCACGCGGACTTCGCCGCCATCCACGTTGGGCTCCAGCCCGTGGCGGATGCAGTTTTCCACGAGCGGCTGCAGCAGCAGCGGCGGCACGCTCTGGTGGCTCAGGGTCTCGGGGAGTTCGAGCGTGTAGCGCAGCCGAGGGCCCATGCGCACGGCCATGAGTTCGAGGTAGTCGCGCAGCCGCGCGAATTCGTCCGCCAGGGTGTGGTGGCCGGCGGTGGCGTCCGCGCGCGATGCCTTGAGCGTGGCGCGCAGGAAGTCGTTGAGCCTGTCCAGCATGGTCACGGCGCGCACGGGGTCGGTGCCGATCAAGGCGCGCAGGTTGGCCAGGGTGTTGAACAGCATGTGGGGCTCCAGCTGCGATTCGAGCAGCCGCAGGCGGGCCTCGGTGGCCTGGCGCTGGGCTTCTTCCTCGGCCAGCCGGGCGCGGGCCAGCATCTCACGGCTGGTGAAGTAGTACGCACCAAAGGCGCCGGCCGAGAGCGACATCAGCACAAAGCCCAGGGTGGCGCGGGGGAAGTTGTTCAGGCCCAGCAGCAACTCGCGGCCCATCAGCAGGTTGGCGCTTGCGCTGCCCAGCGGGTAGGCCACGAGCACAGCGCCCACGACCAGCGCGGCCATTCGCATCGCGCCCGGCCAGCCGCTGGGGTGCAGCACGAAGCGCCCGCCGTCGATCAGGCCCCAGATGAACAGACCGATGAACTGCGAATACAGCATGTTCACCGCGAAGCTTTCACCGCTGACCGCCGTGATGGCCAGGGCAATCACGGTGTTGAACACCACGGCGGCAAGCGCCCGGCGGGCGATGGTGGCGGGGTTGAGCGGCGGCATGGTCGCAGTATCCCGCAAGGCCCGGGCGGGGTTCACAGACCCTGGCGCTCCCGGCTCAGGCGCTCGCGTTCCTGCGCCACCAGCCGCGCCTGCAGCCCCCCGCCGCCCAGCGCCATCCACACCCCCACGCCGTGCATGAGCAGGCCCAGGCCCCAGCCCAGCGCGGGGTAGATGGCCCAGTGGCGCCCGCTGGCCAGCGAGATGCCCATGAGCGCGGTGTTGACGGCCAGAAACACCAGGGCGTGGATGTACCAGCCCATGCGGGCGCCGGCGCGGCGGCGGGCGATGCGGTCCAGGTCCGCGTCGGTGGAGGTGGAGTTGGAGTTGGAGTTGGAGTTGGAGTTGGGGTTGTGCAGGTTCATGGTGGGCTTTCAAGTTGAAGCGATGAGGGGGGTCAGATCAGGCCGAGCCATTGGCCCCAGACGAGTTGGCCGAGGAAGCGCGCAGGCAGCAGGGTGAAGGCGCCGGCCACCAGACAGGCACCCACGTACAGCGTGACCATGGTCTTGCGGTGGCCGCTCACGTTGCCGCGAAACAGTTGCCAGAACGCGAGGAAGAGGCTGACCAGCACGATCGGCACCAGCAGGTGGATGGGGGTGTAGCCGGCGATGTTGGGCAGGTTGAAGTCGCGGATGAAGATGGCCGAGAGCGCGGAGATCAGCATCAGCGTGACCCAGGCGTAGCCCGCGGCGCGGTGCAGCCGGGGGCGCTGGCTGTGCGGCTGGCGGCTGGCGTGCCCGCGGCGCGCCCACAGGGCAATGGGGCCGATGGCCACGGCGGCCAGGGCGGCGGTCATGTGAACGGCGATGAGAGGGGTGAGTTGCATGGCGCTCTCCGGTGGGTGGGTGAGCGCACTGTGCCCAGCGGCCGGGCACGGGCCCAGCGGCTTGCGACGGATCGGCGCAGCCGCGGCGCGAAACGCGCGCAGCGCGGCGCGAAATGCAGCGGGCAGATCCCCCACAGCCCGCCTGCTGTGGTCCCCATTCCTACAATCTCGCCATGAAAAGATCGCAGTGGATGACGGGTGTGGTGGTGCTGGCCCTGGTGGCGGGTGGTGCCTGGTGGTGGAGCCAGCGCAGCGCGCAACCGGCCGTGCAGTACCGCACCGCGCCCATCGAGCGCGGTGGCTTGCAGGTCAGCGTGTCGGCCAGTGGCACGGTGAACCCGGTCACCCAGGTATCGGTGGGCACGCAGGTGTCGGGCCAGGTGCGCGCGGTGTATGTGGACTTCAACACCGAGGTCAAGGCGGGCCAGTTGATCGCCGAGATCGACCCCCAGACCTTTGAATACCGCGTGAGTTCGGCCCAGGCCGATGTGAACGCGGCACGCGCGGCGGTGGCGATTGCGGTGGCCAACGCGGCGTCGAGCCGGGCCAATGTGTCGCGTGTGCAATCCGACCTGGCCGAAGCGCAGCGCACGCACGAGCGCAACCTGAGCCTGGTGGCGCAGGGATTCATTGCCCAGAGTGAGGCCGACCGCACGCGCGCCGTGCTGGTCTCGGCGCAGGAGTCGCTGCGCGCGGTGCAGGCGCTGGTGGGGGTGAGCGAGGCGCAGATCCAGAGCGCGCAGGCCAGCGTGGCCCAGCGCGAGGCGGCGCTGGCGCAGGCGCGCATCGACCTCTCACGCACGCGCATCACCTCGCCGGTCAACGGCATCGTGATCAAGCGCACCGTGGAAAAGGGCCAGACCGTGGCCGCCAGCCTGCAGGCGCCCGAGCTGTTCGTGATCGCGCAGAACCTCTCCGACATGCAGGTGGACGCCAGCATCGACGAGGCCGACGTGGGCCGCATCCAGCCGGGCCTGAAAGCCAGTTTCACGGTGGACGCCTTCCCGGGCCAGACCTTCGAGGGCGAGGTGCGCCAGGTGCGCAAGGCGGCGACCAACGTGTCGAATGTGGTGACCTATGTGGCGGTGGTGCGCTTCGCCAACGCGTCGGGCCGTTTGCTGCCGGGCATGACGGCCAACGTGCGTGTGGTGACCGAGTCGCGCGAGAGCGTGCTCAAGGTGCCGAACGCGGCGCTGCGGGTGCGTGTGCCGGGAGTGGAGCCTGCATCCGCGGGCCCGGCCGATGCACCCGCGGCGCCCGCGTCTCCCGGCCGCGCCGGCCGCATCCACCTGCTCGACGCCAAGGGCCAGCCGGTGGCCTACCCGGTGCGACTGGGTGTGAGCGACGGCACGGCCACCGAACTGCTGGTGGCGCCCGGGTCTTCCGAGGCGGGTGTGTTGGTCGAAGGCGCACAAGTGGTCACGGGGGTCACCGCCAAGGCCAGCGGCCCGCGCACCAGCGGCCCGCGCATGTCGTTCTGAGCGCTGCGCAGGTACCCGCCATGTCCCTCATCGAAGCCCGCTCCCTCACCAAGACCTACCGCATGGGCGGTCACGCGGTGCATGCGCTGGCGGGTGTGTCGCTCGACATCGAGGCCGGGGAGTTCGTGGCCATCATGGGGGCGTCCGGCTCGGGCAAGTCCACGCTGATGAACATCCTGGGCTGCCTGGACCTGCCCGATGGGGGCGAGTACCGCCTGGCTGGGGAAGCGGTTCAGACCATGAGCGCCGACGCGCTGGCCGCGGTGCGCAACCGCCGCATCGGTTTTGTGTTCCAGCAGTTCAACCTGCTGCCACGCACCAGTGCGCTGGAAAACGTGGAGCTGCCCATGGTGTACGCCGGAGTGGCCACGGCCGAGCGGCAGCAGCGCGCGCGCGAAGCGCTGGAACGGGTGGGTCTGGGGGATCGCACCGGCCACACGCCGGCCGAACTCTCGGGTGGTCAGCAGCAGCGCGTGGCGATTGCGCGCGCGCTGGTCAACCGGCCCCAGCTCATCCTGGCCGACGAGCCCACCGGGGCGCTGGACACCCACACGAGTGAAGACGTGATGGGCCTGCTGGCCGGGCTCAATGCACAGGGCATCACGGTGGTGCTGGTCACGCACGAACACGAGATTGCCGACTGGGCTCGCCGCCGCCTGGTGTTTCGCGACGGCCACCTGCACGAGGACGTCACCCAGCCTGGCCGGGCGGCACCCGGGGTGGCCGCATGAACGCGCTGGCGGCCATGCGCAGCGCCTGGCGGGCCCTGCTGGCCAACCCCTTGCGCAGCCTGCTGACCATGCTGGGCATCATCATCGGCGTGGCCTCGGTCATCACCATGATCGCGATCGGGCAGGGCGCCACCGAGCGTGTGCAGGAGCACATGAAGGTGCTGGGCGCCAACGTGATGCTGGTGCTGCCCGGCACGGTGAACACCGGCGGTGTGCGACAGGGCGCGCAGACCAGCCAGGCGCTCACCGAAGCCGATGCGATGGCGATCGCGCTGGAGGTGCCGGAGGTGCAGGTGGCCGCGCCGAGTTCACGTGCCACGGTGCAGGCGGTGTTTGGGGGTACCAACTGGAGCACCCCGGTGTTCGGCGCCACCAACGACTACCTGGAGGCGCGCGACTGGCCGCTGGCATCGGGTCGCCTGTTCGAGACCGGCGAGCTGCAGGGCGCGGCCAAGGTGGTGCTGATCGGGCAGACCGTGGCGCGCGAACTGTTCGGCGACGAGGACCCGGTGGACCAGGTGATCCGCCTGCGCAACGTGCCCATGACCGTGATCGGCGTGCTCGAGCGCAAAGGTCAGAACTCGTGGGGCTCGGACCAGGACGATGTGGCCATCGTGCCCATCAGCACGTTTCGCAACCGGGTGCAGGGCGACGCTGCAGGGCGGCTCAAACGCGTGGGCAGCATTTCGGTGAAGGTGCGCGACGGTTACGACATGAAAGCGGCCGAGGACAACATCCGGGAACTGCTGCGCCAGCGCATGCGGGTGCAGGTCGACGGCGACGAGCCCTTCCGCATCCGCAACCTCACCGAGATGCTGCAGGCGCAAGAGGCTTCGAGCCAGGTGATGACGCTGCTGCTGTCGGCCGTGGCCGGCGTGAGCCTGATCGTGGGCGGCATCGGCATCATGAACATCATGCTGGTGAGCGTGACCGAGCGCACCCGCGAGATCGGCCTGCGCATGGCGGTGGGCGCGCGTGGGCGCGACATCCTCGCGCAGTTCCTGATCGAGGCCATCACGCTGAGCCTGATGGGGGGTGCTGTCGGTGTGTTGCTGGGCGCCATCGCCACCTGGGCGGTCGGCCAGTTTGCCGGCTGGCAGGTCAGCATGACGCTGCAGTCCATCGTGCTGGCGGCGGGCTTCTCGGCGCTGGTGGGCGTGTTCTTTGGCTTCTACCCGGCCAGACGGGCCTCGGCGCTGCTGCCGATCCAGGCCTTGCGCCACGAGTGAGTGCGCCCGGCCGGGGGGAGGCCAGCAGGTACGATACCGGCCTGCTTGTCGGCCCCTTGTCGGGACCACGCACCACCTGAGAAACGCCGCCAAGGCGACCCCCGTTCCATGGATTTTGTGTTGTTGATCAAGGCCGCCATCATGGGCGTGGTGGAAGGCCTCACCGAGTTCATCCCGGTGTCCTCCACCGGCCACCTCATCCTGGCGGCCTCGCTCTTGAACATGCCGGGCGAGAAGATCAAGCTCTTCGAGGTGGTGATCCAGACCGGCGCGATCATGGCCATCATCTCGCTCTATGCGGGCAAGCTCTGGGACACCCTGGTGGGCCTGCCGCGCGAAGCGGTGGCCCAGCGCTTCACGGCCAATGTGCTGATCGGATTTTTCCCGGCAGCACTCGCCGGCTTTCTGTTCATCGACTTCATCAAGGGTGTGTTGTTTCAACCGCTGGTGGTGGCCTTGGGCTTCATCGTCGGCGGCGTTGTGATCCTGTGGGCCGAATGGCTGCAGAAACGCGGAAGCCGTGTGCACATCGAGGCGGTCGACCAGGTGCGCTGGACGGATGCACTCAAGGTCGGCCTGGTGCAGTGCACCGCCCTGGTTCCCGGTGTGAGCCGCTCGGGCGCGACCATCATTGGTGCCATGTTGCTCGGCTTCAACCGCAAGGCCGCCACCGAGTTCAGCTTCTTCCTCGCGATTCCCATGCTCTTCGGCGCCGCCGCCTACGACCTCTACAAAAATCGCGATCTGTTGAGCATGTCCGACGTCCCGTTGTTCGCGGTCGGCCTGCTTTTTTCGTGGCTCTCGGCCTGGGTGTGTGTGCGCTGGTTGCTGCGTTTTGTGGCCAATCACACCTTTGTCGCGTTTGCCTGGTACCGGATCGCCTTCGGTGCGCTGATCCTGTTGACTGCGACCCTGGGCTGGGTCGACTGGGTGGCCTGATCGCCGACTACGCAGACAGGGGCGCGTAGAGGCTGAAACAGAACATGGCGCCTTTGCCGGGTTCGCCAGAGGCCGACATGCTGCCTCCGTGGCGCTGCACGATGCGCAGCGAAGTGGCCAGGCCGATGCCCAGGCCGGCGAATTCGTGCGGCATGTGCAGTCGCTGAAATGGCTGGAACAGCTTGTTCGCGCGCGCCATGTCGAAGCCCGCGCCGTTGTCGCTGACGCAGAAACGCATCTGGCCCTGAACTTCTTGCGCATGGACCCGGATCAGCGCCTGTGGCGTTTTGGCGGTGTATTTCCAGGCGTTGTTCAGCAGGTTCTGCATGAGGGCTTCGACCAACGGTGGATCGGCCATCACAGTGAGATCGGACTCGATCTCCCAGCGCACATCGCGCTGCGGGTCGGCGCTGGCGAACTCTTCCAGCAGGCGGGTGGCGATGCTGCTGATGTTGACCGGCTTGCGCTGAAGATCGCCGCGCGAGAACTGTGACAGCGTGAGCAGGCCGTCGATGAGTTCGCCCATCTTTTTGCTCGCGCCCATGATGCGCGCGAGGTGCGACTGGCTGCCTTCGTCGAGCCTGGGGTTGTCTTCGCGCAAGGCCTGGGCAAAGCCGTTGATGATGCGCAGCGGCGAGCGCAGGTCGTGCGCCACCGCGTAGGAGTAGCTCTCCAGCTCGTCGTACGCGGCCTTGAGGGCGCGTGTGCGCCCGTCGATGCGTTGCTCCAGCGACGCGTTGAGCTGCTGGATTTCCATCTCGTTGCGCTTGCGTTCGGTGACGTCGCGCGTCACGCCCAGGGCACGCACGGCACGACCTTGTGCGTCGCGTTCGAACTCCGCCCGAACCGTGAACCATCGCCACTCGTCGTCGAACTGGAGTCGGTATTCGATGTCGTACTCCGCCTTGCCTTGCACCGCCAACGCCCACAGGCGCAACACCTGGGGCCGGTCTTCAGGGTGGGTGAGCGCGAGCAGTTCTGCGTCGGTGAAATCGGCCTGTGGCAGTCCCAGAATTTCGTGCGAACCCGACAGCGTGGTGAAACGGCGCGCGGCCACGTCGGCCTGCCAGCTCGCCAGACCGGCCAGTTCGTGCGCCTGGCGCAGCAGGTGCTCGCTGGTGCGCAAGGCCTGCTCGGCATTCTTGAGGGCGGAGATGTCCTGCACCACGGCGATCACGTAGTCGGCTTCGCCCGTGGCCTTGCGCACCAGCGAGATCGTGAGGTAAGCCCAGACCACATGGCCGAGCTTGTGGATGTAGCGCTTCTCGAAGCTGTAGTGGTGGATCTCGTCGTTCAGGGCGCGGTGGAACTGGGCGAGGTCGACCTCCAGGTCGTCCGGGTGCGTGAAGTCCCGGAAATGCATCTTCAGCATTTCGTCTTTGGTGTAGCCGAAGATGTCGCAGTAGGTCTGGTTGATGCGGATCCACTCGCCGTTGAGGTGGCTGTGGGTCATGCCGGTGGCGCCTTGCTCGAAGGTGTCTTCCAGTTGCTGCTTGCCTTGCTGGATCAGCACGGTGGCCTCGCGCAGGTGGCGGTTCTGTCGCTGCATCAGGGCGATCGCGCCCACCACCACGAGCTGCGTGAGCAGGTGCCACAGGTTGAGCCAGAAGGCCTCGACCGGGTTCTCGAATGCGAAACTGAAGTAGGGCTTGACCAGCATGAAGTTGATCATCAGCATGCCCAGCACGGTGCTGAACATGCCGACCCGGAAGCCGCCGTAGAGCGCGGAGATGGCCGCCGCAAGAGAGAGTGTGATGAAGCGCCCGCCCGATTCGGCCGGTGCCAGCGCCACGCGCATCCAGGCCGCCAGCAGCGTGATGACCAAGGCCACCGCCAGACGCATCCACAGGCTGTGGCGGTCGGGTTGCCAGTCTGCCAAGCGCTGCCACACCCTCTGCAAGGGGCTGCCCGGTGGGGAGGGGGGCGTCATGGGGTTGACCGCTGGGTTTGAGCTTCTGTGGCTGTGGTGGATGCTGCAGCTTCGGTTATACCGGAGCGGCGCACCACCAGCACTGCGGGTCTGCCCGTTCTCATGCCAGCGCCTGCAGCATGGCGTCGATGGCCGCAGCGGTCTGCAGCGGTTGCTCCATCGGGAACAGGTGGCTGCCTTCGATCATGGCCATGCGCTCGGGGTGCCCGGAGTCCACCAGGCGGTGCGTCATGGCCATGCCGACCTGTTTCATTTCCAGCGAACGTGTGCCACCGATGAAGCCCACCGGGCAGGGCAGCGGGTGGCGGCGCAGCAGGCGGTCCAGGTTGTGCGGCAGGGTGTTGTAGATCGCGGTTTCCACCTCGCGGTCGAAGTCCAGCGTGCGGTGCGGTTTGCCATGTGCATCGGTCCCATCGCATGTGCCGTGGTCGATGTAGTCCTGCAGCACCTGCGGATCCCACGCGGCAAACGCCTTCTTGCTGGCGAAATGCGCGTGCGCCGCGTCGGCGTCGGGCCAGGTGTTGCGTCGCTTGCGGCTGACCTTGCCCGGCGAGACCGAGCCCACCAGTTGCGCTCGTTTGATCAGCTCCAGCGTGCGCGCACGCCAGCCGCCGAGCACGGGTGAATCGATCAGCACCACGCCACGCACCGTGTGACCGCCCAATTGCGGGTGGCGTGCCGCGCACATGAGGCTCAGAAAACCGCCCAACGAATGGCCGACCAGCCAGGCGCCCCGACCGTGGGTTTCGATCTCGGGCGCAGCGAAGTCGGCGAGCTGCTGCACCAGGTGCGGCCAGTTGCTCGTGACGGGGTACTGCGGGTCGTGTCCGAACTTGTCCACCGCGCGCACCGCATGCCCGCGGGCGCGCAGGGACTTGAAAAGGACGCGGTAGGTGCTGGCGGGGAAGCTGTTGGCGTGGGAGAAGATGATCAGCGACATGCCTAGATCAGTTTTTCTTTGGCGTTGGTGATCTTCTTCAGCGGCTGGCAGCGCGGGCCGGTGCTCAGCAAAGGAACTTCGGTGTGGGCGCCGTCCCAGGTCGGGTGCTCGATGCTGTCGAACACCTCGCGCAGCTTCTGGCCCCAGGTGTTGTGCAGCATGCGGAAGTACGGATTCTCGTTGTCGATGCAGATGATCTTGTCGGACTGCAGCCGGTTCGCCTCGTACACCACCAGATCCAGCGGCAGACCCACCGACAGGTTGGACTTGAGCGTGGAGTCCATCGACACCAGGACGCACTTGGCGGCTTCGTCCAGCGGGGTCTCGGGCGTGATCACGCGGTCGAGCACGGGCTTGCCGTACTTGGATTCGCCGACCTGGAAAAACGGTGTTTCCGAAGTGGCTTCAATGAAGTTGCCGGCCGAATAGACCTGGAACAGGCGCATGCCTTCGCCCTGGATCTGGCCACCGAAGATCATGGACACGTTGAACTCCACGCCCGCGCGCTGCAACGAATCGCCGTCGCGCTCGTACACGTGGCGCACGGCCGCACCCAGCACGCGCGCGGCGTCGAACATGCTTTTGGCGTTCCAGATGGTGATGGGTTCGCCCCCGTCCACGTCTTCGAGCTGCTCGACTTGCAGGATCTCGCGCACCGACTGCGAGACGCTCAGGTTGCCGGCCGATAGCAGGCACATGAAGCGGTCGCCCGGCTTTTCGTAGACGATCATTTTTCGGAAGGTGCTGATCTGGTCCAGGCCCGCGTTGGTGCGCGAATCCGAGAGGAAGACCATGCCGGCGTTGAGCTTGACGGCGACGCAGTAAGTCATGATGAGGAAGCCAGTTTTTTCAAGGTGTAGAGCTGTTCCAGCGCTTCGCGCGGGCTCAGGGTGTCGGGGTCGATCCGCTCCAGCGCTGTCTGAAGCGGGTGTGCGTCGGCCTCCAGTGTCGCAGGTGGCGGCGCGAACAGGTCGACCTGGCTGCGGGACTCGGTGCTCTGGGCTTCCAGTGCGGCCAGGACGTGGCGGGCATGCTGCACCACACCGGCGGGCACACCGGCCAGCCGCGCCACCTGAATGCCGTAGCTGCGGCTGGCCGGGCCGGGCTCGATCTGGTGCAGGAACACGATGCCGCCCGCCTTGCCGCCCGCCTCGACGGCGCTCACGTGCACGTTCACTGCGGCGTGGTGTCCGGCCGGGAATTCGGTCAGTTCGAAGTAGTGGGTGGCGAACAGCGTGAAGGCGCGCGACTTGTCGTGCAGGTGCGTGGCAATGCCGCCGGCCAGCGCCAGGCCATCAAAGGTGGAGGTGCCGCGGCCGATCTCGTCCATGAGCACCAGGCTTTCGGGTGTCGCTGCATGCAATATCTGCGCGGCTTCGGTCATCTCCACCATGAAGGTGGACTGGGCGTTGGCCAGGTCGTCGGCCGCACCGATGCGGGTGTGGATGGCGTCGATCGGCCCCAGCCGGCAACTCGCCGCCGGCACGAAACTGCCCATGCTGGCGAGCAGCACGATCACCGCGACCTGGCGCATGTAGGTGCTCTTGCCGCCCATGTTGGGGCCGGTGATCACCTGCATGCGCTGTTTGGGACCCAGCACCGTGTCGTTGGCGATGAAGCTGCCACCGCTGGTCTCGTTCAGCCGCGCCTCCACCACCGGGTGGCGCCCGCCACGGATGTCGATGCAGGGTTCGGGCACGAACTGCGGTGCGTTCCAGTTCAGCGTGAGCGAGCGCTCGGTCAGCGCGCACAGCGCGTCCAGCGCAGCCATGGCGCGCGCCAGTTGCGTGAGTGGTGCTATGAAGGCCTGCAGTTCGTCGAGCAGGTGGTCGTACAGCCACTTCTCGCGCGCCAGCGCCCGGTCTTGTGCGGAGAGCGCCTTGTCTTCAAACGCCTTGAGTTCGGGCGTGATGAAACGCTCGGCGTTTTTGAGCGTCTGGCGGCGGCGGTAGTCGTCGGGCACCTTGGAGGCCTGGCCCTGCGTGACCTCGATGTAGAAGCCGTGCACCTTGTTGAACTGCACACGCAGGTTGGTGATGCCGGTGCGCGCACGCTCGCGCTGCTCCAGCTCGATCAGGAAACCGTCGCAGTTGTTCTGGATCGCGCGCAGCTCGTCGAGATCGGCGTCGAAGCCGTCGGCGATCACGCCGCCGTCGCGCACCAGCGCGGCCGGCTCGGCCAGCAGGGCACTGCGCAGCAGCTCGGCGCAACCTTCGGGCGGCGTGAGGTGCTGGCCGATGCCGTGCAGCAATCCGCCGGGATCCTGCGGGCCGAGCTGGCGAGCCAACTGCTGCGCACGCTCCAGCGTCTGGCCCAGGCCCACCAGCTCGCGTGGCTTGACCTGACGCAAGGCCGTGCGCGCGGTGATGCGCTCCACGTCGCTCGCGCCCTTGAGCGAAGCGCGCAGGCCCTGCCACAGGCCGCCGCGCAGGGTGTTGATGGCGACCAGGCGCGAGCGTGCCTGGGCGCGGTCGCGCCGGGGCTCCAGCAGCCAGCTGCGCAGCGCGCGGCTGCCCATGCCGGTGCAGCACACGTCGAGCAACGACAGCAGCGTGGGGCTGGTCTCGCCGCGCAGGGTCTGGGTGAGTTCGAGGTTGCGCCGGGTGTTCAGCGGCAGGTCGATCAGTTCGCCACTGCGCGCCACCTGCAGGCTCTTCACGTGGCTGAGCGCACGGCCCTGCGTGTGTTCGGCGTAGTTGAGCAGCGCGGACGCCGCGGCGTGGGCGTCGCCCAGATCTTGTGCGTCCCAGGCAGCGAGGCTCGCGGCCTGCAACTGCTCCAGCAGCTTGCGCTGGCCCAGGCCGGCGTCAAACGCCCAGGCCGGGCGCAGCACCGCCACCAGGCGCTGGCCGTTGGCCTGGTTCGCCAGCGCCACCACGGTCTTCTCGAACGTGGTGGAGGTGTCGGCGCTGTAGAGCAGCTCACCGGGGTTGACGCGCGCCACCCAGTCGGCCAGCTCGTCGCTGGCGCACTGCGCGAGAAACACGATGCCCTGTGTGACCGACATCCAGGCGAGACCACAACCGGTGCGCGCGCCCGGATGCACGGCCATGAGCACCGCCTCGGTCTTGTCGGACAGCAGTTCGCTGTCGGTCAGCGTGCCCGGCGTGACCACGCGCACCACCTTGCGCTCCACCGGGCCTTTTGACGTCGCTACGTCGCCCACCTGCTCGCAGATGGCCACCGACTCGCCCAGCTTGATCAGGCGCGCCAGATACGTATCGACCGAGTGGAAGGGCACGCCAGCCATGACCACCGGCTGCCCGCCCGACTGGCCTCGCTGGGTCAGCGTGATGTCGAGCAGGCGCGCGGCCTTTTCGGCGTCGGCAAAGAACAGCTCGTAAAAATCGCCCATGCGGTAGAACAGCAGCGTGTTCGGGTACCCGGCCTTGAGGCCAAAGTACTGCTGCATCATGGGGGTGTGGGAAGACAGGTCGGCGGGCACCTGCGCCTGGGCGGCGGATTCCTTGTGCATCAACGGCTTACAGGTGGGTTGTCCGGGGTGGAAGGCCGACGGGCGGTGTGCCCGACCCGGCTTCGGTGAGGGGCTACATCTTATGTGTTGACGCGGCGCGTGTTTCCGCCGCGGTGAGCCGTGCGTAAAGCAGGCCGGCAAGCACGGCGCCGGCGGCCATCACCAGCAGGCCGGGCAGGTGGCGCGTGGCGTCGATGAACACCGGCATCGGGGCCACGGCGTCCACGGCGCGCACCGCAGCCACCATGCCGGCGCCAGCGGCCACCGCCAGCAGCGGGCTGCGCCCGTTGGGCCAGCGGCGCGCCACCAGCGCGGCCACGGCCAGTGCCGGCAACCAACCCGCGGCCAGGATGCCGGCGTA
>NZ_JALHLX010000027.1:0-18263 GCF_022844385.1 Hydrogenophaga sp. | reverse complement strand
GGTCAATGGCCGGGTGTTGCTGTCTTTTGCCCATGGACAGACCGAGGCCAACCACCTGCGTGTGGTGCGCGCCCGCTTTGACGGCCGCCAGTTGCTGGACGTGCAACCCATCTTCACGTCGCAGCCGGCCAAGACCGAGACACAACATTTCGGTGGCCGCATGGCCTGGCTGGCCGACGGCAGCTTGTTGCTGGGCATGGGTGACGGCAACCTCGATCGCACCGATGCGCAACGGCTGCACACCCACCTGGGCAAGTTGCTGCGCATCCAGCCCGACGGCAGTGTGCCCGGCGACAACCCGTTTCTTCAGCGCCCGAATGCCCGGCCCGAGATCTACAGCATCGGCCACCGCAACCCGCAGGGCATGGTGGTGGTGGACGGCGTGCCTTATGCCCACGAGCATGGCGCGCGCGGCGGCGACGAGTTGAACCGCATCGAGCCTGGGGCCAACTACGGCTGGCCCCTGACCACGGGCGGCATCGACTACACCTACGCCCGCATCACGCCGTACCGCAGCCTGCCGGGCATCCAGCCGGCGCTGGTGGAGTGGACCCCGTCGATCGCACCGGCCGGCCTGACCTGGTACGACGGCCCACTGTTTCCGGCCTGGCGGGGCAGCCTGTTCGTGGCGGCGCTGAAAGAGCGCAGCGTTCGGCGTGTTCCCTTGCCTGGCGGTGTGCCCGGACCTCAGGAGATCCTGTTTCAGGAACTCGGCGAGCGCATCCGCGACGTGCGGGCCGGGCCCGACGGTGCGATCTACCTGCTGACCGACAGCGTCAACGGTCGGGTGCTGCGCGTGGTGCCCACAACGCCGTGAAACGGGCTCAGGCCGAGGGCGGCGGGTGCACCGTTTTCTTCACCAGAAAAAGAACCACGGGCCGGAAGATCACCACGCAGGTGAAGGCGACCGGGAAGGCCACTGCGTAGCCTTGCAGAACGCGCGCCAGGTAGCCCGCACCCAGGCCCGAGTTGATGGCAACCAAGGCAGCGCTCACCACGAAGGCAATGATGCCTGCCATGTAGGCGGCAAATGCGATGCCGGTGAGCTTGTGGGGCAGTTTCATGGAGTGCTGTCGGAAGGGTGCGGCGCGAATGCTGGCGGATGATTCTGGCACGAGGCGCTCGCGCCACAGCTCAGGCGGACTGCGCTTCCAGTTGCGAGCGCAGCGCAGCCACCTCGTCGCGCAGCGCGGCGTTGTCGGCTTCCAGTTCGCCCACCTTCACGCGCAGGGTTGCCAGTTCATCGGACGGTGACGTGGCCGGTGTGTCGTCACTGGCCTCGGGCGGCTTGCGGCGGGCATCGCGTGCCCGTTTGGCGGCCAGTTTGAGTTCGTCCTTGCCGGCGAGCGCGGCGGCCACTTGCTCGTCGGCCGGCAGGCTGGCCACCGCGGCGGCGGCGTTGAGCGAAATGGCACCGGCCTTCAGGGCTTGCACCAGCTCGGGCGCCGCCTGTTTCTGGATTTTTTCGATCTGCACCACCTGGCTGCTGCTCAGTCGTGCCGCCTTGGCAATGTCTTCGCGGCTGTGCAGTGGTCGGGTGGGCGGTGCGACGTGCGCGTCCGGGGCCGGGGTGGGCATCACCTCGTCGGGTGGCAGGTCGTCGGGTGAGGGGGTGGACGCCAGAAAGCGCGAGCGCCGCCCGGCCAGGATCTCGCGCTTGCGCAAGGCCAGCACACCGCGCTGGAAGTCGGACACGCTGCGCCGGCCCAGGTGCTGGTCGATCATCCACAGGTGCACGTCTTCCATCGACTGGAAATGCGTGTTCTGCACGGTCTGAAACGGCACGCCGTGTTTCTGGCAGATGCCGTGGCGGTTGTGTCCGTCCACCAGCACGTCGCCCCAAAGCACCAGCGCGTCGCGGCAACCTTCGCTGAGGATGCTGCGCTCCAGCGCGTCGTATTCGTCCGGGGTCAGGGGGTCGATGTAGGCTTTGAGGTCCGGGTTGACGGTGATGTGCATGGGATCGGGGTGCGGGGAGGAATCGGGGGGCGGATTGTAGATGGCCGGGTGGTTGGGACGGGATGCTGCCCGCCTGCCGTGCACGCGCGTACATTAGGGCAGGCCGTCAGAAGTCGCCCAGCCATTGTGCGGACACCGGTAACCGTCGACCCATACAAAAGCACGCATGACCGAAGCTGCACCAGATCCCGCTTCCCGCGAGCCGGTCCTCCCACCGCCTGCCTCGGCGCCGGCAGGGGCGGAGGCTTCCCTCCTGCCTTTCGAAGCCATCTTCATGGCTGCGCCGCTACCGGCCTCGGTGTCCCGGTGGAGCGATGGTTGTCTGCTCTCCGTCAACGAGGCCTGGGTGAAGATCACGGGCGTGTCGCGCGAAGAAGCCATCGGCCGCACCACGGTGGAACTGGGGCACTGGCGGGGCGAAGCGGATCGGAACCGGTTTCTGCGCGACCTGCCCGGCCCCGACGAAGTGCAGGTGCTTCACCTCAAGGGTGGCCAGGCGCACCGGGTGCGCATGCACGCCACCGCGCTGGAAGCCAAGCCCGAGAAACTGTTGCTGGTCTATTTCACCGAAACCACGCGTGAAGAGGAGGCCGAGGCGGCCCTTGCCCAGTCGAACGAAGCGCTGAAACGGGCCAACGTGGAATTGCAGCAGCGCGTGGAGCTGCACGTTGCGATCGAGAAGCTGGCCCGGGTGGGGCACTGGACGAACGCGCAGAGCGAGGAGCATGTGCAGTGGTCACCGGGCCTGTACGAGATCGCGGGTGTGGCCTACCAACACCCGATACCGCGCGCCGTCGGACGTGGCGGTATCCACCCCGACGACATGCCGGCCTGGCTCGAAGCCCGCGCCGCGCTGGACAGCCGGGAGGTTGAGTTCCGGTGGTTGCGTCCCGACGGCGAGCAGCGCTGGTTTCGCTCCCGCCTGAGCCAGACCTCGGTGGCGGGCAATCCACAGACCGACTTTGGTGTGGTGCAGGACATCACGGCCGAGCGCCAGGCCGCCGAACAACTCGCCCGGCAGCTCGATCTGCTGCAGAACATTGCCCAGCGCGTGCCCGGCATGATGTTCCAGGCGAAGCTTTCGCCCGAGGGCAGGAGCACCATCCTGTATGTGAACGACGCGGCGCGCGACATGCTGGGCGTGGAGCCCGGGGATTTGCAGAGTGACGCGCGCATCCTGTTCCAGCGCGTGCACGCCGACGACCGCGCCGATGTCATTGCCTCGCTGGCCGTCTCCGCGCGCGAGCTGAGCTACTGGCGCCAGACCTACCGCGTGAACCTGCCCGAGCGTGGCCTGCGCTGGTACCGGGTGGAGGCGGTGCCCCAGCGCGAGTCCGACGGCTCGGTGATCTGGCACGGTTTCACGTCAGACGTGACCGACGCCCGGCTGGCGGCTCAGCGCGTCGAGCGGCAGCAGCAGATGCTGGAAGCGGTGCGCCGCGCGCAGGCGGAATTCATCGAAACCGAAGACAAGCGTGGCGCATTCCAGGGTCTGCTGGACGCGTTCATCCAGCTCACAACCAGCGGCTATGGCTTCGTCGGCGAGGTGCTGTACGACGTCAACGACAAGCCCTACCTGCGCACACACGCCGTTACCGACATCTCGTGGGACGAAGCATCGCGGCGCATGTACACCGACCAGCTCGATGCGGGCATGACCTTCAGCAACCTCAAGACCTTGTTCGGCCATGCGATGTCGACCGGCTTGCCGGTGATTGCCAACGATCCGCGCAGCGATCCGAGGGCCGCCGGCATGCCCAATGGCCAACCGCCCATGGACGCTTTCCTCGGCATTCCGCTGGCGGTGGGGGATCGGCTCGTGGCCATGGTGGGGCTGGCCAACCAGCCCGAGGGCTACAGCGAGGCCGACATCGAATTCCTCCAGCCGCTGCTGGGCGCGGTGCGACAGCTGGTGCTGGCCTGGCGCAACCTGCAGGAACGCAAGCGCACCCGCAGCCAGCTGGAGGCCACGAGTGCCTTGCTGGCCGAGAAGAGCGCGGCTTTGCAGGCCACGCTGGACAGCATCAGCCAGGGCCTGACCAAGGTGTCGGCCGACGGGCAGATCCTGTTCTACAACCGCCGCACGCTGGAGCTGCTGGACCTGCCCGACGAGCTGATGGCCAGACGACCCACGCACGAGGACATGGTGAAGTTTCAGCGCGAGCGGGGTGATTTTGGCGACCAGCTGCAATGGATCGACCCCGCGGCGAGACGCTATCTGGAAAACCAGACGGCTCCGGTCTCCTTGCCCGACCACTACTGGCGAAAGACCAGGGATGGGCGCACGCTGGAGATCCGGTCTCGCCAGCTGCCGGACGGCGGGGTGGTGCGCACCTTCACCGATGTGACCTCCTACATCTCCACGCAGGAGGCCCTGCGGGAAGAGCGCCAGCGCCTGGCCTGGGTGCTGGACGCCACACGCCCAGGCATCTGGGAGACCAACCTCACCGAGCGGACCCTCACCATCAACGAACGCTGGGCCGAGATGGTGGGCCACACCCTGGCCGAATTGACCCCCGTCACCTACGACACCTGGGAATCCCGCGTACACCCCGATGACCTGGTCAAGGCCGATGCGGCGCGCGACCGCCACATGAAGGGCGAGTTGCCGTTCTACGACTGCGACCTGCGCCTGAAGCACAAGGACGGTCACTGGGTCTGGATCAACACCCGGGGCCGGGTGCACCAGCGCGACAGTGACGACCGCGCGCTTTACATGTCGGGCACGCATCTGGACATCAGCGAGCGTGTGGCCGCGCAGGAGCAGATCCATGCCCTCAACGCCAGCCTGGAGCAGCGGGTGCGCGAGCGCACGGCCGAGCTGGAGCGAACCATGCGGGACATGGAGGCGATCTCGTATTCGATCGCACACGACCTGCGTGCGCCGCTGCGCTCGGTGAATGGTTTTGCACAGGTGATTGCCGAAGAGGAGGGCGAGCGGCTCAGCGAGAGTGGGCGCCAGATGTTCGAGCGCATCGCGCGCTCCTCGCGCAACATGGGCCAGATGATCACCGACATGCTGGAGCTGCTCCGCGTGGTGCAGGTCGAGCTGGATGCGCGGCCGGTCTGCATGGCCGACCTGGCCAGCGCGGTGGCGGATTCCCTGTCGCCGCAGGTGCCCGAAGCGCGCATCGAGGTGGGTGAGCTGCCCGATGCGCTGGGTGACGCCACGCTGTTGCGCCAGGTGCTCAGCAACCTGCTGGACAACGCCTTGAAATACTCACGCCACCAGAGCGAGCCCATGGTGGTGGTGGGTTTTGACGCCGACGCCAGCGCCTATTTCGTGCGCGACAACGGCATGGGTTTCGACATGGCGCGCGCCCACAAGCTGTTCGGTCTGTTCCAGCGCCTGCATGCCGGCACCGACGTGCCGGGCATGGGGGTGGGTCTGGCCATCGTGGCGCGCATCATCGAGCGCCACGGTGGCAGCATCTGGGCCGAATCGGCGCCGGGGCAAGGCGCCTGTTTCTGGTTTCGCGTGCCGCGGGCCTGAGCGTCAGAAGGGCGCGTCGCCCTGGCTGGTGCTGTCAGCCTGGGCTGCCGGCGCTTCGGCAGCAGGTGCTTCGGCCGCAGGCGCGCCGATCGTGCGGGCCTGGCGCACCGCCGCCTTGTCGCCCGCGCTGGCGAACTTGCTGTACTTGGCAGTCACACCGACCAGCTGGCCGTAGATCTTGGGGTTGGCGGCCATGCATTCCTTCTGTTCCAGGAAGTCGGCTTCGCCGGTGAAGTTGCCGATCAGGCCACCGGCTTCGGTGACCAGCAGCGCACCCGCGGCCACGTCCCAGGGTGAGAGTCCCATTTCAAAGAAGCCGTCGGTGAAACCGGCGGCTACATAAGCCAGGTCGAGCGCGGCCGAACCGGGGCGGCGCACGCCGGCCACGCGAGGCATCACGTCGCCGAGCATCTGCAGGTAGGTCTGGAAAGCGTCGCCCGGGCGGAACGGAAAGCCGGTGGACATGAGGCAATCGCGCAACGCGATGCGCTTGGCCACGCGGATGCGGCGGTCGTTCATGTACGCGCCGCGCCCGCGCGTGGCGCAGAAGAGGTCGTTGCGGGTCGGGTCGTAGATCACGGCTTGTTCGAGCTTGTTGCCCACCATGAGCGCGATGCTCACGCAGTACACCGGAAAGCCGTGAATGAAGTTGGTGGTGCCGTCCAGCGGGTCGATGATCCAGACGTGGTCTGCGCCGCCATGCCGTCCTTCGCGCTTGCCCGACTCTTCCGCCCAGATCGCGTGATCGGGGTAGGCGGTGAGCAAGGTGTCGATGATCGCGGCCTCGGCGGCCTGATCAACTTCGGTCACGAAGTCGTTGGTCTGTTTGACCGAAACGCGGACCGATTCCACATCCAGTGCGGCGCGGTTGATGATGGTGCCGGCAAGGCGAGCGGCCTTGATGGCCACGTTGAGCATGGGGTGGAGCGTGGACGACATGAATTGTGAACCTCGGCGCGACACGGGAGCGGCGCGCAGCAGTGGAAGAGCAGCTGGATGCGCCCCGGCGATGCGGGGCGGCGACAATGTGCGAGATTTTACCGCCACCTATCCCCCTCAGCATGCGCACCCGTTTTGTATTGATCCAGACCAGCCATGCCGGCAATGTGGGCGGCGTGGCCCGTGCCCTGAAGGTGATGGGTTTTGACGACCTCGTGCTGGTGCAGCCGCGCTGGGCCAACGTGCTGCGCCGCGAAGAAACCATCCAGCGCGCCAGCGGCGCCAACGACGTGCTGGCCAAGACGCGCGTCGTCGACACGCTGGACGAAGCGCTGGATGGCATGACCCACCTGTGCGCCACCGCCATGACACCGCGCGACTTCGGCCCGCCCACGCTGGCGCCCCGTGAACACTTCCAGACCCTGCTCGCCACGCCCGAGCCACCCGAAGGCGTGGCCTTCCTGTTTGGCTCGGAGCGCTTCGGCATGCGCAACGAAGACGTGTACCGCTGCCACGTGGCGCTCAGCATTCCCACCGCGCCCGATTTCGGCTCGCTCAACCTCGCGGCGGCAGTGCAGCTGATCGCCTACGACTGGCGCGAGGCACTCGGCGGCTTCGCTCCGCCACCCGCTGCGCCACCGCGCCAGCAAGCCGACGCGCAGGCCATCGGCGGCATGCTGACGCACCTGGAGCAGGCGCTGGTGGCGGTGGACTTCCTCGACCCGGCCGCGCCGAAGAAGCTCATGCCCCGGTTGAACCAGCTTTTCAACCGCGCTGCGCCCAGCGAAGAAGAAATCCACATCCTGCGAGGTGTTGCCAAGGCGATGCTGCAGGTGGCCGACAAGGCCAGGCGCTAGACTGCCGCCATGTTTGCCCGCCTCCGCTCCGACATCCAGTGCGTCCTCGACCGCGACCCCGCTGCGCGCAGCACCTGGGAAGTCATCACCTGCTACCCCGGTCTGCACGCGGTCTGGCTTCACCGCCCGGCGCACTGGTGCTGGACGCACGGCTTCAAATGGCTGGGCCGTTTCATCTCGCACATCGCGCGTTTTCTCACCGGCATCGAAATCCATCCTGGTGCCAAGGTGGGTGAACGTGTGTTCTTCGATCACGCCATGGGCGTGGTGGTGGGCGAGACCGCCGAGATCGGCGACGGATGCACGATCTACCAGGGTGTGACGCTGGGCGGCACCTCGCTCTACAAGGGCACCAAGCGCCACCCCACGCTGGGCAAGGACGTGGTGGTGAGCGCGGGCGCCAAGGTGCTGGGTGGTTTTCTGGTGGGCGACGGCGCCAAGATCGGCAGCAACGCGGTGGTGATCAAGCCGGTGCCGGCAGGCGCCACGGCGGTGGGCATTCCGGCGCGCATCATCCCGAGCAAGACCGGCGAAAGCGCCGACGTGACCGATCCGAAGTTCCAGGCCTACGGCATCACGCAGGAAGACGATCCGCTGTCACAGGCCATGCGCGGCCTGATCGACAGCACCGCCAGCCAGGAGCACCAGATCGCGTTGCTGTGGTGCGCGATCGAGAAACTCTCGCAGTCATCGCGGGAGGGCGACTGCGTGCCCAAGGACGCGGCGCGCGAAGAGTGTTTTGAAGCCGAAAAGCTCAACCAGCTCATCGGCAAGTGACGTGTCAGTGGTGATGTCCGTGCGCGCCGTGCGCATGGCCGTGTGAAATCTCTTCCGCACTCGCTGCTTTCACTTCCACCACCTTCACCGCGAACTTCAGCGTCTGCCCGGCCATGGGGTGGTTGCCGTCCAGGTGCACCGTGTCGCCCTTGATCTTCATCACGGTGAACACGTGTTGCTGGCCCTTGTCGTCGCTGCCCTCGAGCTGGCCACCCACTTTCACACCCGGCGGAAAGTCGCGCTTGGGCATGGTGGTCACCAGGCTCTCGTCGCGCACGCCAAAGGCGTCTTCGGGCGGCAGCACCAGCGTGGCGGCGAAGCCCGGCTCCTGGCCTTCCAGCGCCTTCTCGATGCCGGGCAGCGTGTTGCCGTAGCCGCCGTGCAGGTACGCACGCGGCTCCTTGCCGTCTTCCAGCACTTTGCCCTGGGCATCGGTGGCACGGAAGGTGAGGGTGACGATGGTGTCTTTGGTGATCTTCATGGTGCGTCTCTTGAGGATGTCAGCGCGCGGGGCGCACGGCGGATTTGGGTCGGAAGGCCTTGCAGACTTCGTCGTTCGTTTCGAGGTAAGGCCCGCCGATCAGGTCGATGCAGTAGGGCACGGCGGCGAAAATGCCGTTGACCTTCTGCGTGCCGTCGGCGTTCTTCAGGCCTTCGAGCGTTTCGGCGATCGCCTTGGGCTGGCCCGGCAGGTTCAGGATCAGGCTCTGGTCGCGGATCACGGCCACCTGGCGCGAGAGGATGGCGGTGGGGACAAAGGTCAGGCTGATCTGGCGCATCTGTTCGCCAAAGCCCGGCATCTCCTTGTGCGCCACGGCCAGCGTAGCCTCGGGCGTCACGTCGCGCAGCGCCGGGCCGGTGCCACCGGTGGTGAGCACCAGCGAGCAGCCGGCGTCCACCAGCTCGATCAGCGTGGCGCTGATGCGCTCGACCTCGTCGGGGATCAGCCGCGGCTCGAAGGTGATGGGGTTCTTGAGCGCGCGCGCGAGCCACTCCTGCAGCGCGGGCAGGCCCTTGTCTTCGTACATGCCGGTGCTGGCGCGGTCGCTGATGGACACGATGCCGATGCGCACCGGGTCTTCGGGTGGGCGGGTTTGTTCGTTCATGCAGGGTCTTCCTCAACGGGCGCGTCGGGTTCGTCCGAGCCCTGGTTCAGCGCGGCCTTGACCAGCTGGAAGATCTCGCGGTACGCCTTGCCGTGGCGCACGGCTTCGCCTGCGCGCTCCAGCGCCTCGTTGGCCTGCGCATCCTTGCGGGCCTGGCGGATGAGCGCACGCAGTTGCTGCACATCGGTGTCCGGCGCCTGCTCCAGCCAGCGCGTGAGGGCGTCGTCGTTGGCAATCAGCTGGTCGCGCCACTGCTCGGCCAGGTGCAATGACAGCGTGCCCTTCACCGAGCCCTTGTTCTGCTCGTCCAGCGCGGCTTCCACTTCGGCCAGCTTCGCTTCGCTCACGCCGCGCATGAGCTTGCCGATGAACTGCATCTGGCGGCGGCGACCTTCGAAGTTGGTGATCTTCTTGCAGTCGTTGACCGTGTCCACCAGTTTTTCCGACAGGTCGAGCCGTTTCATCAGGTCCGGGCGCAGCGTGAGCAGGCTTTCGCCGATCTGCTGCAGTCGGTCGCTGTACTTCTTGAGATCGGTCTTGCTCATGTCGTCCGAACCCTTGAGCTCGCGCTTGAGTTCCAGGTCCAGCTCGCTGCCCAGGGCGACGAACTGGCCGCGGACGAAATAGCCTTTGGTGGGTTTGCGGGACATGTGGGGTCTCAAAAGGGGAGGGCTGCACGTTGTGCAGCATGGGCATCTGCGCGCGATGCAGCGCCCGGGTAGGGCGGCCAGTATCATAGCCGTCGATATGAAAAATGCCCCCCACACCCCGGCCCAGCCCACCCCCCCGGCCTCGGCCAACGCCCCGCTCCCCGGTTTCCAGTACGCCCGCAGCCAGTTCGAAGAGCTGGTCGACCTGGCTCTTTCACACGCCAAACAGCTCGGTGCGGCCGATGCCGCGGCCGAGGTGTCCGAAGGCGCCGGCCTGAGCGTGTCGGTCCGCAAAGGTGAGCTGGAAAACGTGGAGCGCAACCGCGACAAGTCGCTCGGCGTCACGGTCTACCTGGGCCAGAAGCGCGGCAACGCGTCCACCTCCGACTTCTCCGCCGCCGCCGTGCGCCAGACGGTGCAGGCCGCCTTTGATATCGCCCGCTTCACCGCCGAAGACCCCATGGCCGGCCTGCCCGATGCGGCTGACGTGGCCGACAGCTACCTCGATCTCGACCTGTTCCACCCCTGGGTGCTGAACTCCGAAGAGGCCATGCGCATCGCGCTGGAATGCGAAGCAGCGGCCTTTGCCACCAGCAAGAAGATCAACAACAGCGAAGGCGCCGGCGTGTCGGCCCAGCAGTCGCACTTTTTCACCGCCCACATGCGCGAGGGCGCGCGCTCGGGCGCCGGCATCTTCAGCGGCGGCTACGCCAGCTCGCGCCACAGTCTCTCGGTGGCTCCCATCGCCGGCAAGGGCGCGAACATGCAGCGCGACTACTGGTACAGCTCGCAGCGCTCGCCGCAAGACCTGGCCTCGCCGCAGGCCGTGGGCCGCTACGCCGCCGAGCGCACGCTGGCGCGCCTGAACGGCCGCAAGATCGCCACCACCGAATGCCCGGTGCTGTTCGAGTCGCCCATGGCCGCCGGCCTGCTGGGCGCCTACGTGCAGGCCACCAGCGGCGGCGCGCTCTACCGCAACACCACCTTTTTGCCCAACAGCCTGGGCAAGCGCGTGCTGGCCAAACACCTCGACATCGTGGAAGACCCGCACGTGCGCAACGGCAAGGGCAGTTCACCATTTGACGACGAAGGCGTGCGCACCGCCAAGCGCAAGGTGGTCTCGGGCGGCAAGGTGCTGGGCTACTTTTTGTCCACCTACTCGGCGCGCAAGCTGGGCATGCGCACCACCGGCAACGCTGGCGGTTCGCACAACCTCACGCTCACCAGCCGCCTGACCCAACCTGGCGACGATTTGCGCGCCATGCTCAAGAAGCTCGGCCGCGGCCTGATGGTCACCGAGCTCATGGGCCAGGGCGTGAACTACGTGACCGGCGACTACTCGCGCGGCGCCTCGGGCTACTGGGTGGAAAACGGCGAGATCGCCTACCCGGTGCACGAGATCACCATTGCCGGCAACCTGAAGGACATGTTCCAGGGGATCGAAGCGGTGGGCGCGGATGCGTACAACTTCGGTGCGAAGACTGTCGGGTCCATCTTGGTCAACAAGATGAAGATCGCCGGAAGTTGATGGCCCCCACGCTCCACCGCTGCGCGGGTCGCTGCCCCCCGAGGGGGCTGTTTCGTCTTGGGGCGGCCCTGCGACGAAACGCTGGCCCCAAGGCTCACCGACTGAGCTGATGCGCCCGGAGGCGCTGGCGCTGCTCGCGGCAGCCTGCTGGGCGGTCTCCAGTCTCTTCTCGGTGGGCCCGGCGCAGCGTTTGGGTGCATTCGCCTTCAGCCGCTGGCGCATGCTGTTTGCCAGCCTGATCCTGTGGGCGCTGGCCTTGATGGGTGGTGGCTGGCGCAGCCTCGATGCCTCGGCCATTGGCCTGCTGGCCCTCTCGGGCGTCATCGGCATCTTCATCGGCGACACGGTGCTGTTCGCCTGCATGAACCGCCTGGGCCCACGCCGTTCGGGTGTGCTCTTCGCCACCCACGCCTTGTTCTCGGCCGTGATCGCCTGGTTCTTCCTGGGGGAGGTGATCTGGGACCGGGCGTTGGTTGGCAGTGGATTGCTGGTGGGCGGCGTGATGCTGGCGATCGTCTGGGGGCGACGCAGCGACGAGCAGCACGGCTGGGAGCAGACGCGGGGCCCCTTGATCATCGGGGTGGGGCTGGGGCTGGCTGCGGCTTTGTGCCAGTCGGTCGCCACCCTGATGCTCAAGCCGCTCATGACGACCGGGGTGGATGCGGTGGCGGCCAGCGCGGCGCGCATGAGCATGGCCCTGCTGGCGCACACCCTGCTGTTCGCCAGCGGATGGCAAGGCGCACGCGCCAAGGTGCCCCTGAGCGGAAAAGATGCGTGGCTTACTTTCCTCAGCGCCGCCGTGGCCATGGCCTTGGGCATGACGCTGATCCTGGCCGCCATGCGGCTTGGGCAGGCTGGCCTGGTGGCCGTGCTGTCGTCCGTCTCGCCGATCCTGATCCTGCCGCTGCTCTGGCTGGTCTACCGGCGCCGCCCAGCGGCGGGCGCCTGGCTGGGTGCGGTGCTGGCGGTGCTGGGCACCGCGCTCATCCTGCGGTAGCCGAGCTCACTGCTTGCGTTGCACGAACAGGTTGCGCCGTGCGTCTTCGGGGTAAGCGAAGGTCACGCCGCCCGCCTTGACCTTGCCCATCACCAGCATGTTCTGCGTGATGGCGTCCTTGTCTTCCAGGGTGAAAGGCCGTTCATAGGTGGCGACCACGCCGTAGTAGACGCGCGGAATGTTCTCCAGCGCGGCCTTGACAAGCGGGCCGTCGAACTTGCCATTGCGGATGCCGAAGAGCGCGTAGGTGAGCAGGTAGGTGGCGTCGTAGCCCTGTGCCGCGGCCATGGGCACGGTCATTTTCTGGTTGTACTTGCGGGCGTAGGCGCTCAGGAACGAGGCGCGGCGCTCGTTGCTGGGCTCGGCAATGAAAGTCTGCGCCATGAGCGAACCTTCGGCGGCCTGGGGCGCACCCTGGATGAAGAAGGGGAACGACAGAGGCCAGGCACCCACCTGCGGCACGTCCCACTTCAGTTCGCGGCGCCCGTTGGCAATCACCGCGTTTTCCTGTCCCACGGTGTAGCTGAAGACCACGTTGGCACCGGCGTCGCGGGCCGCGGCCAGCGACTCCTTGAGGTCTTTCACCCCCAGCGGAAAACGCGCCACGTGCGTGGCCTTGAGGTTCTTGCTCGCCAGGGCCGCTTCCACGTCTTTGAGGCCGGCTTCGCCATAGCCGGTGGTGTCGGCAAAGATGGCGACCTTGGTCCAGCCCCGCTTGACCAGGTCGTCGACCACGAAGGGCGCCTGGATCGAATCCTTGGCCGAAGTGCGGAAGATGTAGCTGGAGGGCCCGGGGAACTTGCCCGTGACCGGCGTGCCGGTGGAGCAGGGCACGATCAGCGGGATCTGCGAGGTCTGGAACACGTCGAGCGCTTTCATGGCCACGCCCGTGTTGCAAAAACCGATGGTTGCGATCACGCCCTCGGCGGCCAGCTCTTGCGAGCCTTTGAGGCCGGTCTCCGGGTCGCCCTTGTCATCCTTGACGACGAGCTGAAGTGGCCGGCCCAGGTAGCCACCCACCGCGTTGATCTCCTCTGCCGCCAGCTGGATGCCGTTGAGCATGGGCACGCCGAAATCCGACGACGGACCGGTGAACGGGCCGATCACGCCGACCTTGATGGGGACCACGGCGGGTTTGACCGGCTGGGCCAGCACCGGCAACGACGGGATGAGGCATAGCAGGCTGGCCAGCACAGCCAGCCGGGATGGTGTTCGGGACAAGGGGGCTCCTCCGGAAGTTGCCGCGAGTTTAGGAGGCTCCCGTTGGTGGCTGCTCGTGGTTTTCCCTGCGCGCGTGCCGTGGCGTCAGCATCGCGTCAGCCTTGTCTTCGAGCCGCGGAAGCTCAAGCGGTGAGTGCTGCCTTCACCGCAGCAGACACCATGCCCATGTCGGCCTTGCCGGCGAGGCGGGTTTTCACCGCGCCCATGACCTTGCCCATGTCGCCCGGGCCCACCGCACGTCCCAGTTCTACACCCAGCTCCGCCACGATGGCCTTGACTTCGGCGGTCACCTCTTCGGCCGACAGGCGCGCCGGCAGGTAGGCCTGCAGCACCTTCAGCTCGGCGCTTTCCTTGTCGGCCAGGTCCATGCGGTCGGCCTTGGTGAAGGCCTCAATGCTGTCCTTGCGCTGCTTGATGAGCTTGTCGACGATGGCCACCACCATGGCGTCGTCGAGTTCCACGCGGTCGTCCACTTCCTTCTGCTTCATGGCTGCGGTCAGCAGGCGGATGGTGCCCAGGCGCTCGCTGTCCTTGGCGCGCATGGCGTTCTTCATGTCTTCGGTGATCTGTTCCTTGAGGCTCATGGTGGGGCTCCTGTGGGGCGGTGAGGGGAATGTTCAGACAACAAAAAAGCCCGCCTGAACGTCTTCCAGCGGGCTTTTGGGCAACCGGGCGAACCCGGCGGCACAGACTCAGTACAGCTTCTTGGGCAGCTGCATCGAGCGCACACGCTTGTAGTGGCGCTTGACGGCGGCGGCCTTCTTGCGCTTGCGCTCGGCGGTGGGCTTTTCGTAAAACTCACGGGCGCGCAGGTCGGTCAGCAAACCGAGCTTTTCGATGGTGCGCTTGAAACGGCGCAGAGCGACGTCAAAGGGTTCGTTGTCTTTTACACGGATGGTCGTCATGGGCGAGAAATGTCCAGAATGCGCGGAAAGAGGATGTTCGGGAAGATCGGGCCCAAGCGTCGTATCCGCAAAATGTCCCGTCGTTAACTAGTATTGGCAGACGGGTATTTGCCAGCAAAGCCTTGGATTATAGCCACTTCAATTCGGTTGGCTACCCAAGGCAACGGCGCATGCGTGCGCACTCGCCCAGGCCCACTGGAAGTTGTAGCCGCCCAGCCAGCCGGTCACATCCACCACCTCTCCGATGAAATACAGCCCGGGCTGCTTCGATTCCAGGGTTTGCGACGACAGGTCGCGCGTGTCCACCCCGCCCAGCGTCACTTCGGCTTTTTTGTAGCCCTCGGTGCCCGTGGGGGTGATCTCCCAGCGCGACAGGCGTTCTGCCAGCCGGGCCAGGGCCTTGTCGGAGGCCTCGGCCACCGGGCGCTGCCAGTCGGTGTCCTGCTGCGCCCAGGCGTCGGCCAGGCGGCTGGGCACGAGGCTTGCAAGTTCGTTGGCGATCAGCTTGCGCGAGGTGGCCTTGGCGCGGGCGAGTGCGGCGGGCAGATCGGCGTCAGGCGCCAGGTTCAGGCGGATCGGGGTGTTGTCGTGCCAGTAGCTGGAGATCTGCAGCACCGCCGGGCCCGAGAGGCCGCGGTGGGTGAAGAGCAGGTCTTCGTTGAACGACATGCGGCTTTTTTTGTCGCCGGTTTCGATGCGCACTGGCAGCGCGAGGCCTGACAAGCCCGCGTACGGCACCCAGCCATCACCATCAAAGGTCAGCGGCACCAGGCCCGGACGCGGCTCGACCAGGCGCAGGCCGAACTGCTTTGCGATGCGGTAACCGAAGTCGGTCGCCCCGATCTTGGGGATGGAGAGGCCACCGGTGGCCACCACCACGGAGCGGCTGCGCACCGGGCCTCGGTCGGTATCGAGCTCATACACGCCGTCGCCGTCCACCCGAATGGCTTTGACGCCACAAGGCTGCCAGCGCTGCACACCACCAGCCTCGCACTCGCGCAGCAGCATCTGGATCAGGTCTTCGGCCGAGCGGTCGCAAAACAGCTGACCTTTGTGCTTTTCGTGGAAGGCGATGTCGTGGCGCTGCAGCAGCCCGATGAAATCGGCCGGCGTGTAGCGCGAAAGCGCCGAGCGGCAGAAGTTGGGGTTGGCGCTGATGAAGTGCTTGTGCGGCGCGTGCGGGTCGAGGTCGCGGTTGGTGAAGTTGGCGCGTCCACCACCCGAGATGCGGATCTTTTCGGCCACTTTTTCACTGTGGTCGAGCACGAGCACGCTCAGGCCGCGTTGACCGGCGATGCCGGCACAGAACAGGCCGGCGGCGCCAGCGCCGATGACGATGGCGTCGAAATGTTGCATGGCGCGCAGTGTAGGCGGCGCGCTCAGCCTTTCCAGGTGAAGGGGAACGCGAGCTGCTTCAAAAAGCCTTTGGGAACGTAGTCGCCCAGCACACCGTAGTGCTCGGGCCAGACCTTGTTGCTGTTGACGGCGGTGCCGAACACATGATCGAGAAAGGCGAAGTGCGCTGCGTAGTTCTTGTCGAGCGCGTCGGCGTCCTGGCTGTGGTGCCAGTGGTGGAAGTTGGGCGTGACGATGAGGTAGCGCAGGGGCCCCAGGCGCACGCTGACGTTGGCGTGGTTGAACACGGCCTGGAAGCCCACCACGATGATGTACGCGTCGATCACTTCCTTGGAAAAGCCCAGCAGGTAAATGGGTCCGAGCACCAGCGTGCGCGTGATGATGGTCTCGATGATGTGCTGGCGCGAGCCGGCCATCCAGTCCATGTGCTTCGTGCTGTGGTGCACCGCGTGCAGGCGCCAGAGCAGCGGGACTTCGTGGTACGCGCGGTGCGTCCAGTACTGCGCGAGGTCGGCCACCAGAATGATCAGCGGCAGAGCGGCCCAGAACGGCAGCGCCGCGATCCAGCCACGCACGCCGTCCACCGGCACCCAGCCAAAGAGCTTGTGCACCAGCAGGTTGGTGGCCAGCAGCATGAAGCCGATGACCATGTGGTTGACGATGAAGTGGTGAAAGTCGGTCTGCCACTCGGGGCGGAACACCGGCTGGTCCTTGCGCAGGGCGAACAGCTTCTCGATGAAGATGAAGATCAGCGCTGAGCCCAGCAGATCGAGGATGAACCAGTCCATGCCGATGTAGGGCGTGTGGTCGGGGAAGTTCGGGTCCACCTCCACCTGGTGCCCGCCCAGCAGTGCGCTGAGCGTGACCAGCGCAAACGCAAAGGCCGAGAGCCAGCGCGCGCGGTTGAACAACACGTTCACCAGGCTCAGACCACCAGCGATCACCATGCCCGCGAACAGCAACTGCCGCATGAGGCCCACGTCGTACTGCTGGCGCAGCTGGGGTGTGGTGAGGTACTGCGGAAAGTGAAATGCCATCACGCCGAGGAAACACAGGATGGCCAGCGACAGCGCAATGGCGCCGGTGACGAGGCCACGGCCCGGGCGCAGCGCGCCGTGGCCTTCGGTGAACTGGTTGAGTTTCTTGAGCATGCAGATGGCTCCGGAGCGCCCCGACGGGAGCGTGGCTGCGGCAGTGTAGCGGCGCGCTGTTGCGCCAGCTCAGGCTGTGCGAACGAGCGGCAGGGGTGCCTGAAGAGCGGCGATGCCGCTGACCACATCACCCACCACGATCACCGCCGGACTGCCCAGCCCTTCATGCTCGATGGTGGCGCGCAGTTGCCCCAGCGTGGTGACCGCGTGCCGTTGTTGGGGCAGCGTGGCGTGCTGGATCACGGCCACCGGCGTGTGGGCCGGCAGGCCGGTGAGCAGCTCGGTCTGGATCTGCTGCGAGCCGCTAACACCCATGTAGATCACCAGCGTGAGCTTGGCGTCGCGCGCGGTGGCGGCCAGGGCCGGCCAGTCGGTGCCGCTGTCGCCGGGCTTGGCGTGGCCGGTGACGAACACCACGCCGTGCGCATGCTCGCGGTGTGTGAGCGGCACGCCCAGCGAGGTGAGACCGGCCAGGCCGGCGGTGATGCCGTTGACCACCTGCACCTCGATGCCGGCGGCGCGCAAGGCTTCCACCTCTTCGCCGCCGCGCCCGAAGATGAACGGGTCGCCGCCCTTGAGACGCACCACCACCTCGCCTTCGCCCGCGGCCATGACCATGAGCTTTTCAATGAAGGCCTGCGGGGTGCTCTTGCAGCCGCCGCGTTTGCCCACGTGCACGATGCGCGCGCCCGGTTTTGCATGCGCCAGCACCGCGTCGCTCACCAGATCGTCGACCAGCAGCACGGTGGCCGCGCTGATGGCCTTGACGGCCTTGAGTGTGAGCAACTCGGGATCACCCGGGCCGGCGCCCACGAGCGAAACGGTACCGGGCAGGAACTCAGAGGGCGTGTGCATGGGCTGGGGAATCATGGTGCTCGATCGCTCGCAAGATGTGTTCCACCTGCAGTGCGATCGGCGTGGGAATGGGTAACGAATCGTTGAGCACGGCGCGGATGTAGTCGGCCGTGTGTGCAGCGCCCACGCTGGGCAGCGAAGGCACCTGCACGAGCGGGCCGTCTTGCTGCGGTTGCACCTCGGTGCGTTCGCCGTCCTGAAAGATTTCCATGCGCGGTGTGCGGCGCGCATCGGCCACCGGTTCACCTTCGGTGCCGCGCAGCAGCATGGCGTGCGCACCCGTGAGGGCCCAGGTGGCGGCCATGGAGCTGGCGTATTCGGGGTGGGTGTAGCTGCCGACGATGAAGGCCTGGCCCACGCACGGGTTCATGAGCTTGACCAGGCTGTGCGCCGGGTTGCGCAGGCCGACCACACGGCGCACGTCGAGCAGGCGCTTGAGGCCAGGGCACAGCACCTCGGTGGGCACAAA
>NZ_JALHLX010000026.1 GCF_022844385.1 Hydrogenophaga sp. | reverse complement strand
GACAGGCCCAGCGGCACGTATTCGCAGCCGATCACATACAGCTCGGTGGCCAGCGGCACACGCGCGGACAGGTGGGCGTGCACGCGCTCGATGAAGGGCCGGTCGGGCCGCGGGTTGGGTGCGGGCGCGAGCGCGGCAGACGGCAGCACCATCACGCTCACCACACCGGGCACGTTGAAGCGCCGGTCACGCGGCTTGAAGCGCGGCATCACCTCGACCCGGCCCACGTCGGCCGCGGGTGTTTCAAGCGCCAGGCGTTTGAAATCGTCGGCCGTCACCGCGCGCTGCTGGTGGCGCAGCGTGGCCGGGATCCGGCGCTCGGCCTGGGGCAGGGTCTCGGCGTCTTCTCCGCCGTCCATGGGCAGGGGCTGGTGCACCTTCATGGCGGGGGCACGCTGGCTGTTGATCAGCGTGGCAGAGATCTCGCTCAGGCTGCCGGGTGCGAGGTTGCCCGCGCGCCCACCACCGAAGCGCCCGCGCGCCAGGCGCACGCGCATGAGCCGCTCGGGAATGCGGCCGCGCACGCCGTCACCGAAACGCAGGGTGCCGGCTTCGGCGTCGAGCTCAAACGCGCCGGCCTCGCGCGCCTTGAACGGATCGGCGCTGATGGCAGCCAGGTCGTCCACGCGCTGCCACGGTTGGTAGCCGCGCCCGCCAGGCTCTTCCACCTCGATCACCAGCGTCTCGCCGTCCACCGAGCCGGCGGGCAAGGCAAACGTCTGGTCCGCAGCGCCGGTGCTTGTACCGAGCACCTGGCCTTGCAGCGTCACGCGCTGGTCCACCTCGGCGGCGTTGATGCCCAGCCAGGTGAGCGGCAGGCGTTGCACCTGGCTGCCCGGGCGCGGGCGCACGCGCAGCCAGGCCACCAGCCGCGCGGCACGCGCCGCGTCGTCCAGCCGGGGCGGTGCGTCGCCCACGCCGGCCAGCGGGTTCACACCCACCTGGTTGGAGGGCACCCAGATATCGTCTTCCCCCGGCAGCGGCAGGCGCAAGGTACCGGGCCGCGTGAAGCCGTGCGAGGTGTCACTGCCCGGCAGCGGCTCCAGCGTGAGGTAGTCCAGGGACTGCGTGCCGGGCTTGCGCGTCACCATTTCCCAGACCACCGGCACCTCGGCCAGCGGACCCACCTCTTCGAACAACGCGGGCAAGGGCAGCGCGGGCACGATGCCCAACGAGAGCAGCGAGGGCACGCCGGTGTCACCTCCGCCGAGCGCGGCGCGCACGCTGTCGTTCACATCCTGCTGTTCCAGCGGGCTGGGCGCAGCGGGTGCGAGCAAGGCGATCCACAGGGCGCGGTCGGTCGAGCGCTCGAACACATCAAAACCGCCCGGCTCGGCGCGCCCTTCGCCAAACACCGCGAGCGTCTCATAACCCTCCACCGCGCCGCTGATGCGGTGCACGCGCGAGAGCCCGCTGATCACGTCGGCCATGCGGGCCGCTTCGGCATCGGTGAGTTTGCGTTTGATGTAGGCCTCGCCGGTGACCGGCAGCACGGTGGTTTCACCCAGGGTCTCGAAGGGCTGCGCACCCTTGAGGCGAGCGCCGGGCAGCAGCGAACCCGCGCGCAGATCGGCCAGCGGCTGCGCGTAGGAAAGCCCCACGATGCCGCGCGCCGGCTGGGCCGCGCGCAGGCCTTGGCCGAGCAGTTTCAGAAACACCAGGCGCTGGCGCTCGGGGATCAGGTTGGCCCGATAGAGAAGCGCGTCACCCAACCACGCGAACAACTCCAGCAGCGTGCGCCCGGGATCGCCCTGGCGCGGGTTGGTCCACTCGGGCGTGTGCGCGGGAATGCGCGCGATCAGGTCTTCAACGAGATCGTCAAAACGGCGGTCGTCGAGGCTGGGCGGGATGATGGGCATCTAGGTCTCCAGCTGCACATTGACATTCATGCGGCCCGGCGCACCCGTGCGCGCCAGCCGGTACTGGATCTCCACCCGCAGGTGGCTCGGTGCATCGGGCACGTCCCACACCTCCACCGCATCGAGCAGGATGCGCGGCTCCCAGCGGGTGAGCGAGTTCTGCACCAGATCGCGGATGCGCCGGCGCGTGGCCAGGGTGTTGGGCTCGTGCAGCAACCGGTCGAGTCCGCCGCCGAACTCGGGGCGCATGAGCTGCTCGCCGGGGCGGGTGCTCAACACGATGCGGATGCCATCGCGCACGCTCTTCTCCAGCGCCGGCCAGGCCAGCTGGCCGTGCTCGTCGGGCAGGCCGAGGAACGGGAATCCGATGGGAGCTGCGGTCGTTGCCATCAGTCGCCTTTCTTCGGAAACGGAATGCAGATCTTGATGAACGCCATCCACTTGAAGATCAGGTCGAACAGGCTGAGGAAGATGCTCAGCACGATGAAGGCGCACAGCGTGATGATGGGGATGCTGAAGCTGCAGATCCAGCCGATGGTCATGCCGGGGCCCGAGGGCGGCTTGCCCTCCATCAGGTCTTTCGGGTTGCCGCCCAGCAGGCTTTGCAGCGCGGGCGGCACGGTGAACGACACGTTGGGTTTGAGCGAGGCCAGCAGGCCGGGCGCGGTGATGTCGGGCAGGTCGATGCGCACCGGCGGCGCGCCCGAACCCTCAAACCACGGCGCGATCACGAACGGCTCGGTGGCGTCGCTCCAGACGATGCGCGCCGGGCAACCGCACTCGGGCTTGAGGCGCACGAAGGCCCGCACCACGTACTGCGCGCCCGGGTCGTCAAAACGCCCGGGCGCGGGGTTGAGCTGCACAAAGCGCTCGGCCACGGCGCGCGAGAGCGCCAGCCGCAAGGCACTGGCCTGGTGACCCGGCAAGGCGGGCCAGCGCACCGGCATCTCGGGTCGTGCGGCCTGCCCGTCGCGCTGCACCAGCACCTGCACCGCCTGGCGCAGAAAGACTTCGGCGTTCACCGTGCGCGCCACCGTTTCGCCTTCGCGCAATTTCAGCGGCAACGCGATGGCGGCGAGCTGCAGGCGCAACGCCTGCGCCGTCGCAGAGGTGCCGGCAAAGGCGTTGAATTCACCGTCCAGTTGGCGCAACAAACGCAAGAAACGCTGCATGCTGCTGCGTGAACCACCGCCGGGGTGCAGGCGGTTCCAGTGATCCGTGCTCAGACCCTGGGGCCGCAACGTGGTGGCGATCTCGGCGGCTTCGGTCCAGGCCGGGTTCAGCGTTTCGCCATCGAGCGGAAATTCCATGGCCTCGCCACGCAGGGCTTGCACCAGGTGGTTGCGGAAATCGGCGCTCTCGGAGCCGAAGGTGTTGTCCTCGTCGAACACCGGCGCGGTCTCGGCCTGCTCGCCGCTCACCGTGGGCACGATGCCGTAATACACCGTCTTGCCCGCAGCCTTGCAGACCTCGGGCGGCGCCACGAACATGGGCACCACGTGTTCGTTCAGCAGCGTGTCCTCGCTCTGCAAGGCGAGCTGCACCAGCTCGTGGTCGATGTCGGCCACGCCGGTGTGTCCGCTGTGCAACCGCAGCTGGCTGGCCGGGTCCCGCGCGGCGCCGCCAATGCGCTGCACCGGCAACCAGCCGCGCAGGCGCCCGCGAGAACGCATCCAGCCCTCTTCTGTGGCGCTGCCGGCACGGCGCACACGGCGAACCACCAGCCCGGCCGATTCCACGCGGGCCGGGTCCAGGCGCGGTGTGCCGGGTGTGTCGCACCAGGCTTCGAGCATCGCCAGGTGGTGCTGGCGCTGGATGGGCTGAAACAGCTTGAGCACCTGTCGCTGGTTGCGAGCCGCAGCGCGTGTGGCCAGCAGCCTGGCGCGGCCCTCGGTGCTGGCGATCTCGTCGAGCACGGCGTCGATGAAGTCACCGTCAGACCGTTGCAGCAAGAGCGGCGCACCGCCCGAGGCCACACCGCGCGGCGCACCCAGGGCCACGTCGTGCGGAAGTTGCTGCGTCAGCGTGCGGGCCATGGCGTCACCAGATGTTCCCGGCGCCCGGGGTGTAGCTCGTGGAAATCACGGCGTTGGTCTGCAGCACATCGCACTTCACGATGCCCGAAAAATTCGACATGGCCGCGTCCACCTTGACCATGCCCGCGCTCACCTCCACCTGTGCAGCGGTCACCTTCACCTTGGCCGACGCCGTGATGCTGATGCCCGCAGCCTCCATCACCACCTGGTTGCCGTTGGCGTCTCCCAGCGTGATCGTGCCCGGCCCGTCCTGCAGCGTCACGGTCTGCCCGCCGGGCGTCTCCAGCGTCAGCGTTTCCTGGCCGTCCTCGTCGAGGATGGTGATGGCCACACCGTTCTTCGACTTCAAACGTTTCGTCTTGTGCTGGCCTTGTGCGAGATCGGCCGGCGAAGGCGAGTTGCCGTTCCACAGCCCGCCGATGATCAGCGGGTGGCGCGCGTCGCCGTTCATGAAGATCACCAGCACCTCGTCGTCCACATCGGGCAGGAAAAAGAAGCCCCGGTCGTTGCCGGCAAACGGCGCCACCACGCGCGCCCACAGCGGCGCGTCCTGGTCGCTCACACCGTCGTGCGCCAGCAGGCGCACCTGCACGCGGTTGCGCCCCGCGGGGTCGTCGAGCGACACCACCTGCGCCAGCGCCCCCGCCTGCAGCCACGCGGCAGGTCGGTCGAACAGACCGTCGCGCTTCATGCGCCCTCTCCCAAAAACGCACACTCACCGCTGAACTCGGTCCGGTAGCCTGCGGTCTGGTCGTACACATGCGAGGCGGCGCACACGAAGTAGCGGTTGTCGAATTGCGGCGACAGGCCGGTGACCGACACCGTGGTGCCCACGCGGATCGCAGGGTTGCCTTCGCTCAAACCTTCGATGCGCACGAAGCGGCGTGCACGCTGGTCCAGTGCGGCGGTGGCCACGGCGCGCGCCTCCGCGTCGCTGCTCACCGCGAGGTGGCCGATGTGTTCTTGCCGCGTTCCAAAGGTTTCGTCCAGCCACGAGAGGCCACTGCGCCCACTGCCCGGCCCGCTCTGCTTGATCTGCGTGGCCTCATGGCTCACCGCGCTGCCGTCCACCGGGTTCCAGCCCGCTGCGCTGGTGGCGGTGACCTGCTGCGACAGGTCGGCGATCACGCGGGCGCGCATCAGCTGACCGAACAGCGCCAGCTCCACCTCACCCCGCGCCACGTCACCGCGCGGTGACACCTGCAGCTCATCGCCCACGATCTGCAGGTCGGCGTCGAAGCGCGCCAGCAGCCGGCGCAAAAAGGCCAGGTCGCTCTCGTTGATCTGCGCCCAGGTGTCCACCGGGCTGGTGAGGCCGGTGACGGTGGGGCGCAGGTTGAGCGCACCGGCCACCTCACGCACCACGTCGGCGGGCGACATGTCGGTGTAGACCTTGCTGCGCCGGGCCAGGCGCGCGGCCTGCAGCGCGTCTTCGGCCAGCACCGTGATCTCGGGCGCGCCACCCATGCTGAACAGGAGTTCGATGGCGCTGACCTTGCCGCGGAAAACCTCCGTGGGTGACTGCACGTCACCGGCGTACACCGTCAGCTCGGCGCCCAGCTTCAGGTCTGACTGCGCGCCAAACGCCTGCTCGGTGCCGCCCGCCGTGGTGCCCACCCAGTTGGACAGGCGCAGTTCGAGCCGGCTCATGCCACCCTCGCTCTCGTCCATGCGCATGGCGACCAGCAGGTTGGACAAGCGCACATCGGCCTGCCCGGCCAGCCGCAGCGTGGGGCGCGCGCTGTAGAGGGCTTGTCGGCTGAGGGCGGTTTCGGTCATGGTGAGTTGCGCTGTGGTGTTGCTCAGTCGGTGTGCAGGCGCCAGTCGCGCTCGGTGCGCAGGTCCAGCGCCTGCCGCATCGCCTCCAGCGCACGCGGATCGTCGGGTGCCGCAGCCTCGCTCGCCTGAGCAACGGGAGGACTGGGCCGGTCGGCCGGCACTTCGGCGGTGACTTCCTCAAAGGTGATGGGCATGTGTGTCTCCCCGTTGTGTTCAGTCGAAGGCGATGCGGGCCTGCAGGTCGGCGGCGGCGCCCACGTCGGTGCCCAGGCTGCCGGCGCCCGATCCGCGTGCCATGCCGCCCGGTGCAAAGCCGGTGGCACCAGCGCTCACCTGCGCGGCGGGCAACAGGGCCTGGGCGTTGGGCAGCGATGCGCCGGCGCCAGCCCCGGTACCCACGCGCAGGCCGGTAAAGGCGGCCCCGGCCGTGGCGCCGATGCCGGCGCCAGCGCTGGCCCCCAGGCCAACCCCGATGCCTCCACCGATGCCCACACCAGCGCCAGCCCCGAGCGACAGCGAGGCCGACGCAAAAGCAGCCGGTGCGCCCAGCGACACGTTCGCATCCACCAGCAGCGAGGCACTGCCGCCAAAGCGCAAGCTGGCCGAGGCGTTGGCGCTGGCCACGGCGCGCGCCGCACGCGGATCGCCGCCCGCTGCAGCCACACCCGACGGCCCGGCACCACCGGGCACCTCCATCGCGGGGTTGGGCTTCTGGTCTGCCGACGAGGCCGGCGCGCTGGCGCTCTCGAAATTGGGTGCGTCGCTGGACAACGTGAGGTTGATGCCCGCGCGCAACGGCACACCGTCGTGCGAGAACAGGTCCAGCGTCTCCTTGTATTGCTCCACCGTGCCCACGAAGCGGTAGGCGCCCCAGCTGAACTCCACACGTGGCGGGGTCTTTTCGTTCTCACCGCCGAAGGGCTTGAGCATTTGCGCCATCTTGTCGGTGGTGCTGCGCACGTCTTCACCGCCCTTGACATCACCACCGAGGTTCCCGGCGGTGGTGTCGAAGACCAGGTCCATGGTGAGCTTGGCCACAGTCGCACTCACGAACTGGCGGCTGCCCGCGCCCTGGCCTGCGGGGCCCAGCGTGTTGGACACGGTGTACTGCAGCGAGGCCGGGTTGAAGTGCACCTTCACCACCTGCTCGGGCGCCGGACTCAGCGTCTTGAACTCGGCCACGGCGATGGTGCGCTCAAGCATGGTCAGGCCTTGGGGAAACTCAGGGTGAGGCCTTCGTGGGCCAGGTGCAGCTCTTCCACCGCCACCTCGGTGGCACGGGCATTGAGGTCGGCCGCCTTGAACTTCACCGGCATGCAGCGCGCCAGCGACCATGTCATGACCTTGTTGCCCGCACCGTCGAGCATGTCGATGTCCACGTCCATGCGCGCCGCATAGTCGCCACCCGAAACCAGGGCGAACCACTTCCAGAGGTGGCGGTTGTCGGTCATGCCGCGCTTGAGGATCACGGTGGCGTGCGTCACCTGACCGGCGCGCTGGAAGGCGTGGTGGTTCACTCCACCGCTGCGGATCACCTTGGGCTCCATGGTGGCCTCCAGGCCGGTGCATTCGGCAAAGGCGCCCTTGCAGACATCGACCTCGCTGCCCTGGCTCGTGCCCGCGCCGGACTGGCGGAAGCTCAGCTGAAAACGGAAGGGAATCAGCGCTGCCGGCAGCTGTGCACCTGCGCCAGAACCGGTGTTCGAGCCGGTGCCATTGCCCAAGCCGATCGACACCTGGGCCGAGGCGCTGGCAGAAAACTCGCCACCGATGGCCATCACGCGGCCTCCCGCACACGGGCGAGGCTCGCACCCGCCGCTGCGAGCGCCAGCACCACCGTGATGCGCTCGATGCTGTGTGCCGGCAGCACGGTGATCTCGGCCACGAGCCGCCCGTTGTCGAGGTCGTTCTGCGTCATGGTGCTGCGGTCGCAGCGCACGCTGAACGCATCGGTGGGCGTGGCACCCGCCAATGCGCCCACGCGCCAGAAACCCTTGAGCAGTTCTTCAAAGCTGCGCTCCAGCCTCGCCCATGTTTCGGGGCCGTTGCCGTCGAACAGCACGCTCTGGCCGCGCAGGCGCGCCGCGCGCAGCAGGGTGGCCATGAGGCGGCTCACACCACCGCTGCGCCACGCCGCATCCACCGACGTGGTCACGTCCGACTGCAGCGCCCAGCCACCGGACTGCTGGGTGAAGAGGCACACGCGTTCGGCCATTTGTGCGCTCGGCGACTGCGGACCCGCGCCCCAGCCAGGCAGCGGCACGGCGCTTTGCAGGTCGCGCAGTGCCGGCATGGACGTGTCGCCCGCCACGCTGGCGTGGGTGCCGCGCGCCAGCGCGCTGCGGGCGATCAGGCCGGCGAGCGCGCCATCAGGCGGCTCCAGGCCTTCGGGCAAATCTTGTGCGGCGCGTGTGACCAGCCATGGGTAGCCCAGTTGCACGAAGGCGCTGGCGATCGACAGGCCGCTCGCGTCCACACGGCCTTCGGCTTCCAGCACGCCGCTGCGCCGCAAAAATCCCAGCATGTCGCTGTGTGCGTGCACGCCACCGTCACTCACCGGCCGGCGCGCATCTTCGCGCGGCAGTGGAAGCGCACCGACGAACAACATCTCGCGCTGGTGCTGCGCCAGAAAGGCGCGCACGCTGGCCACCGCAACGCGCCAGGGGCCGTAGCCCGGGCCGTCCAGGCGCGGTGCGTGCAGGGCGCGCAGGCCGGCGTCGCGCGGCAGGGGTGGTTCTGCGGGACTGCACTCAACAAAACCTTCAACAGGTGGCTGCAGGGGCACGGTGACCGCCGGCGCCAAAGGTTCGGTCGAACACGCGTCGGGCAAGTCCGGCAGGCACAAGAGGCTGGCCTCGGAAAGCCCCACCACGTGGCCGATGCCGCGCCAGGTGCGCGGGTCCATGGGCTCGAACGCCTCACCCACCGGGTCGCGATCGCTGAAGCCGGGGATGAGCCGGGCCAGGCGCGCGCGCCGCTTCGCTGCGCGGTTGGAAGCCGATTCCAGAAACGCCCACGGGTCGCCCACGCGCACCACCACCGCGCGCTGACCGCCCCGCGCAAAGAAGCTGCGCACTGCGGCACCCAGGTAGGTGGCGCACAGCGAGGGCGCACCGCTCACCACGTCGGGTGCGCGGCCAACCAGGCGCGCGTCCCACGCAAAAAGGCGGTCAAACAAGGCCCAGCTGTCGATCACCACCGGCACGTTCTCCAGCGCCTCCAGTGCATCGGCGCCCTTGCGCCACGGCCCGTGCACCCAGCCCGCGTCGGTGAGCTGGCGGCGCACCGACATGGGCAAGGGCTGCTCGCGCCGGCGCGCCACGAAGCCGACGAAACAAGCCACGTCGGCTCGCTCGGGTGCGGTGCGCAGCTCGGGTGCGGCGGTTTCGAACACAAGGCTCATGGTGAATGTCCGGCGTGCTTCAGGCGGAGATTTCCATCGCTTCGGCCGAGAGCGCGATTTCCTCCATCGCCACGTCGCCGCCGCCCTTGCCCGCCAGCGTGGGCCCGGTGTATTTCATCGGGATCACGCCGCGCAGCACCCAGGTCTGCACGGGCGTGTGGGCTTCATCGAGCAGGGTGATGGTCACGTTGCGCTGCGCGGCCGGGCCCTGAGTGCGGGTCTGGCTGATCCAGTCGAACAGCGTCTTGCTGTTGAGGATGCCGCGCTTCAAGGTGACGTCGGACACCTTGTGGATGCCGGCGACCTTGCGCACGTGGTTTTCCTTGTCGTTGCCGTTGCGGTACTCGGCCACGGTGACTTCGGTGCCGATGCCGCTGACATCGGAGAAGCCGCCGAAGACCTCGCCGCCGTCGAAGTTGACGAGGTAGTTGAAGGCGCCGTAGGGCGTGGTGCGGTTGGCCATGGTTCAGCTCCTGATGGATCGGGTGAGACGGGAATTCACTCGCGGGCGTCGGCCGTTTTCTGGCCGATGCGGAAGATCACGAACTCGGCCGGCTTGATGATGGCCACGCCGATGAGGCAGATGAGGCGCCCGTTGTCCAGGTCGTTCTGCGTCATGGTGCTGCGATCGCAGCGGACGAAGAAGGCTTCGTCGGGCGTGGTGCCGAGCAACGCGCCGCTGCGCCACTCGTTGTAGAGAAAGTCGGCCACGGTCTGGCGGATGTTGGCCCACAGGCGCTCACCGTTGGGCTCGAACACGGCCCACTGCGTGCTGCGGTCGATGGACGCTTCGAGGTAGTTGAAGTAGCGCCGGTCGCTCACATATTTCCACTCCGGGTCGCTGGAGATCAGGCGCGCGCCCCACACGCGGTTGCCACGCCCGCTGAAGAAACGCAAGCAGTTCACACCGGCCGGGTTGAGCAACTCCTGCTGCGCAAAATTCACGTCGATCTCGAAACGCAATGCGCCGCGCACCACCTCGTTGGCTGGTGCCTTGTGCACGCCGCGCTGCACGTCGTTGCGCGCGTAGATACCGCTCACAAAACCCGAGGGCGGCAGCGCGATTTCTTTGGGAATGTCTTCGCGACCCGGGCGCGCCAGCGGGTTGCTCACCACCACCCACGGGAAGTACATGGCGCCGTATTTGGAGTCGAACAGTCCTCGGTACGTGCGCGCCGTGGTGGGCAGCAGATCGGGCGGCGTGTCGAGCACGGCGATGCGGTAGGCGCGGCGCCCTTCGGCGTGCGCAATGAGCGCGCTGGCAATGGCCTGCGGGTTGTCGTCGTCGTCCACGCCGTAGGCCGAACTGCCGGGCGCCGCAACGATGGACACGTCTTCGAGCGAGGCGATCTCAGCCAGTGCGAGCGCGTAGTCGGTCGACGTGGGCTCACCGCCATCGGTGCCACCCGTGAGCGTCCAGCTGCGCTCTATCTGGCCATTGGCATTGGCCGCCGCTCCGTTCAACAAACCGTTGTGCAGATCGATCGGCAACACGTCGCTGCCGATGGTGATCGCGAAAGCGTTTTGCAGGTGATCGCTGCGCCGCGACGGGCTTGCGGCGAGCACATGGCCGATCCAGCGGGGATGGTGGGCGGCCAGGCCCAGGTCTTCGTAACTCTGCCCGTCGCCATCGGCATCGAAGGTGCTCACCTGCAGCGTGACGATGTGAGGCGCATTGGCCAGCAGCGTGGCCACCACGCCGGCAGCAGCACCGAGGTTGTTGGCAGGCCGCCAGGCGCCATTGAGCTTCACGTGGTGCGAGGTCGCGCCGCCCGCCACGGTGCGCAGCATCGTGCCTTCGGGGCTGTTGGCCACCGCCGTTTCCGACGCGGGTGTGGCGATGGCGCGCACAACGATGCGCCCGTTGCCGCTCGCACCGGGAAAGCGCGCCTGAAACGCAATCGGTCGGTTGGCCGCCACGGCGGGCGCAGCGGGCACGGCCGGCGGCACACCACCGGGACCCGCAGGCACCGCCTCCACCGCCGGAACGGCCAACGTGCCCGCCACCAACAGCTGTGCCGATGCCGCACCGCTGCCCACCACACGCGAGACATACAACCGTGACCCGCCTTCGTTGAAGAAGGCCCGCACCGCATGCGCCAGGTAGTTGGTGCCTGGCACGCCGGCGCCCAGCGACAGGTCGGCAAAACCGCCGTAGATGCGTTCGAAGTCGCCGTAGCTGGTGAGCAGCTCGGGCGATTCGGGCGTGTCGTTGTCCACCCGGTACGGACCCTTGCGGGTGGGCCCGACAAACGCGGTGGTGCTGGTGCCCACCCCTTCGATGCTCTTGGCGCGGAAGCTGGTTTCCTCAACGTAAACGCCTGGCGCGAGGTATTCAGGCATGGTGTTTCTCCTTGTGAAGTGCGGGTGGGAACATCGCGAGAGTCCTCAGGGCAGGTCGATCCCGAGGGAGATGTGCTGCGGTCGACCGGCCGCCAGGCTGACAACCGCGCTGGCCTGCGGCAGGCCCGCGCGTGCTGTTTCAATGGCCGCAGGATCCACCAGCGGCAAGACGGAGGGCACCCGACCCAGCTGCACCGCGGCCTGCGGTGTGCGCACCACACTGGCCGGGTCGGCCACGGCCTGCAGTTCGGCCGAGATCTGCGTGACGATCACGGCACCGGGCTCGGTGGACCATGTGGTCACGGGCACACCGGCCACGGGCACCAATGCTTCTCCACGCCAGTCCGACAGGCCCAGGGCGCGAACCGCGCCCGCAGCCACCACGCGCAGCAGCACGCCGCCCAAGGCATCGCCGCTGCCTTGTTCGAACACGCTCACGCTGATGCAGGCCCAGTTGGCGCCGACGCGGCCTGTGGCCGAGGGGTACATGGGCACGGTCAACGGTCGGAACAGCGAGTCGGGCTGGCTGGCGTTGGCCGGGTCGGCGTCGCGCGGCAAGTCCACGCGAACCAGCCGCGGCAGGTAGTCTCCCTGCGGGTCGTAAACGGTGAGCATCAGCGCCAGAGAGCCCACCGCCACATCGCCGGGAGCTGCGGCAAAAGCGGCCGCGTGGTGCGCCAGCGGCAACCATTCGTGGATGACCAGCAGCCCGCTGCGGTTGCGCTGGATGCGCGCACCCTCGGGCCCCTGCACGCGCAGCGGCCGGTCCAGCGCCGCACCGGTGGTGGCGTCCACACAGCGCAAGGCGCCCAACACCCGGCGCTCTGCGCGTTCAACCTCGCGGGCGTTGAGCAGCAGCGTCACGAGGCGGCCCCCGCGCTGTAGGCGTAGCGCGTGGCCACCACCGGCGCCGCTTCGGGCAACTCATCGGGGTCCAGCCGCACGGTGCGAGCGATGTAGGAAGCCGAAAGCCGGTACGAGGGTTCCAGCGCGTCCCAGATGCGCATGATGTCTTCGGTGGACAACTCGGCGGGCACGATCTGGATCACTTCGTCGGCATCCCAGGCGGGCTCGGGCGACAGCGACGAGGCGTCCAGCAAGGGATGCAGGTGCAACTGGCGCATGGCCCAGGCCATCAGGATGTGTTCGTCCAGCGCGGTGCTGCCCCAGGCCGAGAGCAACACGTGCAGATCCAGGCTCAGCGGCGCAGGCAGGGCCTGCGGAGCACGGGACGGACGCTGCTGGCGGCTGTGTTCATTGACCGTGGCGCGGTAGAGGTAGAGGCTCACACGGTTGCCCTCGGTGGGCGGGTTGGCCATCTCCTGAGAAGACAACACCACAAAGTCGCAGGACGGCATGTCGGTGCCGTTGGTGGACGCCGGGTAGGTGTTGTTCAGGAAGGTTGCAATCGAGCTGCAAACCGAATGAATCGCCAGAACGTTGGCCATGGCTTCACGTCCTGAACCAAGCTGACACTGTGGGCCGACAGCCCTTTGAACGATGCATGGCGCCCCCTCCCTGAAGTCGTCAAACCGTTATGGCAATGAACCTTTTAAGATCACTACCTCGTCGCTTTTCTACAACTTAGGTGTGATTTATTTGACGTTTTTATAACGCCTGTTGGCTCAAAGGACACGAACAACTACGTTTTTGCCGACAGATTTACAAATGCAAACAGGCGGCCGAGGCCGCCTGTTTGCATGCGGGCGCGAGCCCGGGATCAAGCCCGCTCAGGGCCGGATGTTGTTGCGCTGGATCACGTCGGCCATGGTGGCCGTGTCGCTTTCAATGCGTCGGCGCAGACCCTCGGGCGAGGTGCCTGCCACCTGCCAACCTTGCGCAAAGATCTTCTGGCGGATGTCTTCGCGCCGCACGATGTCGGTGAGCAGCGCGGCCAGTCGGTTCACGTGGGCTTTGGGCAGGCTGTTGGGCGCGGCCACCGCGTTCCAGATTTCCAGCTGAAGGTTTTGAACACCGGCCTCGGACAGGCTGGGCAGCTCGGGCACGACGCTGCTGCGCCCGGCGGACGTGACACCGATGGCGCTGAGCTTGCCCGCGCGCACCTGCGCCATGGCCAGGCCCGGCGGCAGCATCGACATCTGGATCTGGTTGCCCAAGAGGGCCGTGATCACCTGCGGGTTGCCGGGGTAAGGCACGTGCACGGGGGCAATGCCGGCACGGCTCTTGAGCAGCTCCATGCCGAGATGGGCCACCGTGCCGACACCGGGCGTTCCGTAGTTCCAGCTGGTGCCCGACTGCTTTGCAGCAGCAAAGAAAGCGGCACCGCTCGGGCTGCCCGTGGGTGCGCAGAGCACCAGGGGCGCCACGGCAATCAGCGACACGGGCGTCAGGTCCTTGATCGGGTCGTAGGTGGTGTCGGGATTGAGGATCTTCGCGATCGTCATGTTGCCGTTGATCATCAGTCCGATGGTGTGATCGTCGGTGGCGCGGGCCACCTGGGCCGCGGCGATGTTGCCGCCCGCGCCGGGCCGGTTTTCAACCACCACCGGCTGGCCCAGCGCCTGCGACAGCGGCTCGGCCAGCAGGCGCGCCATGAGGTCGGGCGACGACCCGCCGGGGAAGCCCACCACAATCTTGAGTGGGCGGTTGGGCCAGGTGGCCTGCGCCTGCGCGGTCGGCAGCACAGTTGCAGCCAGCAGGCCTGCGGCGGTGGCCAAGGCATGGCGGCGGGTGGGGGCTGTGAGCTTCAGGGTCATGTCTTCCTCTTGGTTCTCGGTGAAGGGATGGGGTCTTGCTCGGGCTCGGGCGGCCCGTCGTAGAGCCATGGATTGTCCAGCAAACTTTCGCCCAGCCAGCGCATGGCGGTGTCGCGGCCAAATCGCACCAGGCCGGTTGCGTGAAAGATGCGGCCGTTGCGCTGCGAATGCTGCTGCACGCGCGCGTTGCGCTGCCAGCGCGCGTCGGCGAAACGGGCGAGCACGGCTGGCCAGTCGTTGGGCGCCGGTGCGGGTTTCAGCAGCCGACCGATCGTCCAGGCGTCTTCGATCGCCATCGCAGCACCTTGTGCGAGATATGGCCGCAGGGGATGGGCAGCGTCGCCCACCAGCGCCACCCTGCCCTGTGCGTGCTCTTGCGCTGTGCTCATGGCTGGGCGGTCGTTCAAGGCCCAGAGCGACCACGCGGGCACGGCGGTGACCATGTCGAGCAGGGCCTTGCAGACCGGGCCCAGCGAGCGCAGCAGATCGGCGGCGCGGGCCTCGTGGGTCCAGCCCTGCGGGTCGGCGCCCGGCTCGCCCCCATGGCCCTGCCCCAGCACGCCATGCACCACCGCCACCACATTCATCCACGCACCGCCACGCACGGGGTAGTGCACCACGTGCATGCGGGGCCCGAGCCAGGCCGTGACCACGTTGCCCTGCAACGCAGCTGGAAGATCGGCTGTGCGCACCATGCCACGGTAGGCGAGGTGACCACTGGACCGCACGTGTTGTGCACCGAGCAGTTGCGAGCGCACGCGGCTCCACAAACCGTCGCAGCCCAGCAGTGCGTCAGCGCTCAGCGTGCTGCCGTCGTCCAGCGTGGTGACCACACCATCCGGAGATTCGGTGAACGATGCCAGCCGTGTGTTCAAACGCAGTTCGGTCAGCCCCTGCTCCTGCACGGCAGCCAGCAGCAAAGCATGCAGGTCGGCCCGATGCAAGGTGGCATAGGGCTGGCCATGGCGTGCGATCGCCATGCTGCCCAGACGCAGTTGCCCGAGATCGGCACCGCGGTGGGCATCGCGCACATGCAGCGTTTCAGGGAATGCGGCGCAGGCCTGCAGGGCATCGCTCAGGCCCCAATCGGCCAGCACCCGCGTGGCATTGGGTCCGAGCTGCAGCCCAGCTCCCACCTCGCCGAACGCCGCCGCCTGCTCCAGCAGCACGCTCGGTACACCCTGACGAGCCAGCGCCAGGGCACAGGCCATGCCGCCGATACCGCCACCGGCGACGATCACTTGTTGGTTCATGCGGGGATTGTGCCGGTGCCGACCGGCGGCGCACTCACAGGATCCGGTTGAACCACAACACCGACAGCCCCGCCGAGAACAGCGCCAGGATCGAAGCGACCAGCGCAAGCAGGCCGGCGATTTCGGTTTCCTTCTTCTCCACCGTCAGGCGGGTGCTCAGGGTCTCGTAGACCTTCTTCAGGTTGTCGGCGGTGCCGGCGTAGTAGTACTCGGCCTGCGTGGTGCGGGCCACCTCTTTCAGGCTGTCTTCGTCCAGGCGCACGCGCATGGACCAGCCCTCGAACCCGATCACCTCGCCGTCGACCGTGCCCACACCCACGGTGTACACGCGCACACCCCGATCGGCGGCCATCTTGGCGGCCTCGGCTGTGTCCACGCCGGTGGTGCGCTGGCCGTCGGTGAGCAAAATGATGGCAGCCGAGCTGTACGAGCCCGGCGCCACCGGCACGAAGGCTTTGGGCTCGGTCCTGGGTTGGTCGATGGCACGGCCTTGTGGCGCGAACGGGTCGCTGTTGCGGTTGTAGGTCATGGCGCCGATGTCGAAGCCTTGACCGGGAAACAGCTCGGAGAGCGAGACCACGATGGCGCTGCCGATGGCCGTGGCGCGCTGCAGCTGGAACTTGTCGATCGCGGTGACGAGGTCTTCGCGGCTGAGGGTGATGGGCTGCACCACCTGGGCCGAGCCGGCAAAGGCCACGATGCCCACTTTCACGTGGCGCGGCAGCTCGGCGAGGAAGGCCTTCGCGGCGTTTTGCGAAGCGACCAGGCGGTTGGGCTGCACATCTTCGGCGCGCATGCTGCCCGACACGTCCATGGCCAGGATGATGGTCTGCTCTTGCGAAGGCAGCACGATGCTGGCCATGGGCCGCGCTGCGGCCAACAGCATGGTGGCGATGGCCAGCAGCAGCAGCACCGGTGGCACATGCCGGCGCCAGCCCGGGCCCTTGCCCATGGCCTCGCGCACGATGGCCAGGCTGGCAAAACGCACCGCCGCCTGCTTGCGCCGGCGCAGCAACCACACGTAGAGCAGCACCAGCAGCGGCAGGGCCACGAGCAGCCAGAGCAACTGCGGCCACAAGAAAGTTACGGGGATGTTCATGGTCGAGTTCCTTCACGGGAGATGCCGAAGCTGCCGCGGTCGCGGGCGGGCATTTGGGTCGGCACACTGCGGCCGGCCAGGGCGTGTTTGCCGGCGCGCAGACGGCGTTTGCGCAGATCGACAAAGCGCACCACGGCGTCGGCCAGATCGTCGTCGGTGGAGAGCTCCAGCGTGTCGACCCCGGCGCGCGCCAGACTCTCACGCAACTGGGCTTCGCGTTGCGCGGCGATGCGCGCGAAGCGCTGCCTGAACCCGGCGTCGTGCGTGTCCACCATCAGCTGTTCACCGGTTTCGGCGTCGCGGACGGGGATCAGGCCGAGGTCGGGCAGTTCCAGTTCCAGCGGGTCGAGCAGGCGGACGGCCACCACGTCGTGGCGGCGTGCGAGTTCGCCCAACGGCTTTTCCCAGCCGGGCTCGCTGATGAAGTCGGACACCACGAACACGGTGGCGCGCTGGCGCACGGTGTGCACCGCGGCCTTGAGCAGGTCGGAGAGCTGGGTCACGCCATCCTTGATCGAGGGATCTTTCTTCGGCGGCTGCAGCACCATCTGCATCAGGCGCAGCACCTGGGTGCGACCGCCGCGCGCGGGCAGCACCGCGTCGACCACCGGTTGGCCACGCGATCCATAGAGCACCGCGCCCACGCGGTTGCCGTGGCGTCCGATCAGGCGCGCGAGCACGGCGGTGAAATCGAGCAGCACCTGGCTCTTGCGCTGGTTGCCCGAGCCAAAGTCCACCGAGGGGCTGAGGTCGAGCAGGAACCACGCGGCCATCTCGCGGTCTTCGGTGAACACGCGCACGTGCGGCTGCTGCAGCCGCGCGGTGACGTTCCAGTCGATGTGGCGCACGTCGTCGTGCAGCTGGTATTCGCGCAGGTCCGCCAGGTCCAGGCCCGAGCCGCGCATGAGCGTTTTGTAGTCGCCCTGCAGCAGGCCGTCGAGCTTTCGCAGCACGGTCCATTCGAGCCGGCGCAGCAACGCGTCGGCTCGCTGCGTGACCGGTGTGGCCAGCGCGATACCGGCGGCTTTGGACGGCGCATCGGCAGCGCCGCGATCCGATCCGAACAGGCGTTTGAAGAACATGGTGTGGACCCGCGTTCAGGCGGCGCGCTTTTCGTGCTCCAGCGGGCGCGCAGGCGGCGGAACCTGCTTCATGATCTTTGCGATCAGGGCATCGGAATCCAGCCCCTCGGACAAGCCCTCGTACGACAGCACCACGCGGTGGCGCAGCACGTCGGGCACCAGATCGGTCATGTCTTCGGGCAGTGCGTAGCTGCGCCCACGCAGCATGGCCAGCGCGCGGGCGCCCTCCACCAGGCCGATGGTGGCGCGCGGGCTGGCGCCGAAGGTGATGAAGCGCGCCACATCCTTGAGGCCGTGTTTCTCGGGCGTGCGCGTGGCCGACACCAGCTTCACCGCGTACTGCACCAGCGAGGGGTCCACGTACACCTGGCGACACTGCGCCTGCAGCACCGCGAGCTGATCGGTGGTGGCCACCGCATTGACCTGCACGGCCGGGCCGGTGACGCGCTCGACGATCACGTACTCTTCTTCATCGGTGGGATAGTCCACCATCACTTTCATCATGAAGCGGTCGACCTGCGCTTCGGGCAGCGGGTAGGTGCCTTCGGTCTCGATCGGGTTCTGCGTGGCCATCACCAGGAACGGGCTGGGGACCTTGTGCGATTCGCCGGCAATGGTCACCTGGCGTTCCTGCATCACTTCCAGCAACGCACTCTGCACCTTGGCCGGCGCGCGGTTGATCTCGTCGGCCAGCAGCAAGTTGGCAAATACCGGGCCCAGCGAGGTGCTGAAGTCGCCGGTCTTCTGGTTGTAGATGCGTGTGCCCACGAGGTCGGCGGGCACCAGGTCGGGCGTGAATTGGATGCGCTTGAACTGGCCCTGCACCACATTGGCCAGTGTCTTGACGGTGAGTGTCTTGGCCAGACCCGGCACACCTTCGACCAGCAGGTGGCCCTGGGCCAGCATGGCCACCATCACGCGTTCAAGAAACCGGTCCTGACCCACCACCACGCGTTTCACTTCGTACAGGATCTGCTCCATGAGCTGGGCGGTGTCGGGGGCGGCGTTCTGGTCCATGGAAGCTCCTGTGACGGTGAAGAAAAATTCAGAAGGGCGGCAAGCCGGCGGCGGACGCGGCGCTTTCAATCGGCACTGCAAATCCGATGCCGACGAAGGTGCGGTGGCTGGTGGGGTTGAGGATGCCGGTGACGATGCCGATGACTTCGCCGTCCATGGTGACCAGCGGGCCACCTGAGTTGCCGGGGTTGGCCGCTGCGTCGAACTGGATCAGGTTGCCGATTTCCTGTACGCCCTCGGGCGACTTGAAGGCGCGGTCAAAGCCCGAGATGACCCCCGAGGACACTGACGGCCCGATGCCGAAGGGAAAGCCCACCGCCACCACGTCTTCGCCGGGCACCAGGTCGTTGGTGGATCGCATGGTGGCAGCGATGAGGTCGTCGGGAATGATCTGCGCCTGCAACACAGCCAGATCGTTCTGGGGTTGTGCACCGGTCACGGTGGCGGGCGACTCGGAGCCGTCGGCGTACACGATCCTGACGCTCTGCGCGCTCTGCACCACGTGCAGGTTGGTCAGGATGATGCCCTTGTCTGTGATCACCACACCAGTGCCCACGCCCTGCTCCACTTCCTTGCCCTCGCTGTTCTTGCCGTAGGACATGACGCGTACCACGGCCGGGCGGATCTTCTCGGCCGCTCGTGCCGCGCGCGAGGGCAGGTTTTGCGTGGTGAGGGTGCGCAGCACAGCCGCGTCAATGTCTTTCTGCGTCAGGGCCTTGGTACCGTTCACACCGCCTTGCCACACGCTGGCGGCCAGCAGGGCCGCAAGCAAGGCCATGGCCGACCACATGACGCGCGGTGTCGCTGCAGCACGCGAAGAACCAGCCCGAAAACGGCTCCATCGGCCTCCCCGCTTTGGCGCCTCCACCGCGTTGGCCGATGCCGACTCGCCCGGGCGCGCACCAGCATCGGGTTGCGAGGTTCCTGCTCGACTGGACGGGCTGTACAAGGCAGGCTTTCGCATGGCGGCTCCTGGTGCGGCGGAAAACACATCATGCCGCTTTGCGGCATCTCGCTCAAGCGCTCAACAATTGCCTGAGCACGTAGGGAAGGATTCCGCCCTCGCGGTAATAGTTCACCTCCACCGGCGTGTCGATGCGCAGGGTCACGGTGACGGTTTTGCGGGACCCGTCGGCGCGCGTGATCACCAATTGCGCATCACTTTGGGGCGTGAGTTCGGGGTGCGGAAGTACACCAATGGTTTCATCGCCGCGCAGTCCCAGGCTCTCCCACGAGTCACCGGCCTTGAACTGCAGCGGCAGCACACCCATGCCCACCAGGTTGGAGCGATGGATGCGCTCGAAGCTGCGCGCCACCACGGCCTTGATGCCCAGCAGTTGCGTGCCCTTGGCGGCCCAGTCGCGGCTGGAGCCGGTGCCGTACTCCTCGCCAGCAAATATGACGGTGGGAATGTTCGCCTCCTGGTAACGCATGGCGGCATCGAAGATGCTCATCTTCTGGCCGTGGCCCACGCCTTCCTGCTGATAGATCGTCCAGCCGCCCTCTTCGCGCGAACCATCCGGGCCGGCAGCCAGCATGAGGTTCTTGATGCGCACGTTGGCAAAGGTGCCGCGCATCATCACCTCGTGGTGCCCCCGGCGCGCGCCGTAGCTGTTGAAGTCGGCCTTGAGCACACCACGCGCCAGCAGCCACTGACCGGCGGGCGAGTTCTCGGCGATGTTGCCGGCGGGCGAGATGTGGTCGGTGGTGATCGAGTCGCCAAACAGGGCCATGACGCGCGCACCACGCACCGCAGGCGGCTCGGTGGCGGCGGGCAGGGCCAGCTCGAACGATTCAAAGAACGGCGGCTCGGCAATGTAGGAGCTGGTCGGCCAGGTGTAGGCGTTGCCGCTCACGCCCTTGATGCGCTCCCACAGCTTGCCGGGCTCGGCCTTCACGCGCGCGTAGTTCTCGCGGTAGGCGCGCCCGTTCATGGCGAACTTCATCAGGTCGTAGATCTCGTCGCTGGTGGGCCAGATGTCGCCCAGGTACACCGGCTTGCCCCCTTTGCCTTTGCCCAGCGGTTCGGTCATGAGGTCGGTCATCACGTTGCCGGCGATGGCGTAGGCCACCACCAGCGGCGGGCTGGCCAGGAAGTTGGCCTTGAGGTTGGGATGGATGCGCGCCTCAAAGTTGCGGTTGCCCGAGAGCACAGCCGCGCAGATCAGGTCGTTGCTGGTGATGACTTCGTTGAGCTCGGGCGTGAGGTCGCCCGCGTTGCCGATGCAGGTGGTGCAGCCGTAGCCTGCGAGCGCAAAGCCGAGCTTCTCCAGGTAGGGCAACAGACCCGTCTGCGTGAGGTATTCGGTGACGATGCGCGAGCCGGGCGCAAGGGAAGTCTTGATGTGCGGTTTGACCTTCAGGCCCGCTTCCACCGCCTTCTTGGCCAGCAGGCCTGCTGCCAGGAGCACGCCGGGGTTGGAGGTGTTGGTGCAGCTGGTGATGGCGGCGATCAACACATCGCCGTTGCCGATGCTCAATTTGCTGCCCTTGCTCGGCGCAGGGGGAGCTGCCTCGGCGGTGACCACAGCGGGTTTGTTGGCTTCCATCTCGGCCACAAAGCGCGGTGCGCCCGGCGGGGTGGGCTGGGGCTTGCCCGGCGCCACCGTGTCGACCTCGTCACCGGTGTGCGGCTGGTAGCGCGTGTGCAGCAGCGCGGCGGGCCGGTTGAAGCCGTTTTGCGCGTTGGGCTTGCTGAACAGCTCGGCAAATTGGGTGGCCACGTTGCCCAGCTCGATGCGGTCTTGCGGGCGCTTGGGGCCGGCCAGGCTGGGCGTGACCTGGCCCAGGTCCAGCGTGACCACCTGCGAATAGTCGATCTCGCCAGCCTTGATGGACGCACCCGGCGCGCCCGGCACGCCGAAGATGCCCTGCGCGCGGAAGTAGGCCTCAAACGCCTCGATCTCGGCCTTGCTGCGGCCGGTACCGCGAAAGTAATCGAGCGTTTTGCTGTCCACAGGGAAGAAGCCCATGGTGGCGCCGTACTCGGGCGCCATGTTGGCGATGGTGGCGCGGTCGGGCAGCGCGAGCGAGGCCGTGCCTTCGCCGAAGAACTCGACGAACTTGCCCACCACCTTGTGCTGGCGCAGGATCTCGGTGACGGTGAGCACCAGGTCGGTGGCGGTCACGCCTTCGCGCAGTCGCCCCGTGAGCTCAAAGCCCACCACGTCGGGCATGAGGAAATACACCGGTTGGCCCAGCATGGCGGCCTCGGCCTCGATGCCGCCCACGCCCCAGCCCACCACACCGATACCGTTGATCATGGTGGTGTGGCTGTCGGTGCCCACCAGCGTGTCGGGGTAGTACAGGCCGCCCTTCATGTGCACGCCGCGCGCGAGGTACTCCAGGTTGACCTGGTGCACGATGCCGAAGCCCGGGGGCACCACACCAAAGGTATCGAAGGCCTGCATGCCCCACTTCATGAACTGGTAGCGCTCGTTGTTGCGCTGGAACTCCAGCTTCATGTTGAGGTCGAGCGCGCTCTTGGTGCCGTAGTGGTCCACCATCACCGAGTGGTCCACCACCAGGTCCACCGGCACCAGCGGCTCGATTTTCTTGGGATCTTTGCCCAGGCGCTCGGCCACGCTTCGCATGGCGGCCAGGTCGGCCAGCAGCGGCACGCCGGTGAAGTCCTGCAGCACCACGCGCGCCACGGTGAACGGGATCTCCTGCGTGCGTTCACCCTGGGGCCTCCACTGCGCGAGCTGGGCCACATGCTCGGGCATCACACGCTCGCCATCGCAGTGGCGCAGAACGCTCTCCAGCACGATGCGCAGCGACACCGGCAAGCGCTTGATCTCGGGATACTGTTTGGCGAGGGCCGGCAGCGAATACAGCCGCCCGCTCTTGCCCGAGGCGGTCTTGAAGGTTTTGACGGTGTTGGCGAACGGGTGCGAGAAGCGGGCGGTGGCGGACATGAAAACTCCAGACGGCGGCAGGTGAACGAACGGACCATTCTGTCAGCAGCAAAAGAGTCCTCGTTGACTGTGGTGATTTGCACGCGCGAAGCCGTCGGCTCATGACGTTCGATCGCGTGAGTGTGCTGCCCAACAGACGTTCGTGCACGGGGTATCCATGCTTGGTTGCAGCAGACACGTGCAAGCCCTTCGGCATGGCGGGTCTGCCCAAGATGTCCACCGCCGGGAGAGCGCCGAGTGGACCTGGTCCCAAGAACCCCTGAACGAGAACCCCATGAAACACACACACACCCGCCACCTCCCCTGGAAGTGGCTTGCCCCCTTGATGATGAGCACCCTGGTGGCCGCTTGCGGCGGGGGCGACCCTGTCCTCGGCATTGATGGCTCGGGTACCACACCGTTCGGCACGGTCTCACCTGTGGCCCCGCCGGGCGGCTCTTTTGTTCCCTTGGGCGTTGCCTCCACCTTTGGCGCTTTCGGCGGATCGGCCGGCATGACCAACGCCGGCCCGCTCACGGTCATCAATGGCGACATCGGAACGACCGCTGTTTCGACGGCTGTGACCGGCTTTCGGAACAACAAACCCGGGTGCACCTACACCGTGGTGGCGGGCGTGCACGAAGGCGTGGTGTCCGGGAACATCAACACCGCGCCACCGCCTCCCACCGGCGCGTGCCTGTCCGAAGGCACGGCCGCCACGGAGGCCATCGCACTGGCAGCCCGTGCCGACGCCCTCGTGGCATTCAACACGCTGGCCGGCTTGCCGGGTGGGGTGGATGCGGGCGCTGGCAACCTGGCCAACCTCACGCTGGCCTCCGGCATCTACAAGGCCGCCGGTGGCACCTTCATGATCCAGGGTGGCAATCTGACCCTGGACGCGCAGGGCAACCCCAATGCGGTCTGGGTGTTCCAGATGGCCCAGACCCTGACGGTGGGCGGCCCGGGCGCGGCATTCCCGCAAAGCGTGCTTTTGACTGGCGGCGCGCAGGCGCGGAACGTGTACTGGCAGGTCGGCAGCGCGGCCACCATCAACGCCGGTGGCGGCGGCACCATGGAAGGCACCATCATCGCGCGCACCGGCGTGAGCTTCTCCACCGCGGGCAACGTGGCCATCACCACCCTCAATGGACGCGCGCTGTCGCTGGACGCGTCGGTCACGATGGTGAACACGGTGATCAACGTGCCTGCGCCCTGACTGATCACGCGCACCACACACTCCCAGGAAACACCATGAAACCCACACTCAACACCAGCGCGGGCGCCCTGAGCCTGCTGACACTGGCCTTGTTCGCCCATCCGCTGGCCACCGCTCAATCGACCGGCTGGTATGCCGGCGCCAACGCAGGTCGCACCGGTGCCGAAATCGACGACCCCCGCATCACGAGCGGCCTACAGGCGCAGGGATTCACAACCACCTCCATCAACGACCGGGACCGATCCACCGGCTTCAAGCTGTTTGGCGGGTACCAGTTCAGTCCGCACTTTGCGTTGGAGGGCGGTTACTTCGACCTGGGCAAGTTCGGCTACACCGCGAACACGATTCCGACCGGTACCTTGAACGGCGAGATGCGTGTCAGGGGTCTCAACCTGGACCTTGTGGGATCGCTGCCCCTGACCGGAAAACTGTCGGCACTGGGCCGGGTCGGCGTGAACTACGCCCGCGCCAACGACCGGTTCTCCGGCACCGGCGCGGTCAACGTCAGCAACCCGACCGCGAGCAAGAGCCAGGCGAATGCCAAGTACGGCGTGGGGTTGAACTACGCATTCAGCGACGCTATGGCCATGCGGCTGGAACTGGAGCGCTACCGCGTGAACGACGCCATTGGCAACAAGGGTGACATCGACATGCTCTCGGTGGGTCTGGTGTACCGCTTCGGAGGCCCGGCGCCGCAGCCGGTGCGCATGGCCGCTGCACCCGTGCCGATGCCGGTGGTGGTTCAACCGCCGCCAGCGGTGGTGCAGGCGCCCCCTCCACCACCTCCACCCGCGCCGATGCCCCAGCGCGTGAGCCTGTCGGCCGAGTCGCTGTTCGGCTTTGACGCCTCCACCGTGAAGCCCGAAGGCCGCAGCGAGCTCGACAAGTTCGCCCGCGACCTCGCTGGCACCAACTACCAGACCGTGGTGGTGGAAGGCCACACCGACCGCCTCGGTTCGGACGCCTACAACCAGAAGCTGTCGGAAGAGCGCGCCAACGCCGTCAAGAACCACCTCGTGACCAACGGTCGTCTGGACAGCTCCAAGATTTCGGCCGTGGGCAAGGGTGAGACCCAGCCCGTGACCAAGCCCGGCGACTGCAAGGGCAACACCCGCACCGCTGCACTCGTGGCCTGCCTGCAGCCCGATCGCCGCGTTGACGTGGAAGTGACCGGCACGCGCTGATCACGGCCACAGCCATAAAAAACCCCCGCAAGATGAATCTTGCGGGGGTTTTTTGCGAGGCCGTCAGCCGAGAAGGCGGGGCCTTTGTGGGAGTCAGAGCCTGCCGGTGACCAGCAGCACGACCACGATGATCAAGACCACACCGAGCACGCCACTGGGACCGTAGCCCCAGCTGCGGCTGTGGTTCCAGCTGGGGATCACACCCAGCAACAGCAGGACCAGCACGATCAACAGAATGGTTCCAATACTCATGGTGTTCTCCTTGTGTTGAACAGACGTGGATTACTTCGCAGGTTCAGCAGGTGGCACCACGATCACGGTGCCGCCACCGGTCTTGCCGGTGTCGCCCGTGGCGCCAGTGCTGCCGGTTGCGCCCGTGTCACCGGTGGCGCCAGTGTTGCCGGTATAACCCGTGGAACCGGTTGCGCCGGTGGAGCCGGTGGAGCCCATCGAACCCGTGGAGCCGGTCGAGCCGGTGTCACCCGTGGCGCCTGCAGGACCCGCTGGGCCTGGGACGGTGGAAGCCGGTGAGTTCACGATGACGGGTTCACGGTCGCAAGCGGCCAGAACGAAGGTGGATGCAACGGCGATCAGCAGTAGAGCTTTTTTCATGGAATGTTCCTTGAGGGGTCAGTGACCGTGGCTTGAGCGGTTGCGCAGGTTGCACGGTCCGACCGACAAAACACATGCGCAGTGCATGGACCTCATCGGTGTGCTTGGAGACTAGTTCCCGGCACACAAAACATCTGTTCGGTAGCCCACATCCGCCGATGCGTTCTTTGTGACGGCACAACACAGTTGTGTCCACAAAACAACCCCGCACACGCTGTGTCTGCAAACGCACAGACCCTGCACAGACGCACAACTACAAACGGGTCTGACAACGAGACGCCTGCCACTCCATGGTGTGCTCACGTTGCTGAAATCCCTTCGTGCAAACGAAGTTCCAAGCCTCTCGAAAGCCCACCATGAAATCCCGTCACGCCTTCAGCGCACTGACACTCGCCGTCCTCTCCGTTGCCGCCACGTCGGCTTTTGCCCAATACCAGGAACCTGGTTTCTTCTACGGCGGCGTGTCCGCTGGTGAAGCTCGCTCCAAGGTGGACGAAGCCGCTGTGGCCAATGGCCTTCTCGGCGCAGGCGCACCGAACGGCCCGGCCACCGGCTTCAGCAGCGATGAAAAGGACACCGGCTACAAGCTGTTCGGCGGCTACCAGTTCAACCGCAACATCGCGGTTGAAGGTGGTTACTTCGATCTGGGCAAGTCGACCTTCTCGTCCACCACCCCCAACGGCGCGTTCAACAACGACACCCGCATGCGCGGCCTGAACCTGGACCTGGTCGGCACACTGCCGATCACCGAGCGTTTCTCGGTGCTGGGTCGCGTTGGCGTGGCCATGGGCCGCACCCGTGCATCGTTCACCGGTCCGGGCGCCACGCTCGCCGGCGTGCAGGACCGCAACGACACCAAGGCCAACGCCAAGGTCGGTCTGGGCCTTCAGTACGAACTGAGCCGCTCCATGTGGATCCGCACCGAGCTCGAGCGCTACCGGGTCAACAACGGCGTGAATGGCCGCACCAACGTCGACATGCTGACCGTGGGCCTGGTGTTCCCGTTCAACCGTGCCCCCGCCTATGTGGCCGCAGCACCTGCGCCTTACGTGGCACCGGCTCCAGCACCCATGCCCGCACCCATCGTGCAGGCACCGGCTCCTGCGCCAGCCCCGATGCCCGCACCGGCACCAATGCCCCAGCGCGTGAGCATGTCGGCCGAGTCGCTGTTCGGCTTTGACGCGTCCACCGTGAAACCCGAAGGCCGCGCCGAACTCGACAAGTTCGCCCGTGACCTGTCGACCGCCAACTACCAGACCGTGACCGTCGAAGGCCACACCGACCGCCTCGGTTCGGACGCCTACAACCAGAAGCTGTCGGAAGAGCGTGCCATGGCCGTCAAGAACTACCTCGTGACCAACGGTCGCCTGGACAGCTCGAAGATCTCGGCCGTTGGCAAGGGCGAAAGCATGCCCGTGACCAAGCCCGAAGACTGCAAGGGCAACACCCGCACCGCAGCGCTCGTGGCCTGCCTGCAGCCTGACCGCCGCGTTGACGTGGAAGTGACCGGCACGCGCTGATCGCTCCCTGTCTTCGGACACAAAACAGGCGGCCTTCGGGCCGCCTTTTTTGTTTGGGTCACCGGCTCAAGCAGCCAGGGGCTGCCGAGTCGAACGGGCGAGCCGACGCGAGCCCATCCATTGCAGTTCGGCCAGCACGAACACCACGACCGCCTGCACCAGCAGGTACACAACGCCCCATGGCGTGGCGCTGACCGCACCGTCAAACGCCAGCCAGAGGCAGCCGATCGCCCACGCGAAGTTGAGCGCCACGATCGCCATGAGCGCGCCGCGCGGCGGCGACGTTTGAAAGGCGAGCCAGGCGGCCAAGGCGACAAACCCGAAGATTGCGATGCCCGATGCCTGCAACAAGGTTCCGGGCAAACCGAGCCACGTTGAAAGCATGGGCGCCAGCAGCAGGTGCAGCACGCCGGTGCCGGCGCCCGACAACGCGTCGAACGCGAGCACGCGGCGAAGGACGGCGGGTGATGAGAGTTGAGCGATGAGGGACATGGAAGCACTCCTTGCGGTGGTTGAACAGGCCCTCATGCTGGCCCGGGATGTGCACCGCGTCGATGACCTCACAGGTCATGGCCGTGACGCCCCGCCCGCCCTAACATGCGCTCCATGGACACCTCCGCCCTTCCCCACCGCAGCGCCCCACCCACCTCATTTGGTGAGCACCTGCGCCACTGGCGCCAGCGCCGGCGCTTCAGCCAGATGGACCTGGCCCACGTGGCCGAGGTCTCCACGCGTCACCTGAGCTGTGTGGAAACCGGCCGCGCCAGCCCGAGCCGCGAGATGGTGCTGCGCCTGGTGGAGCGGCTCGATGTGCCGCTGCGCGAGCGCAACGCCTGGCTGGTGGCGGCAGGCTTTGCGCCCATGTACCGCGCGCGGACGCTGGACGACCCCGGCATGGCCTCGGCACGCGCGGCGGTGCAGCGCATCCTCGAATGCCACGAACCCTGGCCCGCGCTGGCCATGGACCGCCACTGGAACCTCGTGATGCACAACCGCCTGGTGCCCCTGCTCATGGCGGGTGCTGCGCCCGAACTGCTGCAAGGCCCGGTGAATGTGTTGCGCCTGAGCCTGCACCCGCAGGGTCTGGCACCGCGCATCGCCAACTTACGGCAATGGCGCGAGCACCTGTTCGAGCGGCTGCGCCAGCAAATCCGCGTCACCGGCGACGCGGTGCTGGTCGCGCTGCTGGACGAGCTCCAAGGCTATCCGGATGCGTCGGGGGCTGCGCCTGTGGCGTTGGCGGGAGAACACCCAGGCGTGCTCATGCCGTTCCAGTTCCACACAGGGCATGGCGTGCTTCAACTCGTGAGCACCACCACGGTGTTCGGCTCGCCGGTGGACATCACGCTGCAGGAGCTGGCGCTGGAGACCTTTTTTCCGGCAGACGACAGAAGCGCCGGGCTGCTGCGCACCATCGCCGCACAGACGTAAAAAAGCCGCTGCAACAGCAGCGGCTTTGATTCAGCGCGCGATACGGTCAGGCCGTCAACGTTTTTGCAGCTTCGGTGTACTCCGGGATCTGGTCGAAGTTCAGGTACTTGTAGATCTGGCTGCCGTCCTTGTTGATCACGCCCATGTCGGCCTGGTACTCGGCCACGGTGGGGATGCGGCCCAGCTTGGACGCGATGGCCGCCAGCTCGGCTGAGGCCAGGTACACGTTGGTGTTTTTGCCCAGGCGGTTGGGGAAGTTGCGCGTGGAGGTGGAGACCACGGTGGCGCCTTCGCGCACCTGCGCCTGGTTGCCCATGCAAAGCGAGCAGCCCGGCATTTCGGTGCGCGCACCGGCGGTGCCGAACACGCCGTAGTGGCCTTCCTTGGTCAGCTCGGCCGCGTCCATCTTGGTGGGCGGTGCGATCCACAGCTTCACCGGGATGTCGCGCTTGCCTTCGAGCAGCTTGGAAGCTGCGCGGAAGTGACCGATGTTGGTCATGCACGAACCGATGAACACCTCGTCGATCTTCGCACCGGCCACTTCGCTCAGCAGTCGGGCGTCGTCCGGGTCGTTCGGGCAGCACAGCACGGGCTCGGTGAGGTCGGCCAGGTCGATCTCGATCACGGCGGCGTATTCGGCGTCCTTGTCGGCTTCCAGCAGGCTCGGGTTGGCGAGCCAGGCTTCCACTTTCTCGATGCGGCGAGCCAGCGTGCGCGCGTCGGCGTAACCGTCGGCGATCATGTTCTTCATCAGCACCACGTTGCTGGTGAGGTATTCCTTGATCGGCTCGGGGTTGAGCTTGACGGTGCAACCCGCAGCGGAGCGCTCGGCCGACGCGTCGGACAGCTCAAACGCCTGCTCCACCTTCAGATCGGGAAGACCTTCGATTTCCAGGATGCGGCCGGAGAACACGTTCTTCTTGCCGGCCTTGGCCACGGTCAGCAGACCAGCGCGGATGGCGTACAGCGGAATGGCGTGCACCAGATCGCGCAGCGTGATGCCGGGCTGCATCTGGCCCTTGAAGCGCACCAGCACCGACTCGGGCATGTCCAGCGGCATCACGCCAGTGGCCGCACCGAACGCCACCAGGCCGGAACCGGCAGGGAAGCTGATGCCGATGGGGAAACGGGTGTGCGAGTCGCCACCGGTGCCCACGGTGTCGGGCAGCAGCAGGCGGTTGAGCCAGCTGTGGATCACGCCGTCACCGGGGCGCAGGGCCACGCCGCCGCGGTTGCTGATGAAGGCTGGCAGCTCACGGTGGGTCTTCACGTCCACCGGTTTCGGGTAGGCCGCGGTATGGCAGAAGGACTGCATCACCAGGTCGGCACTGAAGCCCAGGCAGGCCAGGTCTTTCAGCTCGTCGCGCGTCATGGGGCCGGTGGTGTCCTGGCTGCCCACGGTGGTCATGCGCGGCTCACAGTAGGTGCCGGGGCGCACGCCAAAACCTTCGGGCAGACCGACCGCGCGGCCCACCATCTTTTGCGCCAGCGTGTAGCCGGCGTTGGTGGCCACGGGCGTGGTCGGCAGGCGGAACAGCGTGGACGCCGGCAGACCCAGGAACTCGCGCGCCTTGGCGGTGAGCGAGCGGCCGATGATCAGGTTGATGCGGCCACCGGCGCGCACTTCGTCGAACAGCACATCGCTCTTGAGTTTGAACTCGACCACGGTTTCGCCGTTGCGAACGATCTTGCCGTCGTAGGGCATCACGTCGACGACGTCGCCCATCTCGAGTTTGCTCACGTCCACCTCGATCGGCAGCGAGCCCGAATCTTCCTGCGTGTTGAAGAAGATGGGCGCGATCTTGCCGCCCAGCGTCACACCGCCAAAGCGCTTGTTGGGCACGAAAGGAATGTCTTGCCCCGTGGCCCAGATCACCGAGTTGGTGGCCGACTTGCGGCTGGAGCCGGTGCCCACCACGTCGCCCACATAGGCCACCAGATGACCCTTTTTCTTCAGGTCTTCAATGAACTGCATCGGGCCGCGCTTGCCGTCTTCTTCGGGCTTGAAGGCCGCGCCTTCGCGCGTATTCTTCAGCATGGCCAGGTAGTGCAGCGGAATGTCGGGGCGGCTCCAGGCGTCAGGCGCGGGCGACAGGTCGTCGGTGTTGGTCTCGCCGGGCACCTTGAACACGGTCACGGTAATGGACTTCGGCACTTCGGGGCGCGTGGTGAACCACTCGGCGTTGGCCCAGCTCTCGATCACTTCCTTGGCCTTGGCGTTGCCGGCTTTGGCCTTGGCCGCCACGTCGTTGAAGAAGTCGAACATCAGCAGCGTCTTCTTCAGGCCTTCGGCCGCCACCGCCGCCACATCGGCCTGGTCGAGCAGGTCGATCAGCGGGTGCACGTTGTAGCCGCCCACCATGGTGCCCAGCAGCTCGGTGGCCTTGGCCTTGGAAACCAGGCCCACAGCGATGTCGCCATGCGCCACGGCGGCCAGGAAGCTCGCCTTCACCTTGGCGGCGTCGTCCACACCCGGTGGCACGCGGTGCGTGAGCAGGTCCATCAGGAACGCGTCTTCCCCGGCCGGCGGCGCTTTGACCAGTTCGATCAGGTCGGCAACCTGCTTCGCGTCCAGCGGCAGCGGCGGAATGCCCAGGGCCGCGCGTTCGGCGGTGTGGGCGCGGTAGTCGGTGAGGAAGGTGTTGGACATGGCGTTCTCCAGTGGGAAGGGATGTTCGTGGGGATCAGAAAACAGACAGGGACAAGTCACGCAAGCTCAATGCCGCTCGGCGGCCGGCTCGTCGAAATACGGTTGCAGGGGTTCGGGCAGCGGCAAACCGGTGTGGTGCGCGCGCTCCAGCACCTGCCAGTAGTAGCGGTAACTCGCGCGGTCGTGCAGGCGACCTTCGAACTGCACCGGTGCCCAACTGGCGGCCATGGCGTGTTCGATCAGGGCGGCTGCGGTGTCGACCTCGCGCTCTGAAGGGGCAAACGCGGCCAGGATGGGGCGGATCTGGTCGGGGTGGATGCTCCACATGCGCGTGTAGCCCAGTTCGCGGGCTGCTGTGCGTGCGGCGGTCTGCAGCGCAGCCAGGTCCTTGAACTCGGTGACCACACAGTGCGAAGGCACCTTGCCGTGCGCGTGGCAGGCCGAGGCGATCTCGAGCTTGGCGCGCAGCACCAGCGGGTGGCCGAACTGGCCGGCCACACTCATGCCGTCGGCAGGGATGGCCCCACCGTGCGCCGACACAAAGTCCATCAGGCCGAAGCTCAGGCTCTGCACGCGGGGGTGGGCGGCAATGTTGAAGGCGCGATGCACCGCCGCAGGCGATTCGATCAGCACGTGCAGCGGCAGCGCCGGCGCGCCTGCGGCGTCAAGCGCGGCCACGGCCCGCTGAACGTCGGCCACCGACTCGACCTTGGGCACCATCAGGTGCGCGAGGCGCTGAGCCGCGCGGCCGGCGATGGTGACCACGTCGGCGTCGAACGCCGGGTGGTCCACCGGGTGCACCCGAACAGCCACGCGCGCTTTCGGTGCGGCAGCCAGGGCCAGTTCGGCGACGAGCAGGGCGTGTTCGCCCTCCCCGCCCACCGGCGCGCCGTCTTCGCAGTCCAGCGTCACGTCGAACACGCAGGTGCCGAACTCTTCAGTCATCTCGGCCTGCAGTGCCAGGCTTTTCTTCATCCGCACTTCCACCCCGCTGTAGTGGTCGCAGACCGGCAGCGCAAACGCGCCAGCCTGTGAACCCAACAGGATGTGTCTCGGATCGATGGAGGCCAAGGCGGGTTACCAGCCGGTTACAGGAGGTGCTTGACGCCGTCTTGTTCACCCTGCAGCTCGGCCAGGGTCTTGTTGATGCATTCCTGCGAGAAAGCGTCGATCTCCAGGCCTTCAACGACCTTGTATTCACCGTTTTCGCAGGTGACGGGGAAACCGAACATCATGTCTTTCGGAATGCCGTACCAGCCTTGCGAAGGAATGCCCATGGTGACCCACTCGCCCTTCGTGCCCAGCGCCCAGTCGCGCATGTGGTCGATGGCGGCGTTGGCGGCCGACGCAGCAGACGACAGGCCACGTGCTTCGATGATGGCCGCGCCGCGCTTGCCGACCGTCGGCAGGAACACGTCCTTGTTCCAGACCTGGTCGTTGATCATGTCCTTGACCGACGCGCCGTCGATGGTGGCGAAGCGGTAGTCGGCGTACATGGTGGGCGAGTGGTTGCCCCACACAGCCAGTTTCTTGATGCTGGCCACCGGCTTGCCGGTCTTGGCGGCGATCTGCGAGGCGGCGCGGTTGTGGTCCAGGCGCAGCATGGCGGTGAAGTTGCCCGGCTTCAGATCGGGCGCGCTCTTCATCGCAATGTAGGCGTTGGTGTTGGCCGGGTTGCCGACCACCAGCACCTTGACGTTGCGCGAGGCCACGGCGTTCAGAGCCTTGCCCTGGGCGGTGAAGATGGCACCGTTGATGGCGAGCAGCTCGGCGCGCTCCATGCCGGGGCCGCGTGGACGCGAACCCACCAGCAGCGCGTAGTCGGTGTCCTTGAACGCGGTCATCGGGTCGCTGTGGGCTTCCATGCCGGCCAGCAGCGGGAAGGCGCAATCGTCGATTTCCATCATCACGCCCTTGAGCGCCTTCTGGGCTTTCTCGTCCGGGATTTCCAGCAGTTGCAGGATCACGGGCTGGTCTTTGCCGAGCATTTCGCCCGAAGCGATGCGAAACAGCAGGGCGTAACCGATCTGGCCAGCGGCGCCGGTGACGGCAACACGAACGGGCTTCTTTTGCATGGTGAGAACTCCAGAATGAGACGAGAGGAAGGGGATGGGGTTGGGGAGCGAACACCCCGAGACAAAGGCGGCAGAAGCAGGCCAAAGGCGCGCTGCTGGTGGGTCCAGGTCAGCCCGGGAGTGTACCCTCGCAAACCCTGATACGTCAATTTGTCTTATGTCTTATATAAGATATGATTCGACCCTCGTGCGCCGCCCGCGGACGCACCCAACACCATGGCAACGACCCCCCTCAACTCCCCCGACGCGCCTCCGAACGACGGCCGCAACACGCCCGACGTTGGCGCCTCCGAGCACAGCGCACCTGCCTTCAGCCCGCTCTACCAGCAGATCAAGACACTGATCCTGCGCAGCCTGCAGGCCAGCGAGTGGAAGCCGGGCGACATGATCCCGAGCGAATTCGACCTGGCCGCCCGCTTCAAGGTCAGCCAGGGCACGGTGCGAAAAGCCATCGACGAGCTGGCCACCGACAACCTGCTGGTTCGCCGCCAGGGCAAGGGCACGTTCGTGGCCACGCACTCCGAGCAACACATCCAGTACCGCTTCTTGCGCCTGCTGCCCGACACCGGCTCTCTGGAAGACCAGGGCCCGGCCGAACGTCGCATCATTGAATGCCGCCGCCTGCGCGCACCCGCCGAGGTGGCGCGCCAGCTCGCCCTGCGCACCGGCGACCCGGTGCTGCAGGTCAAGCGTGTTCTCACCTTCGCCCAGGTGCCCGCCATCCTCGAAGAACTCTGGCTGCCCGGCGTGCCCTTCAAAGGTCTGACCCTGGAAACCCTGGCGGACGACAAGGGCCCGATGTACGCCTTGTTTGAAGCCCAGTTTGGTGTGCGCATGGTGCGCGCGGTCGAAAAGATCAAGGCGGTGGCCGCCGACAGCGAAACCGCCAGCCTGCTGGGCGTGGCCGAGGGTTCGCCACTGCTCAGCGTCGAGCGCCTGGCATTCACCTACAACGACACCCCGATGGAACTGCGACGCGGCCTTTACCGCACCGATACCCGTCACTACCGCAACGAACTGAGCTGAGCCGTGGGTGCTATGTCCTTGATAGCCCCGCACCTGCAGACGATGTCAGCCTTCGGTATGGTGCGTTGCAATAGAATTTGACACTCGGTGGTTGCAGTTACCAACGCGTTACATCACCGACATCCCTTCCCCGCCCCACTCCGCGCAAGAAAGTCCCCACCATGACCGAGTTGACCAAGAAGCGGCCCGAGTTCCGCAACATCAACGCATTCAAGGATCTCACCACCTATCGCCTGCCACCCGCGGGCTGGGTCTCGATCCTGCACCGCGCCAGCGGTGGCCTGATGTTCATCCTGTTGCCCCTGATCGTCTGGCTGTTCGACACCTCGGTGTCTTCCGAGATTTCGTTCGAGCGCTTCAGCGCGGCTTTCTCTGCGGGCCTGGGCTTTGTACCTGGCTGGTTCTTCAAGTTGGTGGTGCTGGCCCTGATCTGGGCCTACCTGCACCACCTGATCGCCGGAGTGCGCCACCTCTACATGGACGCGCGCCATGCCGTGAGCAAGGAATTCGGCAAGTCCTCCGCCATCTTCACGCTGGTGCTGAGCATTGGCCTCACGGTGCTGCTCGGCGCCAAGCTGTTCGGGTTGTATTGATTTGCGGGTCAGATCTTCAGCTCTGACCCCAACTGATTAGGAAATTGGATATGTCTGTCAACTACGGTTCCAAACGCGTCGTCACCGGCGCCCACTACGGTCTGCGCGACTGGCTCGCCCAGCGCATCACGGCGGCCATCATGGCCGTGTTCACCCTGATCCTGTTGGTGCAGGTGCTCTTCACCAGCGGCCCGATCGGCTACGACAGCTGGGCCGGCATCTTCTCCGCCCAGTGGATGAAGGCCCTGACCTTTGCCGTCTTTCTCGCCCTGACCTACCACGTGTGGGTCGGAATGCGCGACATCTGGATGGACTACGTCAAGCCCGCGGGCATCCGCCTGGTGTTGCACGTGTTCACCATGGTTTGGCTCCTGTCCTGTCTGGGCTGGGCCGTTCAAGTTCTCTGGAGGCTCTGAAACAATGACCGCTACCGCAAATCTTCCCAAGCGTCAGTTCGACGTTGTCATCGTCGGTGCCGGCGGTTCCGGCATGCGCGCCTCGCTGCAACTGGCGCGCGCCGGCCTCAAGGTGGCCGTGCTCTCCAAGGTGTTCCCGACCCGCTCGCACACGGTGGCCGCACAAGGCGGCATCGGCGCCTCGCTCGGCAACATGAACGAGGACAACTGGCACTACCACTTCTACGACACCATCAAGGGCTCCGACTGGCTCGGCGACCAGGATGCGATCGAGTTCATGTGCCGCGAAGCGCCCAAGGTCGTCTACGAGCTCGAGCACTTCGGCATGCCGTTCGACCGCAATCCCGACGGCACCATCTACCAGCGCCCCTTCGGCGGCCACACCGCCAACTACGGTGAAAAGCCGGTGCAACGCGCCTGCGCCGCCGCCGACCGCACCGGTCACGCCATGCTGCACACGCTCTACCAGCAGAACGTGCAGGCCCGCACCACTTTCTTTGTGGAGTGGATGGCGCTCGATTTGATCCGCGATGCCAGCGGCGACGTGCTCGGCGTGACCGCACTCGAGATGGAAACCGGCGAGACCTACGTGCTGGAAGCCAAGACCACGCTGCTGGCCACCGGCGGAGCGGGCCGCATCTTCACAGCCTCCACCAACGCCTTCATCAACACCGGTGATGGCCTGGGCATGGCGGCGCGCGCCGGGATCCCGCTGGAAGACATGGAGTTCTGGCAGTTCCACCCCACTGGCGTGGCTGGTGCCGGCGTGCTGCTGACCGAAGGCTGCCGTGGCGAAGGCGCGATTCTGCTCAACAGCGAAGGCGAGCGCTTCATGGAGCGCTATGCGCCCACACTGAAAGATCTGGCACCGCGCGACTTCGTCTCGCGCTGCATGGACCAGGAGATCAAGGAAGGCCGTGGCTGTGGTCCGAACAAGGACTACGTGCTCTTGAAGCTGGACCACCTGGGCGCCGAAACCATCCACAAGCGCCTGCCGTCCGTGTACGAGATCGGTGTGAACTTCGCCAACGTGGACATCACGCGCGAGCCGATCCCCGTGGTGCCCACCATCCACTACCAGATGGGCGGCATTCCGACCAACATCAACGGCCAGGTCGTCACGCCCGACGGCAACGGCGGCCAGGCTGTGGTCAACGGTCTGTACGCCGTGGGCGAATGCTCCTGCGTGAGCGTGCACGGGGCCAACCGCCTGGGCACCAACTCGCTGCTCGATCTGCTGGTGTTCGGCCGCGCCGCCGGCAACCACATCGTGCAGTTCAACGACAAGAACAAGGTGCACAAACCCCTGCCGGTGGACGCCGCCGACAAGACCCTGGCGCGCCTGGCCCGACTGGACAACACCACCGGCGGCGAGTACGCACAAGATGTGGCCAACGACCTGCGTGCGACCATGCAGCAGCACGCCGGCGTGTTCCG